>DBAV01000181.1:0-37209 GCA_002291875.1 Hyphomonadaceae bacterium UBA1001
CGGGGCGGCCTCCGGCTGCATCCCCGAGCGCGGCGTCCTTGTCGTCTTCGGGCACGGGATTGGCCCCCGGCGTCCCCATCACTGGCCGCCCGCAGCGGCAAGGCGGCGGCGACCGCACCTCGGGCCGCTGGTTCGCCAGCCGCTCGACGGTCTGGGGAGCCAGGGGTGCCGCCGCGACCGCCCACCCCACCGCCAGTCGCGTCGCGCTGGACATCCTGCGCGCCGGCGGCAGTGCGGTGGATGCGGCGATCGCAGCCAATGCGGTGCTGGGTTTCGTCGAGCCGACCGGATGCGGGATCGGCGGCGACCTCTATGCAATCGTCTGGGATCCGGCCCGCCGCGAGAGTGTGGGCTATAACGGCTCGGGCCGCGCGCCCAGGGGCCTGACCTTCGAGGGCATGCAGGCCCGCCTGCGCCAGCGCGGCCTGACCGCCATCCCGCGCTTTGGCGGGTTGACGGTGTCCGTGCCCGGGACGGTGGACGGCTGGTTGGCCCTTCACGGGCGGTGGGGGCGCCTGCCGATGGCCGAGGTCCTGGCCCCCGCCATCGACCTGTGCGAGCGCGGCGAGGTGATGCCCGAAGACATCGGCGAGAGCTTTGCGGTCTCGCACGATCGCTATGTGCGCTTCCACGCCGAAGGCATGGTCGAGGACATTGCCGGTTTCCTCGCAACGTTCGTTCCCGGGGGCGCCACGGTCACCGAGGGGGGCCTGTGGCGCAATCCCGACCTGGGGCGAACGTATCGCGCGCTGGCACAGGGCGGCCGCGCAGCGTTCTACGAAGGTCGGATTGCCCGCGACATCGCCGCCTTCATGCAGCGGATCGGTGCGCCCCTGTCGCGCCAGGACCTGCTGGATCACCGGGGAGACTGGGTGCCGGTCTTCAAGGTGCGGTATCGGGATGCCGAGCTGCACGAGCTGGGGCCCAACACCCAGGGGGTCGTCGCCAGTCAGATGGCGCAAATGCTCGAGCGCTTCGACCTGCGCGCAGCGGGACATCTGTCGGCACGCGCCATCCACCTTGCCGTCGAAGCCAAGCGTCTGGCGTTCGCGGACCGGGCAAAGCTGTATGCCGACCCCGCCTTCACCGGGTTCGACCCTGCGCGCCTGATCGACCCGGCCTATGCCGCGGCTCGCTCGGGGCTGATCCGCGAGGACGCCATCATGCCCGCCACCGAGGCGGGCCTCTCGCTGGGCGGGGACACCACCTATCTGTGCGCCGCCGACTCGTCGGGCATGATGGTGTCACTGATCCAGTCCAACTATCGCGGCATGGGTTCGGGCCTGGTGCCGGACGGTCTGGGCTTCATGTTGCAGAACCGCGGCGAACTGTTCGCGATGGACCCGGCCCATCCCAACGTCTTCGCGCCGGGCAAGCGCCCCTTCCAGACCATCATCCCCGCGTTCGCGATGCGGGCCGGCGAACCGTGGATGGCATTCGGCGTCATGGGCGGCGACATGCAGCCCCAGGGGCACTTCCAGATCCTGTCGAACATGGTCGATCACGGCCTGAACCCGCAGGAGGCCGGCGACGCCGCGCGCTGGCGCCACGAAGGGTCGGCGTCGGCCACCGGCGAGCCCGAACGTGGCATCGGCACGCTGCACCTCGAGGACGGGGTGCCCGCCGCCACGCGCGAGGCGCTGGAGGCGATGGGTTGGACCCTGGGTCCCAGCGATTTCGGCTTCGGCGGCTATCAGGCTGTCGTGCGCGACCCGCGCGGCACCTGGGCGGCCGCCAGCGAAATGCGCAAGGATGGCTGCGCGATGGCGTGGTAGGCGAAATCACTTGCTGTGCGGGGGGCTTGGAACGGCGCGGGCCTTGCGCTAGTTGTGAGTCAGCGGAGTCGCCCGGGGGCGGGATCCTTCATTGAAGGGGCGATGACCGTGATCGGCGAAGGACGCCGGTCGACGTGGCCTGCAACACTTGCCCGACACAGCATCGGCGCGATCGGCGCCCGAGCCCGGGTATCGTGGCGGCCCATGAACGGGAACTGTAACATGAAGCGTCAGCGTGGCCGGGGTCGCAAGCCCGGCGGTGGCGGCGGGGGTGGACACCACAACCCCAATCGGACCTTTGAAAGCAATGGACCGGACGTGAAGGTCAGGGGCTCGGCCCAGACCATCTTCGAAAAATACCAGCAACTGGCGCGTGATGCCCAGTCGTCCGGCGACCGGGTGATGGCCGAGAACTATCTCCAGCACGCCGAGCACTATTTCCGCATCGTGCGGGCCAGCCAGCCCCAGCACGTTTTTGTCCAGCAACAGGACGGCGGGCGCGGGTTCGACGACGATGAGATGGACGACGGGTCGGATGAGGGCGATGAGGCCGACACCGAGGCCGAAGCCGCGCCGCGTCCCCAGCGCGAATTCCGTCAGCATCGCGACGGCGGGCGTGACGGGCAGCGTGACGCACCGCGCGAGGGCGGCTTCCGCCGTGAGCGGGGCGAGCGGTTCGAACGTCAGCGCGACGGCAACCGGGATGGCCCGCGCGAGGGCCAGCGCGACGGTGGCTTCCGCCGTGAGCGTGGCGAGGGCGAACCCCGCCGCCCGCGCAATGAGGACCGGCCGGACGAGCGCCGTGACGAACGTCGCGAGACCCCATCCGACGAGCGCGTCCGCGATCCGCTGACCGTCATCGAGGCCGAGGGCGGTGATTTCGTGCCGTCTTTCCCTGCACCCACGGAAGAGGCTGGGGAGGCACCGCGTCGCCGCGGCCGTCCGCGGCGGTTCCGCGAGGACCAGGACACCGAAGCCCGCGCCGCGTTGGGCGCGGCCGGGCCCACCGCCGGCGAGTGAAAACCGCCGGCGTGTGACACTGGGCGGGGCGCGTTCTCCCGTCCGCGCCATCACCAGCTGGCATCGTGACCCAATCCCGAAGCCCCTGATCGGCGCCCCCACCATTGGTGCGGGGCCCCGTTTGGTGTCAGGCTGCGGCCAAAGCGTGCGCTACGGCCGGATGGGTGATCTTTCCATCGCGCACATTCAGTCCCAGGGCAAAGCCGGGGTCCTCGGCCAGGGCCTGGTCCACCCCCTTGCGTGCCAGGGTGTGCACATAGGGCGCCGTGACCGCCTGCAGCGCGTAGGTGGACGTCAGCGGCGCCGCGCCGGGCATGTTCGCCACGCAATAGTGCACGACGCCATCCACCACATAGGTCGGGTCGGCGTGCGTAGTGGGCCGCGAGGTCTCGAAACAGCCACCCTGGTCGATCGACACATCGACCAGAACCGAACCGGGTCGCATCCGCGCAAGGTGTTCGCGGCGAACCAGCTTGGGTGCGGCATCGCCTGGGATCAGCACACAGCCGATCACCAAGTCGGCATCCAGCACGGCGGCCTCGACCACGTCCGCGGTCGAAAACACGCACTTGGCGCGTCCATCGAACTGGACGTCCAGCTCGGCCAGGCGCCGCGCGCTCTTTTCGAAGACGGTGACGTCGGCGCGCAGGCCCATCGCGATCTCGGCCGCGTGGGTGCCGGCCACGCCGCCGCCCAGGATCACGATCCTTGCAGGTGCGACGCCCGGCACGCCGCTGGCCAGCAGGCCGCGTCCGCCCGCGGGCTTGAGCAGGGCGCTCGCCCCCACAAGCGTCGCCATCCGCCCGGCCACTTGGGACATGGGTGCCAGGAGCGGCAGGCCGCCATCGGTACCAACCACCGTTTCATACGCGATGCAGGTTGCGCCCGAGCGTTGCAGGCCCTCGGCCTGTTGCGGGTCTGCGGCCAGGTGCAGATAGGTGAACAGGGTGTGGTCGGGCCGCAGCAGGGCGATCTCGGATGCCTGTGGTTCCTTGACCTTCACGATCAGGTCAGAGGCGCCGAAAACGGCGGCGGGATCGGGCAGGATCGCCGCACCGGCGGCGGCGTAATCGGCGTCGGCGATGCCGATTCCGGCCCCCGCGCCCGCCTCGACATTCACCACATGCCCCGCCTGCACCAACTCGCGCACCGTGCCGGGCGTCAGACCGACGCGGAACTCCAGGGTCTTGATTTCGCGAACGCTTCCGATGCGCATGTGATCCTCCCGGTTGGCCGGTCACGCGCCGGTCCTCTCCGGGCGTCGATACGCGATCCGCGGTGCAGCTTCATTGACGAAAGCAGGTGCACCGGCGACACTCGGCGCAAGATTCTTGTGCTCACCAGAGATTTGAGGCCAGATTGTTCGACATCGACGCCAAGGACCGCCTGATCCTGCGGCTGCTGCAGGTCGATGGGCGGATGACCAACGCTGCCCTGGCCGAGCGCGCCGGTCTGTCGGAGAGCGCGTGCCTGCGCCGGCGCGAGGCGCTGGAACGGCAGGGTCTGATCCGCGGGTTCCGGGCGGAACTGGACCGTGCAGCCCTCGGCTATGCGCTGGACGTGCTGGTGGCGATCACGCTGGAAAACCAGGCCCAGGCGACGCTGGCGGCCTTCGAGCAGGCGGTGCGAACGGCGCCCGAAATCCTCCAGTGCTTTCTGACCACGGGCGAGAGCGACTATCGCCTGCGGCTGTGCGCGCGCGACGTGGCCGATCTCGAGCGTATCCACGCCCAGGTGCTGACGCGCCTGCCGGGCGTTGCGCGCATCCAGTCCAGTGTGGTGCTGCGATCGGTGGTGGATCGTACCACCCTGCCGCTGTGAACGGCCGTGCGGGGGCCCCGCTCAGGGGCGAAGTGCACGCAGCCGCACCGCGCGTCCATCGTCAAGCAGGCGCGCACGCTCGCGCACGGGGACATTGCCCACCAGCAGGTCCGGGGCAATTTCGGCCAGCGGCAACATGACGAATGCGCGCTCGCGCTTGCGCGGGTGCGGCAGGGTCAGCCGGGGCGTCTTCATGGTCAGGCCCTCGACCATCAGGATGTCGATGTCCAGCGGTCGCGGGCCCCACATCTGCTGTCGCACCCGCCCCTCTGCGATCTCGAGCGCCTGGCATCGGTCCAGCAGCTCGAGGGGTTCGAATGCCGTGCGGATCTCGACGACCATGTTCAGGAAGACGGGCTGTTCGACATGACCCCAGGGCGCGGTGCGCCAGACGCTGGATTCGCGCACGATCTCGACCCCGGCGTCCGCGAGGGCCACCAGGGCACGGCGGAACGCCGCCTCGACATCACCCAGATTTCCGCCAAGCCCGAGCCAGGCGCGCCGCAAGGGCGTTGACGCCATGAGCGAGGGTGTTCCTTCCCGGAACGCGGCCGGGCGCATCGCCGCGGCCGAGACCTGAGCGCACATGAGCCCCCGGGGCCGCGCCGTCGACCTGCGAATACACACGTCCACGAATGCATCCGCACGTCGGTCATGCGCGGTGCAGTTCAGCCCAGACGGCTGAGCGCCCATGCCAGCGCCTGGGAAACCGCCGGCTCGACGCGCTGGAGGTCACCCGAATTGCACACCGCCACGGCTGCACGCGCGCGGTTCGGGTCGGCCAGTCCTTCGGCATACCACATCGTGTTCGAGCCATTGTGCCAGACGACATCGTTGGCACGCCGCTCGAGGCCCAGGGCGTAATTCTCCTGCACGGGCCGGTGCAGGCGCTGCCACGATGCCTCGGACAGAAAGGCCGGGTCGCGCGCCGCGTGTGCCGCAAAGAATCCCAGTACCCCCTCGAGCGGCATGTGCGCACGCCCTGCCGGCGAGAACACGGCCGGATTGTCTGCGGCGGGGGGTGCGCGTCCACCCAGCCCCAGTCCGAGCGGCAAGGGCCGGTGCCCCCACGGAGCCGCACCCGCGGGGGCGCCCCAACCTGCCCCGAAAATGCCCAGTGGCGCAAACACACGGGCCTCGATCATCCGCTCGACCGGGACACCGTCCAGCCGTTCGAGCGCTGCGCCCGCAACGATGTAGCCAAGGTTGGAATAGGTCATCCGCTCGCCCGGCCGAGAGGCAGGCGGGCGTGCAAGCACCCGTCGCAGCAGGCCGGTGCGTTCCTCGCGGGGGTCATCGAGGACGGGGGTGGCATTCAGGATCTCGAACAAGGGCGGGTTGGGCGCCAGCCCAGCCGTGTGCGACAGCAACTGGATCAGGGTTGTATCGGCGTGCCCCGGATGCAGCACGTCTGCCAGGTCGGGAAGCAGGCTGGAGAGGGGCTGTTCCCATGAACACTGGCCTGCCTCGACACATCGCGCCGTCAGGGTTGCCGTCATGGATTTGGTGATCGAGCCCAGATGCCATGGGTCATCCAGTGTGACGCCGTCATCGGGCAAATCGATGCGCCGACGGCCGACGACCGCGCGCACACGCCGCCCGCTGCGCAGGTCGATGGCTGCCGCGCCAAGGGCGGGGGCCCCGGAGCGGGCATGGAGGGCGTGCAGTTCGGCGTCCGCGTCCCCGGCCTGGAGCGGTGCCTGCGCGGCGGCGCCACGGACCCCGAGCAGCGCCGCGAATCCGCCTGCGATGGATCGTCGCGTCATCCTCATGTCGTCTCCGCCCGACGGTGGTGGATCATCAGGGGTTGGCATGTCCGACCGCGGCTCGACAAGAGTGGACCGGCGGCCTAATCCGCACCGTCCGGCCCCGCCATGCCACCGCCCTTTCCGTTGACGTAAAGGGCCCCCTCGGTTAAGCGCGCGGCCAGTCAAGCCAAGGGCGCCCGCCGTCTGTGCGGACGCGTGCCAGGAGTTCCCGATGAAGGTTCTCGTGCCCGTGAAGCGGGTGATCGACTATCAGGTGAAGGTTCGCGTCAAGCCCGACCAGACGGGCGTGGACCTGGCCAATGTGAAGATGTCCATGAACCCCTTTTGCGAGATCGCCGTGGAAGAGGCGGTCCGCCTGAAGGAAAAGAACGCCGCTACCGAAATCGTGGTGGTGTCGATCGGGCCGCAGGCCGCCCAGGAGACGCTGCGCACCGCCCTGGCGATGGGCGCGGATCGCGGGATTCACATTGTCACCGACGATATCGTGGAACCACTGGCGGTTGCCAAGCTGCTGAAGGGCGTGGTCGAGGCCGAGCAGCCGGGCCTGGTGATCCTGGGCAAGCAGGCGATCGACGACGATTCGAACCAGACCGGCCAGATGCTGGCGGCGCTGCTGGGATGGCCCCAGGCCACGTTTGCCTCGAAGGTCGAGCTGGCGCCCGACGCGGCCACCGTCACGCGCGAGGTCGATGGCGGCCTGCAAACGCTGCGCCTGGCGTTGCCGGCGATCGTGACCACCGACCTGCGCCTGAACGAGCCGCGCTATGCGTCGCTGCCGAACATCATGAAGGCCAAGAAAAAGGAAATCGCGGCCAAGGCGCCGGCCGATTTCGGGGTCTCGACCGCGCCGCGCCTGAAGGTGGTCAAAGTGACCGAGCCGCCCAAGAGGCAGGCCGGCATCAAGGTCAAGTCGGTTCAGGAACTGGTGGACAAGCTGAAGAACGAAGCGGGAGTGCTGTGATGCCGGTGCTGGTCGTCGCGTCGCACGACAATGCGATACTCAAGGAAGCCACTGCCAAGGTGGTGACCGCCGCCGCCGCGATGGGGGGCGAAGTCGATATCCTGGTGGCTGGCGAGAATGCCGCCGCCGCTGCGTCTTCGGCCGCAACCATTGCCAGTGTGCGCAAGGTGCTGCTGGCCGACGGTGCGGCGCTGGCGCGTCAGGGCGCCGAGGCGCTGGAAGCCACGATCGTCCCGCTGATGGGCGGCTATGATGCCGTCCTGTTCGCCGCCGACACCACCGGCAAGAACGCTGCCCCGCGCGTGGCCGCCAAGCTGGACGTGATGCAGCTTTCGGGCGTCACCGAAGTGCTGTCCCCCAACACCTTCGTGCGCCCGATCTATGCCGGCAACGCCATGCTGACGGTCGAGTCGACCGACATCAAAAAGGTCGTCACCGTCCAGGCCACCGCCTTCCGCCCCGCTGGTGCGGGCGGTTCGGCCCCGATCGAAAGCGTGGCCGCACCGGCCGAAGGCTTTGGCTCGACCTTTGTCGGCGAGGAGCTTTCCAAGTCTGACCGCCCTGAACTGACCGCTGCCAAGCGGATCGTGTCAGGCGGACGGGCACTGGGATCGGACGAACAGTTCCGCAGGCTGATCGAGCCGCTGGCCGACCGTCTGGGCGCGGCGGTGGGGGCCTCGCGTGCGGCGGTCGATGCCGGCTATGCGCCGAATGACTATCAGGTCGGTCAGACCGGCAAGGTGGTGGCGCCCGAGCTCTACATCGCCGTGGGCATTTCCGGCGCCATCCAGCACCTGGCGGGCATGAAGGACTCGAAGGTCATCGTCGCCATCAACAAGGACGACGACGCACCGATCTTCCAGGTGGCGGACTATTCGCTGGTCGGTGACCTGTTCACGCTGGTGCCCGAGCTGGAAACCGAACTCGCCAAGATCGGCTATTGACGGTGTGCAGCGCGATTGCTGCACTTGCGAGAAACTGTGATAGACCCAACGGGCGCGGGGGCTTCCTCGCGCCCGTTTCCCTTGCGCGCGGCTGCCACGGGCGGCCCCGAATTCAGGAACGTCGTGGGGCATGACCAATATCAGGACCATCGGAGTCATCGGTGCCGGCCAGATGGGCAATGGCATCGCGCATGTCTGCGCCCTGGCCGGGTATGATGTCTTCCTGAACGATGTCGATGCCGAGCGCCTTGCCGCTGGCCTGAAGACCATCGAGCGCAACATGTCGCGGCAGGTCGCGCGCAATCTGATCTCGCCGCAGGCCATGGAAGAGGCAGTGGCTCGCATCCGCTCGGACACCACCCAGGAGGCCTTTGCCGATGTGGACCTGGCGATCGAAGCGGCGACCGAGAACGAGGGCACTAAGCGCCAGATCTTCGAGACCCTGCGGCCCATCCTGAAGCACGACGCCTTCCTGGCCTCGAACACGTCGTCGATCTCGATCACCAAGCTGGCGGCCCGCACCGATCGGCCCGAACGCTTCATCGGCCTGCACTTCATGAATCCCGTGCCGATGATGAAGCTGGTCGAACTGATCCGTGGCCTTCAGACCAGCCAGGAAACCTATGAGATGGCGCTGGGCCTGGTTGAGCGGCTGGGCAAGACCACCACCAATTCCGAGGATTTCCCCGCCTTCATCGTCAATCGCGTCCTGATCCCGATGATCAACGAGGCGGTGTACACCCTCTATGAGGGCGTCGGCACGGTCGAGGCAATCGACAAGGCGCTGCGCATGGGCGCCAACCATCCCATGGGCCCGCTGGAACTGGCCGACTTCATCGGCCTCGATACCTGCCTGGCCATCATGCAGGTGCTGTATGACGGGCTGGCGGACTCAAAGTATCGGCCCTGCCCGCTGCTGGTGAAATATGTCGAGGCCGGCTGGCTGGGCCAGAAGACCCAGCGCGGCTTTTACGACTATCGCGGCGAACATCCTGTCCCGACCCGCTGAACGCCCTGCCCGGCAAGGCTTTTTCATAGAACCCGAAGCCTCTGTCATGCTGACGCTGTGGGCCGTTGCCCACGGCCGGGCCACTCGTGAGGCGGGTGTCCAGGTGGCGTGATCCGGCCTCAACGCCCGAACCCACTGACGGGCTCGACCCCGGCCGCTTGCGCGGGCCGGGGCCGTCCTCTTGTCATTGGTCTTCCCCACGGCCGGCCCCCCTCAGGGCCGGCGCACCCTCAGAACCGAACGCCCGCCCGCACGTAGACAAAGCGGCCGTTCTGTCCGATCGGGGACAGCACGTCGTAGGGGAAGTTGCCGAAGTAGTTGTAGAAGTCGTTGGTCAGGTCGGGATATTCGTCCAGAAGGTTTTGGGCGCCAATGCCGACTTCGATGGTCTCGGTGACGTCCAGCGTCGCCTCGGTATCCAGCGACCAACGCGCGTCATAGGTGTCCGCCGCCTCGGGGAAGAAGGCGAAGACGCGGGTGGTTTCTCCATGGCGGTTCACCCGGGCCTGCAGTCCGAAGGGGCCACGCTCCCAGGTGCCGGTCAGGATCAGCGTGTGGCGCGGGGCAGCGCTCTCGATGGTGTTGCGCTCCTCGACGCCGAACACGGCGGCCGCACCGCCGGGCACGGTGCCGACATTCACGCTGGTCACCTCGGTTTCGGCATAGTTGTAGGCCGCCGTCAGGCCGACCTCACCGCCCAGGGCCTCGCCATTCCAGTCGGCCACCACGTCCACACCCTGGGTGCGGGTGTCGATCGCGTTGGTGAAGAAGTTGGCGTCGGTGACGTCCGAGGCTGCGCACAGGGTGCGGGTGGCGGCAGGAATGGTGGTCGCCGTGCAGTCGATCCGCTCGGACAGGGTGATGCGGCCATCGACGTCGATACGGAACGCATCGACGGTGACGCGGATGCCCGCCACCTCGCCAGTCATGCCAAGGCTGGCCGAGACGGCTTCTTCCTGCTGCAGCGGCCGCGAACCCAGCGCGCGCGCGATCGGGTCGTCCACGCCCAGCGTCGACACCCGCGTCAGGGCCCCGCCCGATCCGAAGGTGGTGACGCTGGACCGGAAGCTCTGCTGGGGCAGCGAGGGCGCGCGGAACGAGTTCGACACCGCGCCGCGGACGGCGAACCCCGGCGCCAGCTCATACCGCGCGGCGATCTTGCCGGCCAGGCCACCGTCAAAATCGTCCGAGCCCTCATAGCGGGCCGCCAGGTCGACAAACAGCGCCTCGGTCAGGTCGAGCCCGATTTCGGCATAGACCGCGTGAACCGTGCGATCGACGTTGGCGGTATCCTCGGGCCGGAGGCCGGGCGCCGCCTGGCTGCCGATCGGACGACCGACCTCGGGACCGGCACGCCAGCTGTCCGGCTCGCCCGCCTCGCTGGAAAAGCTTTCATTGCGGATCTCGGCGCCGAAGGCGATCGCCTGGGTCGCGCCGAACAGTTCGATCGAACGGCGCAGATCCAGATTGCCGACCAGCAGCGAGTTTTCAAAACCGGCAACGCGGAACGCACGCGGGGTGCTCGGCCCCAGCGACGGGTTCAGCGAGTTCAGCAGGCCGAAGACGTATTCGTTGCGTCCGTACGAAAGCGAGGCGTCCCAGTCCCAGACCTCGCCATCGCCGCGAAGTCCCCCGGTCAGGGCCAGGTCGGCATTCGCACCGGTGGTGATGGGGCGATAGCCATTGGGGTTCAGGGCCAGGAAGTTGGCGCTGGAGTCCGGATAGCGGAAAAAGGCGGCGCCTTCGCCATCGCGGTCGTTCAGCGTTCCGAACGAATAGAACTCGGCCCCCTCGAAGGCCGGCAGGACGGCGTTGTACCAGAGGTTCAGGTCCTGCACGGCCGGATCGCCCGGGCGATAGTTGCGGCGGCCCTGGAACGCCAGATTGGCCGGTGTCTGGTTCTCGAAGAACGGGATCTGGTCAAAGCCTGCCCGGTTCGTCTCCACGCGGTCGCGCAGGTCAAAGCCCACTCGCAGCACCCCGCCCTGCGGCAATGCAAACCCGTACGACCCCGTGATGGTCAAGGTGCGCCCGTCGGTGATGGACTGGTTGGTAGGCTCGAAGTCGGTGACGTGGGCGCCATAGCTGACCGTGGCGCGTCCACCCGTCGACTCGTCCAGAACCACGTTGACGACGCCGGCGATGGCATCCGAACCGTATTGCGCCCCCGCACCGTCGCGCAGCACCTCGATCCGCGACACGGCAGACAGCGGGATCGAGTTGAAGTCGACCGGATTGGTGCCGCGTCCGATCTTGGATTCCAGGTTCACAACCGCTGTCGTGTGGCGTCGTTTCCCGTTCACCAGCACCAGCACCTGGTCGGGGCTGAGGCCGCGCAGCTGGGCTGCACGCACGATATCGGCGGGACCGGAATTCGACTGGCGCGAAAAGTTGAACGACGGCACCGACGCCTGCAGGGCCTGGCCCAGTTCGTTGCCGAGGCTGGCGGACGGGGTCAGCGCCTCCGCATCGATCACGTCGATGGGGACCGGGCTCTCGAGAGCGGTGCGCTCGCTGACGCGGCTGCCGACCACGACGATTTCCTCGTCGATGGCGGCCTCGGACTGGGCGATGGCGACAGGGACGAGACCGAGTGCGAAGGTGGCGGCGCTTCCCAGCAAAAGCGATCGCGACAGGATGGACATGGATTACCCCCTGGATGGAACTGTCATGAAAGCGACACCGCGGTGCCGTCCGATGGGCAGCTAATCCGCAAGGCATGAACGGCAAATGGAGAAAAACTGAACGATCTGTTGAGCCAAACGGAAAACGCAGGCGGTATGATGGGTTTGTAGTTGCATTTTGCGCTGCAGCCATCAAAGGGAACGGACCATGACGACACGCCGCAACGTCCTGAAAGGGATTGCCGTCTCGTCCCTGATGGCCGCCACCCCGTTCTCGGTTGCGCGCGCGGCGCCAAACCGGGTGATTTCAGATCGTTCGATCGCCGCCGCGGCGGCCTATGCGCGCTCGAAGGACACTGCCCCTCGTAGGAGCCCGGGGTGCACTTTCCAATTCGCAGCGATGCGTAACGGAAAGACCGTGCTCGAGCACGGCGATCATGAATGGGCTCGTTGGGACCAAGCACGTGTCAATGTCAGCGCAAGTCTGGCTGGCCTCATGGCGGCCGCGTTGGTCGCCGATGGGCAGCTGTCGCTTGACGCCCCCCTCGCCGATATCCTGCCCGAATGGCGTGGTGACCGCGCTTATGCTGGCATCACCACCCGCCATCTGCTGACGATGACGGCAGGTTTCGCGCCCGGCCCGTCCCCGCGTATCCCGACCTACGCCAAGGCCCTGAAGCTCCGGCCTGTGTATGCGCCCGGAGAGCGTTATGCGCATGGTCCTGCACCAATGCAGATCTTCGGAGCGGTCGTGGCGCGTGTCACAGGCGTCCGAGGCGTCTGCATCCAGGACTGGGTCCAGGCGCGCCTGCTGGATCCGATCGACCTGCCTCCGCGAAAGTATGGACAGTGGTTCATGGACAACGATGCCAATCTGGACCTGAGCAGGGGCCGGATGTTCACCGTCTCCGAGTTGGCTCGGATCGGCACCATGGTTCTGGATGCCAGCCGTGGTCGCGGGCCGGTGAAGCTTGATCCGGCAGCCTTGGCGGCCTGTTTTGAGGGCACCCAGGCCAATCCGGGGTACGGAATGACGTGGTGGTTGCTTCGTCCGGGGCTTGTGGACCCGCCCCCACCCTTGGATCGGCTGAAGGTCGACGCGGCCCATATCGCGCAGATGGCCGATGTGCGGATGGCGGCAAGCGAAACGGGCCAGCGCCTCTATTTGCTGCCGGACCATGGCTTGGTCATCGCCCATGAGGGAAATTTTCAGCGTTCGCCTGGCTTCGGTCCTCATGAGGTCCTGCCGCCTCCACCGGAGAAGGCCTTTTCGGAACGTGTCTTTCTGGAGATCCTGCTGGGAGGATGATCTGTGATCGTGGTGCGTGCGCCATGACGAACGGGGGGATTGGACCAGAGGCCCAACGCTCGGCCTGCCTTGGCCGTGGGCGGTGATCTGTAAGCAGGGGCAGGAAAAGCAGTGCGTGCAACGGAAATCCCTGTTGGCTGCGTGAAACAGCGGACAAACAGGAGACGCCCATGCCGACACGCCGCGCCGCCTTGCTGGGGGTCACCAGCACCATGCTGTTCGCCGGGGCGGGCTTGCCAGCGGCGCTGGCGCAGCCGGTCCGCCAGGTCACCGATCGTGCGATCGCGGCGGCGGCCGCCTATTCGCGGGCCCATGGCGGTGTTTCGTTCGCCGCGATGCGCGCCGGTCGATTGATCCACGAGGACCATCCGGGCCACACCGCCGACAACGCATGGGAATTGGCCAGCGCCACCAAAAGCTTTTGCGGCCTGATGGCGGCGGCGCTGGTGGCAGACCGGCGCCTGGTGCTCGACGCGCCTCTGGCCGACATCCTGCCCGAATGGCGCGGCGATCCGGCGCGTGCGGCGATCACGACCCGGCATCTGCTGACCCTCACCGCAGGCCTGGTGTCGCGCCCGGCCATGCGCCCGATGACCTATGCTCGCGCCCTGGCGATGTCACCGGTGGCCCGCCCCGGCGCACGGTTCGCCTATGGGCCTGCGCCCTTCCAGGTGTTTGGTGCGGTGGTGCGGCGCGTCACCGGGCAAGACCCGCTGGACTGGCTGCAGACACGGCTGCTGGACCCGATCGGCGTGCGTCCGTCCGACTGGAGACGCGGGGCGGATGGCAATCCCGTTCTGGCCCATGGCGCGCACATGACGGCGCGCCAGATGGCGGCGGTCGGCACACTGGTGCTGGACGCAGGCCGCGGCCGCGGTCCGGTTGTGCTCGACCCAGCCGCACTGGCGGCATGCTTTGAGGGGACGACGGCCAATCCCGGCTATGGACTGACCTGGTGGCTGCTTCGACCGGGCCTGGTTCCCCCATCGGCGCGCCAGATGGACCTGGGGGCTGACGCGGGCCGCATCGCCGCGCGGGCCGATGTCAGGATGGCAGCGGGCGCCGGCAATCAAAGGCTGTATCTGCTGCCCGAACACGATCTGGCTGTTGCCCGTCAGGCCCCGCTGGACTGGCGTGCACAGCGCCGCGGGGGCCAGGCGCCGCGCACACCGGCATTCTCGGACATCGGCCTGCTCGAGGCCCTGCTGGGGCCCGCGTGACCACACTGTAACGTGTGCCGGACCCAACCTTCCGGCCGACGCACCTAAACCGCTTGTTTACCAAACACCCGGCACAAACGGCCCGGCAGATTGTGCCGGGTCGCCCCCTTGGCGTCCCCGGCGGATCACACCGCACGAGGCGAAGGTCGGATGTTCCAGGCACTCATCAAGGCAGGCCCGATGCGTCTGATCGCGGCGCTGGGGGTCACGGCGATCGTCGCCGCCGCCTTGATGGCGATCATGTTCCGCGTCGGCACCGAGGAAAAGGCTTTGCTGTTCTCGGGCGTGGAGATGGCCGAAGCCGCCGAGATCACCGCCATGCTGGATCAGGCCAACATCCCGCACGAACTGCGTGGCGACGGCTCGACGATCATGGTGCCCCGCTCGCAGGTGCTCGAGGCGCGCATGATGCTCTCGGCCGAGGGCCTGCCTTCCAAGGGTTCGGTCGGATACGAGCTGTTCGACAACCAGGATGCGCTGGGTGCCACCCAGTTCCAGCAGAACGTCAACCGCCTGCGCGCGCTCGAAGGCGAGCTGGTGCGCACCATCGAGAGCCTGGACGGGGTGCAGGGCGCACGGGTGCACCTGGTGATGCCCGAACGTCAGCTGTTCGAGCGCGATCGCCAGCAACCCTCGGCATCCATTGTGGTCTCGCTGGCAGGGGGCGACCTGTCCGCCGGCCAGGTGCGCGCGATCCGCAATCTTGTGGCGGGTGCGGTTCCGGACCTGGTGCCCGGCCGGGTCACCATCTCGGATGATCGCGGGCGGCTGCTGGCGTCGGGCCAGGAAGGAGACGCCGACATCCTTTCGACCGACGCCGAAGAGCGTCAGGTGGCGCTGCAGGACCGAATCCGCCGCCAGGTCGAGGAAATTGTCGAGGGTGTGGTCGGGCCGGGCAATGCGCGTGTCCAGGTCAACGCGACGCTGGACTGGACCCGCGCCACCGAGGAGACCCAGACCTTCGATCCTGACGGACAGGTGGTGCGCTCGACCACCACCAGCGAGCAGACCGGCTCGTCGTCGGAAGTCGACGGACAGGGGCTGACGACCGCCGGTGCCAACGTGCCCGATGGCATCGGCGCCGGGGCCGGTGCCGGCCCGCGTTCGCAGACGTCCGAGGGCCGCACCCAGGAAACCACCAATTTCGAGATCACCAACACCCGCCGCACCGAGGTCCAGCAGGCCGGGCGCCTGCAACGCCTGTCGGTGGCGGTGGCGGTGGACGGGGTGACCACGCCGGGTGCCGAGGGCGCCGAGGCCCAGTGGGCCGCCCGTCCGCCCGAAGAACTCCAGCGCATCGAGCAGCTGGTGCGATCGGCGGTCGGCTTCGACGCCGAGCGCGGCGACCAGGTCCAGGTGGTGAATGTGCGCTTTGCCCGCCCCGATCCGGTGGCCGCGCCCGCAGCCGGCGCGGCAGCGATGCTGTCGGGCTTTACCGAGGCCGACATCATGCGCGTCGCCGAAATCCTGGCGCTGCTGATCGTGGCAGTGGTGCTGGTGCTGTTCGTGCTGCGCCCGCTGGTGAAAGGCCTGATGAGCCCCCCCGCCGCCAGTGCCACGGGCGCGTTGGCACTGCCCGGGGGCACCGCATCCGGGCCCGACGGCAGCGCCGCGGCTGCAGATTCAGCCAACCCCGTCGACGCGGTCCTGGAAGAGACGGTCGGGGTCTCGCGGGTGTCCGGTCAGGTCAAGCAGTCCTCGGTCAAGAAGATCGCCCACATCGTCCAGAACAATCCTGACGAGAGCGTGGGGATCATTCGCGGCTGGCTGAACAACGCGACCTGAGGATTCCGCAACCATGCCCGGTCAGAAGAAATCCAAGGCGATCGAAAATCCCGAAGAACTTTCGGGAGCGGAAAAATGCGCCGTGATCCTCTTGGCGCTGGGCGAAGATTCCGAACGTGTCTGGGCGCTTCTGGACGAGGACGAGATCAAGGAAATCTCGCACGCAATGTCCAATCTGGGTCTTGTGTCCGCGACCGTGGTCGAGCGCCTGATCGTCGAGTTCGCCACCCGGATGTCCGGCTCTGGCACGATCATGGGATCGTACGAACAGACCCAGCGCATGCTCAGCCAGTTCCTGCCCGGCGACAAGGTCGAGTCGCTGATGGAGGAAATCCGCGGTCCCGCCGGGCGGACGATGTGGGACAAGCTGGGCAATGTGAACGAGTCGGTTCTGGCGAACTATCTCAAGAACGAATACCCCCAGACGGTCGCGGTGGTGCTCTCGAAGGTCAAGCCCGACCACGCCGCGCGCGTGCTCAGTGCGCTTCCCGAGGATTTCGCGGTCGAGTGCGTCAACCGCATGCTGCGGATGGAGCCGGTCCAGCGCGACATCCTGGACAAGATCGAGCTGACGCTGCGCAACGAGTTCATGTCGAACCTGGCGCGCACCTCCAAGCGCGACAGCCACGAGATGATGGCCGACATCTTCAACAATTTCGATCGCCAGACCGAGTTCCGGTTCATGGAATCGCTGGAAGAACGCAATCGCGAGGCGGCCGAGCGTATCCGTGCGCTGATGTTCGTGTTCGAGGACCTGGGCAAGCTGGACCCGGGCGGCGTCCAGACCCTGCTGCGGGCCGTCGACAAGGACCAGCTGGGCATGGCGCTGAAGGGCGCGTCCGAGGGGCTGCGCAATCTGTTCCTTTCCAACATGTCCGAACGCGCGGCCAAGATCCTCAAGGATGACATGGCCGCGATGGGGCCGGTGCGCCTGAAGGACGTGGACGCCGCTCAGGCGCGCATGGTCCAGACCGCCAAGGACCTGGCCCAGCGCGGCGAGATCATGCTGTCCGAAGGCGGCGGCGATGACGAGCTGATCTATTGAGGGGCCCGGAACGATGACGGCGAGCGTCCGCAAGTTCGTGTTCGACACCGAGTTCTCGGCCAGCGGAGAGATTTTCCGCGCCGACTCCTCGCGACGCACCAGCTTCACCCCCGAAGAGGTCGAGCACGAGCGTCAGCAGGCCTATGCGCGTGGCCGCGAGGATGCCGCCGCGCGCGCGGCCGAAGCGGCTGCCCATGCGACCCAGGCCCTGGCGCGCCAGGCACAGATGATCGTCGGGGCCCTGGCCCGCGAAGCCATCGCCCTGCGCCGTGACGCTGCCACGCTGGCCCTGGTTTCGGCGCGGCGGATCGCGGGAACGGCGCTGGACCGCTTTGGAGAAGACCGCGTGCAGGCGGCCGTCGAGGATGCGCTGGCCCATCTGCGGCACGATCCGCGCGTCACCGTCCGCGTATCGCTCGCACTGGCACAGACCATCGGGCCGATGATCGAGGCGTGCGCCGAGGCGATGGACTTTCGCGGCGCACTGGTCGTGCGCGCCGAACCCTCGATGGCTTCGGGTGATGTCAGCCTGGAATGGGCTGGCGGCAGCGTGGTGCACGAACGCGCAGACATTCTGGCCCGCATCGAGGCGGCCATCGACGCCCGGCTGGCCGAAGCCGACCGCGAGGGCGCTCAACTCGACCTGTTCGGAGGCACGCCATGACCACCACCACACCCGACGACATGGCGCTGCCCGAGTTCGCGCCGACGCCCGAGCAGCACGCGCCCACCGAGCCTTCGCGCAAGGCGGCCGCCGATCTAGCGCCGGTGTTCGACGTGCCGGTGAACATCCAGGCCGTGCTGGGCAAGACGGCGATCGACGTGGCCTCGCTGCTGAAGCTGTCGCGCGGGTCGGTCTTGGAACTGGACCGCAAGGTCGGCGAGGCGATCGACATCTACGTCAACAATCGACTGGTCGCGCGCGGCGAGGTGGTGGTCATCGACGACCGCCTGGGCGTGACCATGACCGAGATCATCAAGGACGGCGACGCGGTCTGACCGCGGACGGGGACACCATCATGCGCGTGCTCATCATCGGACATCTCGACGGCCAGCTGACCACCGCGGTCAAGATCGCACGCGACCGCGGCGCGCAGGTCACCTGCTGTGACGGCGTGGCCCAGGCCCTGGGCGTGCTGCGCGCCGGCAAGGGCGGCGACCTGATCATGATCGACGTCAATCTCGACATCGCGGCGCTGGTCGGCGCCCTGGACGCCGAGCGCATCGTGACGCCGGTGGTGGCCTGCGGCATCGGCACCGACGCACGGCGCGCGGCCGACGCCATCCGGGCCGGCGCCAAGGAGTTCATCCCCCTGCCGCCGGATGCCGAACTGATCGGGGCGGTACTGGCGGCCGTGGCGGACGACGACCGGCCGATGATCGCCCGTGATTCGGCCATGCTGCAGGTGGTCAGGCTGGCCGAACAGATCGCCACCAGCGACGCGTCGGTGCTGATCACCGGAGAGAGCGGCGTCGGCAAGGAGGTGATGGCGCGCTTTGTCCATCGCCGTTCGCGCCGGGCCGAACGTCCGTTCGTGTCGGTCAATTGTGCCGCCATTCCCGAAAGCCTTCTGGAAAGCGAGCTGTTCGGCCACGAGAAGGGGGCCTTCACCGGGGCCATCGCGCGCCGCGTCGGCAAGTTCGAGGAAGCCGATGGCGGCACCCTGCTGCTGGACGAAATCTCGGAAATGGACGTGCGGCTGCAGGCCAAGCTGCTGCGCGCCCTGCAGGAGCGGGTGATCGACCGCGTGGGCGGCACCAGGCCCGTGCCGGTGGACATCCGGGTGCTGGCCACGTCGAACCGCGACCTGCGGGCGGCCGTGCGCGCCGGCGACTTCCGCGAGGACCTGCTGTACCGGCTGGAGGTGGTGAACCTGCGCATCCCGCCGCTGCGCGATCGTCCTGCCGACATTTCCCATCTGGCCGATTTCTTCGTCGAAAAATACGCCCGCGCCAACGGCGTCGGGGCGCGCCGCCTGGGCGAGCAGGCCCGCACACGCATCCAGACCATGCCCTGGCGCGGAAACGTCCGTGAACTGGAGAACACGCTTCATCGAGCGGTCATCCTGTCGCCCGACACCGAGATCGGCCCCGATGCAATCCGGATGCCCGACGGCGCGGCGGTCGAAGCCCATGGCGGTGACGGTGTGGCACGGGCGGCAGCGTCGGCCGAGGCGGCGGCACGATCGTTCGTGGGACGCACGCTGGATGATGTCGAGCAGGAGATGATCCTGGCCACGCTCGAGCACTGCCTGGGCAACCGCACACATGCGGCGAACATTCTGGGCCTGTCGATCCGTGCCCTGCGCAACAAGCTCAAGGCTTACAACGAGAGCGGGATCGCCGTGCCGCCGCCGCCGAATGCGAGCGCTGCCTGATGGCGGGCACGCCCCAGACGCCGGTCTCCTCGCCGCTGGACCTGCGGGCGATGGCTCGCGCGGTGATGCGCGGCGACATCCTGCTGGCCGTCTGTGTCCTGGGCATCCTGACCATCCTGCTGCTGCCGCTGCCGGCATGGCTGATGGACGTGCTGCTGGCGCTGTCGATCACATCGTCCGTGCTGATCCTGATGACGGCACTGCTGATCCAGAAGCCGCTGGAATTCACCGCCTTCCCGGCGATCCTGTTGATCTCTACCCTTTTCCGGCTGGCGTTGAACGTCGCCTCGACGCGGCTGATCCTGTCCGAGGGGCACAATGGCGACGAGTCCGCCGGTCAGGTGATCGCCGCCTTCGGCGAATTCGTCATGGGCGGGAACTTCGTCATCGGCGTTGTGGTGTTCCTCGTCCTCGTGCTGATCAATTTCGTGGTGATCACGCGCGGTTCGACCCGGATTGCCGAGGTGGCCGCCCGCTTCACCCTCGACTCGATGCCCGGCAAGCAGATGGCGATCGACGCCGACCTGTCGTCGGGACTGATCTCCGAGGACGAGGCGCGCCGTCGCCGCAAGGCGCTGGAAGAAGAGTCCAACTTCTTCGGGTCGATGGACGGTGCGTCCAAGTTCGTGCGCGGTGACGCCATAGCGGGCCTGATCATCGTTCTGGTCAACGTGATCGGCGGGATCATCATCGGCACCCTGCAGCAGGGCATGCCATTGGGTGAGGCAGCCGATGTCTATACCCGCCTGACGGTGGGCGACGGGCTGGTGGCCCAGATTCCCGCGCTGATCGTCTCGGTGGCGGCTGGCCTGCTGGTGTCCAAGGCCGGGGTCGAGGGTTCGGCGGACAAGGCCTTCGTGAAACAGCTCTCGGGCTATCCGCAGGGTCTGGGCATGGTCGCCGCAGTCGCGTTCGTGCTGGGCATCCTGCCCGGCATGCCGCTGATCCCGTTCTGGGCCATCGGCATCGGGGCGGGACTTCTGGCGTGGCAGGTGTCGCGCACCCAGAAGGCCGCGGCCGCCGAGCTGGCCAAACCGGAACCCGCCCCGGTGGCGGCGGACATGCCGCCCGAACAGGCGCTGCAGATGGACGATCTGCGGATCGAACTGGGATTTGGTCTGTTGGGGCTGATCAACGATGTCCAGGGGCGTCGCCTGACCGACCAGATCAAGGCGCTGCGCCGTCAGATGGCCGCGGATCTGGGGTTCATCGCGCCCTCGGTGCGCATCCTGGACAACATGCAGATTCCGCCCGACCAGTACGTCATCCGCGTCAAGGAGGTCGAGGTCGGCACCGGCCTGCTGCGCATCGGCCAGCACCTGGCCATGGACCCGACGGGCGCAGGGGTCACCCTGCCGGGCGAAACCGTGCGCGAGCCCGCCTTTGGCCTGCAGGCGACCTGGATCGACGACGCCCTGGTCGAGGACGCAGGCCTGCGCGGCTATACCGTGGTCGATCCGGCCACGGTGCTGACCACGCACCTGACCGAGATCCTGAAGGAGAGCATGCCCGACCTGCTGACCTTCGCCGAGGTCCGCAAGCTGGTGCGCGAGCTGCCCAAGGAAACCCAGTCCCTGCTGGATGACGTGGTGCCTGCCCACATCACCTGGTCGGGGGTCCAGCGGGTGCTGCAGAACCTGCTGCGCGAGCGCGTGTCGATCCGCGACCTGGCCACCATCCTCGAGGCGATCTCTGAATCCGCGCCCTCGACGCACGATCTGGTTCAGATCACCGAGCATGTCCGCGCGCGCCTGGCGCGACAGCTGTGCTCGGCCAATCGCGCGCCGGACGGATCGCTCGCGCTGCTGACGCTGTCGCCCGACTGGGAGCAGACCTTCCTCGAGGCGCTGGTTGGCGAAGGCGGCCAACGCCAGCTCGCCCTTGCGCCTTCGCGCCTGCATCAGTTCGTCGCCGACGTGCGGGCCGCCTTCGACCGGGTGGCGGAACTGGGCGAAACGCCGGTGCTGCTGACCGGGCCGGTGGTGCGTCCCTATGTGCGCTCGCTGATCGAGCGCTTCCGCCCGTCCACGGTGGTGATGAGCCAGAACGAAATCCATCCCAAGGTGCGCCTGCGCGCCCTTGGCCAGGTCTAGGCGGAGGCTGACCCATGCGCATGCGGACCTTCACCGCCCCGACGCTGCAGGAGGCGATTGCGCAGATCCGCGAGGACATGGGCCCGGATGCCCTGATCCTGACCACCCATTATCGCCGGGGCGAGGTCGAGGTGCGTGCGGCTGTCGAGCCGGCATTGCGGGTGCCTTCGACCCACACCGCCGCCAGCATGCCGATCACCACCCGCCGGCCGGTCCCAGGGCCCGCGCCCGAGGCCAACCTGTCCAACCCCCTGCCCGAAGCCACACCGGCCGCACCCCTCGCCCCATCCGCGACTGTGCCCCAGCCGGCCGGCTGGGGGCTGCGGCCGCGTGCCGTCCAGCGGCGCGCGCTGGAAAGCGCCGGGGACCTGCTGATGTGGCACGGCGTGCCGGCCGACACCGCGCGCGGCCTGGCACGGGCGGCGAACCACATCGGGTGCGCCGAAGTCCAGAATGCGCTGGCGGCGGCACTGGAAACCCGCATCACGTTCCAGCCCATCCCGCCGGCCCCCGTGCGGCCGGTGATGTTCGTGGGTCCGCCGTCGAGTGGCCGTTCGTCGGTTGCCGCGCGTCTGACTGCGCGCGCGGTCAGTGCTTCGGGTGCAGCCGAGCTGATTGCCCTCGATGATGGCCGGCCGCACCAGGCGGCCCATCTGGGCTGGCTGTCGGGACTGGGCGAGCGCGCGATCGGGCTGGCCGACCACCAGCGCCTGATCCAGCGTGTCGAGCGTCGCCGCGAGGGACGCGGCCCGCTGTTCATCGACGCTTTCTCAACCAATCCCTTCGATCATGAGAGCGTCGAGGCGCTGCGTGCCATCGTCTCGACGGTGGATGTCGAACCGGTCCTCGTGCTGAGCGCGCGCGGACATCCCGACGAAATCGCGGAGACGGCCCAGGTGTTTTCCATGCTCGGCGTGACGCGGCTCGTGGTGACCGGCCTCGACCTGGTGCGTCGCCGCGGCGCCCCGGTGATCGCTGCCATCGCTGGCGACATGAAACTGGCCCAGATCGCCATCGGTGGCATGGCTGGGGTCGGTCTGGCCCCGGCCACCCCGGCGCGGCTGGCGCGCCTGATGGTCGATGCTGCCGATGAGGCCGCGGCCGTTCGCGGAGCCGCCTGACACATGGTGTTCGCCGCCCGTTTCCGTACACCCCAGGCCAAGCCGCCGCGCGTCGCCCAGGCGCAGCTGATCGCCGTGGCGTCGGGCAAGGGCGGCGTGGGCAAGACCTTCCTGTCGTCCACCCTGGCCGCCAGCTTTGCCGAACGCGGCCTGCGCACCCTGCTGTTCGACGGCGATTTTGGGCTGGCGAATGTCGACATCCAGCTGGGCATCAATCCGCAGGCGGACCTGGCGGCGGTGGTGGCGGGCTGGGTCGAACTGGCCGATGCCGTGCATCCGGTGAATGGTGGCGCATCCCAGCATGGCGGGTTCGACGTCCTTGCCGGCAGCTCGGGCAAGGGCACGCTGGCCGACCTGCACCCGGACGAGGTGTCGCGACTGGCGGCCGGCCTGGTGTCGCTGGCCGCACTTTATGACCGCGTGGTGGTGGACATCGCCGCCGGCATCGACCTGAATGTCATGCGGCTGGTGGCCTTGTGCGACCGGGTGGTGGTGGTCACCAATGACGAGCCGCCGACGATGGCCGACGCCTATGCCTTCCTGAAGGTGCTGCGCAACCACAAGCCGGGCATCGAGCCGGGGCTTGTCATCAACCTCGCCGAAAAACGCTCGACCGCGCGCCGCACCTATGACGCCCTCGCCAAGGCGTCCGAGGTCTATCTGGGCTTCCGCCCCGCACTGGTCGGCACGGTGACGCGCGACCCGAACGTGCCCGACGCGATCCGCGCCCAGCGTCCGATCGGCACCAAATTCCCCCAGTCCCTGGCACTGGAGGATGTGCGTCGGATCGCCGAGGCCCTGTCTCAGGGCTGAATCAACCTCCTGTGAACCATGTTGGAACGCTTTTTTCACTGGGGTCGGCCTAGGCAGGGACCGGATGGCACGTCCCATCCGCAAGCCGCGTGCAGACCCGCCAATGTCCAAAGCCACCGTCCGTAAGCCTGCATCCCCTCCGGCCAGCCCGCGCATGGCGGCGTTGCGTCATGTGGCGCTGGCGCTGTGCGCGTTCTCGATCGTGGCGGGAACCGGTGCGTGGGCGATTTCGTCTTTTGGCAGCCCCCATGCCGGCGCCCCGCGTGCCGTGGTCGCGCTGGCAGCGCCCCACGAGGGGCAGGTGGCGTCGCTGCGCGGCAAGACCGAGCCTGCAGACCCCTCGATGGACATGGTGGCCGGCGCCGTCCTTGCAGAGGCCGAAGTCCTGGTGCCGGATGAGGCTGCGATCGGCACCGCAGACCCCTTTACCCCCACCGGCCTGGCACCCGCCCCGCTGGCCGGCCTTGTGCTGCCCGGCCCGTCAGGACCACTGCCAACCATCGGGCCCGGCGGTCTGCGCCCGTCCGCCGCCTATGCCCGCCCCTTCACCGCCAATGGCAAGCCCCAGATTGCGATCATGATTGGCGGGCTGGGGCTGAATGCCGCCGTCACCGATGCGGCCATCACCCGCCTGCCGCCCGAAGTGACGCTGGCTTTTGCGCCGCACGCACGCGACCTTCAGACCTGGGTCAACAAGGCCCGCGCCTTTGGCCACGAGGTCGTACTGGAGGTGCCGATGGAGCCCTTCGACATCGGCGCCGAGGACGCTGGTCCCAACACGCTGCTCGCCGCCGCGAACGCCGAGGAAAACCAGCGTCGGCTGGACTGGGTGATGTCGCGCACCACCGGCTACTTTGCCGTCACCAACTATCTGGGCGGGCGGTTCGTCACCGTGCCCGAAGCCGTCGACCCGATGGTGTCGATCCTGCGCGCGCGCGGCATCTCGTTCCTCCAGTCCGGGGTATCTCAGCGCTCGGCCGTCGGTGCGGCCGCCCGGCGCGCGGGGGTGACCTTCGCCGCTGCCGACCGCGTGATCGACGCCAGCGCAAACGCCGAAGCGATCGACGAACAATTGCTGCGTCTCGAGGCGCTGGCCCTCGAGCGCGGCTATGCCCTGGGTGTCGGCTTTGCCTATCCGGTCACGGTCGAGCAGATCGCGCTGTGGGCACGCGGACTGGCGCGGCGCGGATATCAGCTTGCGCCGGCATCGGCAGTCATGGAAACGTCATTCCAGCAGTCGCGCCGCGGCTGAGGGGCGGGTGCCGCATGGCACCGGCCGGGGGCGGAGGACGTCGGTGCACGCCAGGGACCTGACCCGCTATCGGCCGAATGTCGGGATCGCCCTGTTCAACCGCCTTGGCCTGGTGTTTGTCGGTCAGCGGGTGGGCTTCAGCGGACCCTATGCGTGGCAGATGCCCCAGGGCGGCATCGACCGCGGCGAGGACTTTGCCGAGGCGGCCCTGCGCGAACTGCACGAGGAGGTGGGCGTCGACGCCTCGCTCGCCGAACCGCTGGGCCAGACCGAGGACTGGCTGGCCTACGACTTTCCAGCCGGCGAAGATGGCCGCTTCCGGGGCCAGAAGCAGCGCTGGTTCGCTTTCCGCTTTCGCGGCCGCGATGCCGACATCCGGCTTGACCTGCACAAGCCCGAATTCTCGAACTGGCGCTGGGCCACCTTGGCCGAAACACCTGGTCTGGTGGTGCCGTTCAAGCGCGCAGTGTACGAAGAGATCGCGCGCCGGTTTGCACGCTTCGCCGTCCCGCTGGACTGACGGGCGGCTTGGGGGACAAGGCGGCACCAGGGGGACAGCTGCACGCATGAGAACAGCCATCCTTGCCCTCCATGGGCTGAACGGGACCGGCGCGGTCTGGGACCGCATCGCCCCCGCTTTGGCTGCCGACGGCCGGGTGGTCGACGCGCCGACCCTGTTTCCGGACCTGCGCACCACCGGTCCGCCGCCGACCGAAATCCTGCGGCTTGGGCTTGGCGACTATGTCCGTCAGGCCGGCATCTGGGCGGACGCGCTGACCGAACGGACCGGCCGGCGCCCGATCGTGATGGGCCATTCGATGGGCGGGCTGATTGCCCAGAAGCTGGCCAGCCAGGGCAAGACCTCCGGCATCGTGCTGGTCACCCCGGCCGCGCCCGCCGATTGCGCGGCGCTGTCGCTGGCCCCGCTCTACACCTTCTGGAACCTGGTGGCCGAAGCCAGCGAACTGCGCGCGTTCAAGGTGTGGGAACGCGGTTTTCGGTGGGGCGTGCTGAACTGCGTGCCCCCTGAACGCCATGACGCGATTGTCGCGGCGGCCGTGCACGACAGCGGGCGGGTCTGCGCCCAGCTGGCCAATCACCGCGCCGACCCCGACGGGACGGCGCGGATCGAGACGGCATCGGTCACGGTGCCTGTGCTGACCCTGTGCGGTGCGCGCGACCGCTCGACGGTGGCTGCTTCGGTGCGCAGGATCGGGCGCAAATACGCCGCGACGGGCACCTATATCGAGTATCCCGAGGGCGGCCATTGGCTGGTGGACGAGCCGGCCACGCCGCGAATGCTGGCCGACATCGGCGGCTGGCTCGACCGTCACGGACTTTGACCATCGATGCCGCATCGCCGAACCCTGGTCTGTGTGCATGGTGCCTTTTGTGGCGGCTGGGCCTGGGATGGACTTCGTCCGGCGCTGGAAGCGGCCGGCTATGCGGTCCGTACGCCCAATCTGCCATGTCATGAGCCTGGCGCCGACCTTGCGGCGCTGGCCGATGTGGGGCTGCGCGCCTATTCCGAGGCCATGGTGCGGTATCTGGCGGCGTTCTCGCGGCCTGTGGTGCTGGTCGGCCACTCGCTGGGCGGCCTCGTGGCGCAGGTGGCCGCCAGCCGGATCCGGGTCGAGGGCCTGGTGCTGCTGGCGCCCAGCGCGCCGTGGGGCGTGCTGCCCACCACGATGGACGAGGCCGCAGCCCAGATGGGCCTCGCCGCCTTGGGCGATTACTGGCGGCGGCCCGTCGAACCCGATTATCCGGTGGCTCGCCGCCACACCCTCGACCGCCTCCCGCGGGCACAGGCGCGCGGCCTGCATGCCCGCTTCGTGCCAGAGTCCGGGCGCGCGCTGATGGAGGCGATCCATTGGTGGCTCGACCCGTCGATGGCCTCGGCGGCGCCCGCCGACCGCATCGCGGCACCCGTGCTGGCGATGGCAGGCGCGCTGGACCGGGTGAATCCACCGTCCACCGTGCGGCGCATTGCGGGCCGGTTCGCCGAGGGTCAGGCGCAGACCGTGGTGATCGAGCCGATGAGCCACTGGATGATGTCCGGGCCGGGTGTCGAGGCGGTCACGCAGACCCTGCTCGACTGGCTCGCGACGCGCGGACTGGGCCCCCAGGCGGGCGCTGTGGACGGGCGGCAGCCCGCCGCTTGATCGCCGTCAGGCAAGGGTCTATAAGCGCGCCTCTTTCGCGACATGTCGCTGGGGGCCGTAGCTCAGTTGGGAGAGCGCGTGAATGGCATTCACGAGGTCAGCGGTTCGATCCCGCTCGGCTCCACCACCCTCACCGGTTCTTCGTTCGTGACCAGATGACCGTCACGCCGGGCCCGCGCGGCGGGAACCGGGTGCAAGTGATCCGCGAACCTCGATACCTAGTCGCTCGGCCGTTTTCCCAACGCAGGGGATGGGCCCCGGATACCCTTCGCTGCGCTCAGCCGTTCCAGGGTGACGCTCCCTCTTTTCAAATATGAAACGGCCGTCACCCCGGTCCCGCGCAGCGGGAGCCGGCCCATCCCCGAGGCTTTTGTGAGTGGCCTTCCAGCGCCCCCAAGCTGATGCCGGTGCTGATGGTTGCCACACGTGTGGCGACCTGCACCGCCATGCCCGAGGACTGCAGTTTCTGTTAACACGACTATTTTTTATTTGCAAGTGGACGCCAGGCCGCCTAACCCAGCTCGCTGTCGAACAGGAACACGAGGGGGTGGCGTGATGGCGCAGATTCCGGACGAACTTGCAGGCAAGCTGCACGCCCTGCGTGAACGGACCCGTGATCGCGGATGCACCGAGGCCGAGGCTCTCGCGGCCGCCTCGATCCTTCAGGAACTGCTTGACAAGCATGGCTTTTCGCTGGCGGATCTGGACGCGATGCGCCGCCCCGGCGGGCGGCCCGAAATGGTGTATGGCGGCGTGCGCACGCCGTTTCGCCCCGTCAATCACACCGCCGAGATGGTCATGGCGGTGGCGCGGTTCTTCGATGTCATCTGGGTCAACCAGACCACCGTGAATAAACACAAACTGTGGGCGTATGGAGAGCCGGTCTATTTCGGCCTTCCCACAGATGTAGAGGCCGCGGTTGCCCTCAATGTCGTGATCCAGCGCGCAATGCGCGACAGCTGGGACGTCTTCCGCAAGGCCCGCACCTTCCCCAACCTCTATCGCCAGACCCTGGCTGCCAAGTGGTTCCAGTGGGGCATGAGCAGTCGCATCATGGAGCGTCTGGACGCGATGCGCGAGCACTTCGTCAAGGTGCGCAATTCCCGCGCCCTCGTGGTGCTGAAGTCCGAGATCGTGGCGGCCGCCGCCAAGGACAATGGTGTGGTCGGTGTCCAGCTGGTTTCGGGCGGCAAACTGGAATACGACGAGGCCGCCTATGGCGCCGGTACGGCCGCCGGAGAGCTGGTCGAACTTGGCCCCCGCCCGAGACTGGCAGCCTGAGCCCCTTGGCCTTTGGCGGGTCAGTTCGGATCCCGGCTGACGACCACCCGCCGCCGGGTCGGGTTCGCGCGCGGCGCAACCCATTCGCCCGGCGGTCCGCCCGGCATCAGCGGCCGCGGGCGCCATGCATGCATCGACACCACGCGGTCGTACATCACCAGCGCACCCGCCACCGAAACATTGAGACAAAAGCGCGTGGGGATGCGCACGATGTGATGGCACCGCGCCTGCAGCGGCTCTGACAGCGACCCCCGCTCACGCCCGAACACATAGGCGGCGGCATGGGGATGCTGGAATTCCGGCAGGTCGACCGCATCGTCGGTCAACTCCACCCCGACCAACTGGCACCCCCTGGGCAGACGCAGGTCCGCCAGCGTGTCGAAGGCGTGGAAGGGCACGTTCTCGGCCGCGCGCGAGGTGTCGGTCTCGTTCCAGCCGCGCAGGCGCCAGTCGATGTCCACCGTGAACAGGAAGGATGCGCCGAACGCATGGGCCGTGCGCATCGGCGCACCAAGGTTGTGCGCCTTGGAAATCCCCTCTGCCCCGATGCCGAAATAGCCCTTCATGCCGCCACCCTTGCGCCCCCCCGCCGCGTGCGGCTAGGCCCTGCGTCAGCCAGATGCAGCACCCCGCGAAAGCAGAAAAGGACACGCGCGATGAAGGCCCTGCTCAGCCATGACCCCGGCGGCCCCGACACCCTGCGCCTCGACGACATCGCGCTGCCCGAGCCTGGCCATGGAGAGGTGCGCCTGGCGGTGAAGGCGATCGGGGTGAACTATCCCGACGTGCTGATCATCGAGGACCGGTATCAGTTCCGGCCTGGCCGCCCCTTTGCGCCCGGCGGCGAGGTGTCGGGCACGGTCGACGCGGTGGGTGAGGGTGTTCAGGGGCTGCAGATCGGCGACCGGGTGATTGGCTCGTGCGGCTGGGGCGGCATGCAGGAATTCATCACGCTGGATGCGCGGCGTTGCATCCCCATCCCCGACGCCATGCCGTTCGACGACGCTGCCGCCTTCCTGATGACCTATGGCACCTCGCACCATGCGTTGAAGGACCGGGGTCATCTGAAGCCCGGCGAGACGCTGCTGGTGCTGGGCGCAGCCGGCGGGGTCGGCATTGCGGCGGTCGAGCTGGGCAAGGCGATGGGCGCGCGCGTGGTCGCTGCGGCCTCGACGCCCGAAAAGGTCGAGGTGGCCCGTCGCGCGGGTGCCGACGAGGGCGTTGTCTATCCCGCCGGACCGCTGGACCGCGATGCCCAGAAGGCCCTGTCCGAGGCCTTCAAGACGGCCTGTGGCGGCGAAGGGGCGAACGTGGTGTATGACGCGGTCGGCGGCGACTATGCCGAACCGGCGCTTCGGGCGACCGCCTGGGAGGGGCGATATCTGGTGATCGGTTTTCCGGCTGGCATCCCGAAAATCCCGCTGAACCTGACCCTGCTGAAGGGGTGCGATGTGGTCGGGGTGTTCTGGGGCGCCTTCACCGCGCGCGAGCCCGCCCGAAACGCCGCCAACATCGCCGAGCTGATGGCCCTCTATGCGGCCGGAAAGATCAGGCCCCTGATCTCGAAACGCTACGCCCTGGCCGAAGCCGGCCAGGCGATCGCCGACCTCGCCGCAAGGCGCGCGACGGGCAAGCTGGTGGTCGTTGTCTAAAACGGAGCGCCGGACACCCGTCCGGCGATTTCCCCGTCCGTGCCGGTCCGGAGACCGGCGGTCCGGGGCCTGACCCGGCGACATGGCTTGTCCGGCTCCGGCTGCGTGTTACGCTTTCTTCCAAAGCGGACGGGGCCTTGACCCTGCGCAGGAGGGAAACGCCATGGTCGAGCGGGTGCGTGCGGTCATCCTGGGGGCGGGGTTCGGCGGCATCACGGTCGGCCACCATCTGCGGCAGGCCGGAATCGAGGATTTCGTCATCCTGGAGGAAGCCGATGCCGTTGGCGGCACCTGGCGTGACAACACCTATCCGGGCTGTGCCTGCGACGTGCCCGTCGCCCTTTACCAGCTGTCGTTTGCGCCCAGCCTGCACTGGAGCCACCTGTTTCCCCGCTGGAACGAGCTGCGCGCCTATATCGAGCAGGTGGTCGACATGTGCGGCCTGCGCGGACATCTGAGGCTGGGCGACGGCGGGCGCTCGGCGGTCTGGGATGGCACCCGCGCAAGCTGGACGGTGCGCACCGCCGCGGGCCGGGTGTACGAAGCGGACATCTTCGTGCCTGCGCTGGGCCAGCTGAACCGTCCACAGCTGCCTGACATTGCCGGGCGCGAAAGCTTTGCGGGGCCCGCATTCCATTCCGCCCGGTGGGACCATTCGGTGGACCTGGGCGGGCGGCGCGTCGGGGTCATCGGCTCGGCCGCCAGCGCGGTGCAGCTGATCCCGGAAGTGGCCAGGGTGGCGGGGCATCTGACCGTGTTCCAGCGCTCGCCGAACTGGCTGCTGCCGCGCAATGACCGGGCCATCACCGACCTGGAAAAGCAGATCATGCTGACGGCACTGGATGTGGCGATGATGGGCCGCGAGCTGATCTACTGGAATGCGGAAAAGGTGTTCTGGCAGGCCTTCCAGTACACCGAGCTGGGCCGGTCCTACCTGACCGAACAGTCGCGCATGCATCTCGAGGCGCAGATTGCCGATCCCGAACTGCGGGCAAGGCTGACCCCGGACTATCCGATCGGTACCCGGCGGGTGCTGTTCTGCGACGACTATTACCCCGCCCTCCAGCAGCCGAATGTGACGCTGGAGACGGCGTCCATCGCCCACATCGATCCGGGCGGGGTGACGATGGCGGACGGCACGCGCCACGACCTCGATGTCCTGGTGTTCGCCACCGGATTTGAAACCACCGGCTGGAAGTGGTCGTGCGATGTCGTCGGCGAGGGCGGGCGCACACTGGCGCAGGCATGGGCCTCGGACGGTCCCGAGGCGTATCTGGGCATCACGGCCGCAGGATTTCCCAACCTGTTCATGACCTATGGACCCAATACCAATCTGGGTCACAACTCGATCACCTTCATGATCGAACGCCAGGCCGAGTACATCGCCAGGTGCGTCACCGGCATGGCGGAGCGGGGTGTGGCCGCGATGACGCCATCGGTAGCAGCACAGGCGCGGTTCAATGCCGCCCTGCAGCAACGCCTTGCCGGAACCGCATGGGCCGACCCGGCCGCCGGCAGCTGGTACAAGACCGCCTCGGGCCGCATCACCCAGAATTGGGGCGACACTTGCGAGGCCTATCGCGCGGCAGTCGCCGAAGTGGCTTGGGAAGGCTTCGAAATGGTGGCAGCGCAGGTCTCGGCCAACGCAATGTGACGCGGGCCCTCAGCCTTCCGCGCATGATGCCAATCGCCCCTGCGCGTGATAGGCTTCCAGCATGGTCAATCTGAACCCCGCACCCGAATTGCTCGAATTCGACGCCTTCCTGGCCCTCTACGGCGAACGCGAGGGGCGGTTTGAACTGCACGATGGCGAAGCATTTGCCATGGCGGGGGGGAGCGAGAAGCACAGCCTCATCACGATCAATGTTGCGGTGGCCCTTCGGTCCAAAGCGCGGCCGAGAGGCTGCCAGACCCACGGCCCCGACCTCTATGTGCGGCCCGAGGACGACAACCGACAGGCGATGTCGCCGGATGTGATGGTTCGGTGCGGGCCGCCACTCACCACCCGCTATGCGCCCGATCCGCTGATCGTGGTCGAAGTGCTTTCCCCCTCGACCGAGGCTTTCGACCGCGGCAACAAGCTCGAGCGCTACAAGACGTTCCAAAGCCTTCAGCACATTGTTCTGGTCTACACCGACGAATACCGCGTGGAGGTCTACAATCGTGCCACCGGCCCCGATCCGGAGACGCCTTGGGTTCGGGTGACCGCGCGCGCCGTGGAAGAATCGTTCCATCTGTCCGCGCTCGATGCGCAAATCCCCCTTGCCGAGGTCTACGACCAGGTGGTTCTGTCGGCCTGACAGGCCGGCTTTTGGGCGTGCCGGCCGTTTAGCGCGGGCCGTCCTGGTCGACATCGTCATGGCCGTGCCGCGACGAATGGAACACCAGCATCATCAGACCGCCCGCCACGGCCAGTGACAGAATGGACCCCAGGGCCAGGGCCGCCCAGCCATGCGGCGACATCTCGACGCCGGCCAGCCCGGTCCACGCAGTGAATGCGGCATAGGCAGCAAAGCCAAGCCCGGCGACGGCGGCGAGAACCAGCAGGAGGTTGGCGCGGGACATGAAACCTCCATGCGCCCGTAAAGGATTTGCCACAACAACGCCTGACCGCGGCATATGATCCAGACTCGAAAATCGCCCCAATGGTGAAAAATGTCTGAAGCGTTCACGATACGGACTCTTGTGCGAACGTCCGAATTGCCGTTGCACAATTGAATCGTCCATTTGGAGCGGTTGCTGATGGGCATCCAATTCGATCGTCGCCGCGCCCTCGACCTCTGGCGCGGAGTCACTGTCGCCTCGGTGCGGGGCGAGCAACCCGATCTGACCTCGCGGCAGGTGGCCATCCTGCTGACGGTGTACCTCGACGCCGGTCCGCATACGGTCAAGGGTCTCGCCGCCCAGATGGGGATCGGCAAGCCGGCCGTGACGCGTGCGCTGGATACGCTGTCCGCGCATGGGCTGATCCGCCGCGGCCGTGACCCGCGTGATGCGCGCAACGTCAATGTCCAGCGCACCGTCAAGGGCTCGGTCTGGCTGGCCGAATTCGGCGACGCCATCCTGGGCCGCGCGCAGGACCTTGTGCCCGGCCAGGCGGCGCGCCACTAGGCGCGCATGAGCCCATCCCCGACCCCTGACATCGATCCCCGGCTCGACCCCGCACGCGGGGGCTTTGATACGCCCGGCGAGGATTTCCAGGTGACCGCCGGTGTGGCGTGCCTGCGCCGCACGCCCGAGGGCGACGGCCGACTGGAAACCCAGGCCCTGCACGGCGACACCATCCGCATCTATGGCGAGCGCGACGGCTTTGGCTGGGGCCGGATGGCGTCCGATGGCTATGTCGGGTGGGTGGACATGGATGCGCTCTCGTTTCCGGTCCTGCCGGTGACCCATCGCGTGTCGGCCCTGCGCACCTATGTCTTTACCGACCCTGACCTGAAATCGGCGCCCCGATTTTTGCTCTCGATGAACGCGCGCGTCGTCGGCGGGCGCCGCGAAGGGCGTTTCGTCGAGTGTGCCCGCGCCGGCTGGGTGGTCGCCGACCATCTGGGGCCGCTGACGCCGGACGAGGACCCCGCCAGCGTGGCCGAGCGCTTCCTGCACGCCCCCTATCAATGGGGCGGCAAGGAAAGCCTCGGGCTCGACTGTTCGGGCCTGGTGCAGATGGCGTGGGCGGCAGCCGGGCAATGGGCACCGCGCGACTCGGACATGCAGCGGGCTTCATTGGGCACCCCGCTGGACATTTCGGCCGGCCTTCCGCCGCTTCAGCGCAACGACCTGGTGTTCTGGAAAGGCCATGTCGGCCTGATGCTGGACGCCCAGCGCCTGATCCACGCGAATGCTCATCACATGGCCACGGCGATTGAACCTCTGGACCACGCGATCGCCCGGATCCAGGCCGAGAGCGGGCCCGTGCTGGCCGTCCGGCGGCCAGAACCGTTCCGGACCGCGCGGTAACGCTCCGTCAACGGCGGTGATGTTAGGCAGGACGCAGCCTCAGGATACCGCCATGCGTCCGAACCGCTTCGCCTGCCTTGTTTTCGCGCTTGCCGCCGCCGTGTCCGCCTCGGGCGTGGCCGCACCCGCTCATGCCGACGACATGCGCGTCACTGTCGACCAGGCAACCGTGCTGCGCCTGCCTGCGCCGGCCGCCGGCGTCATCGTCGGCAATCCTTCGATCGCGGGTGTGGCGGTCCAGTCCGACCGCATCGTCTCGATCACCGGGCGCTCGTTCGGCCTGACCAATGTGATCGTGCTGGGACACCAGGGCCAGGTGCTCTATTCGGGCGATGTCCGTGTCGTCGGGGTGAACACCAACACCGTCACGGTGCTGCGCGGCACCTCGCAGTCGCGCTATGACTGCGCGCCGCGCTGCGAGCGGGCGCTGGATCCGGGCGACTCGCCCGAAGCCTGGAGCGAGGCGGCCACCGCCGTCCAGGGCAAGGCGGGGCTGGGTCGCCAGCCCTGAGCGGGTGGCCCGTGCCATACCGACCGCCCCGTTAACCGTTTGCGCAAACCGGGTGTTCACGCTTCTTGCTGTAAGCGGGACGTTCACCACGGGATCGTCCCGTTCCGGTTCTCAGGGGTCGGCATGTCGCACCTCGCCCGATTGATGCCACGCACCGCGCGCCTGTGGCGCCAATGGCGCGCCTTTCGACGCGACGAGCGCGGCGCGACGGCCGTCGAGTTCGCGCTGGTCATCTTCCCGTTCATGCTGATCCTGATGGGCATCATCGAGCTGGGGCTGATGTTCCTCGGCGTCGCGACCCTGGATTTCGGCACGTTCGAGGCTTCGCGCGACATCCGGACCGGCGTGGCACAGACCGCCGGCATGGACGAGGCCGCCATCCGCACGGCGATCTGCGAGAATGCCATCGGCCTGCCGAACTGTGAGGCGCGCCTGCGCGTCGACCTGCGCGCATTCCCCGACTGGAACGCCGCGGCCGGCCGCCCCGAACCGATCAATGATGCGTTCGCCGCCGGCGATGGATCGCGCTGGCAGGACGAGCTGGAGTTCGACCCGAACACCGGGCCCAACACTATCGTCATCATGCGCGCCTTCTACGAGTGGGACATGTTCACCCCGCTGATCGGCGACATCATGCGCGACGCCCGGTTCGGCGCTGGCGGTGAGCCGCGACTGATGGTGTCATCCGCTTCGATCTTCCTGACCGAACCCTTCGCGCCCAACCCGTGACCCACCCCGGATCGTGACCGCCATGACCGATGTCGACAGCCCTGCCCCCCGCCTCGCCCAAGACCCGTGCGCCGTTCCCGCGGCGCCCGCGCGCCGCGGGCTGTTCGGCTTCATCAGGGATCGGCGCGGGGTGGCCGCGGTCGAGTTCGCGCTGATCCTGCCGGTCATGATCGCCTTCTATTTCGGCCTCACCGAACTTTCGCTGGCGCTGCAGGCCGACCGCAAGGTTCGCTATACCTCGGCCACCATCGCCGACCTGGTGTCGCGCAATGCCGTGATCGACGAGGCCGCCATCGGCACCATCATGGACGCCTCGAACACCCTGATGTTCCCGCTGCCGGTGGACGCCGACAATATCAGCATCCGCATCGTCACCGCCACCATGGAAGACGACGAGGAAGCCGAAGTGACCGACTGCCGGGAGCGCAACGATTCGTGCCCGGGCGCCGGCTCGGACATCGCCTTGCCCGACACCGGTCTGGCCGAGGATCAGCCGGTCCTGCTGGTGCGGGTGCGCTATCAGTATGAATCGCTGACCAGCTTCTATCTCGACAGCCCCCCGATCATGATCGAGCACAACACGATCCTGCAGCCCCGCAATCGCGCGCAGGTCGAGTTCGTCGCCTGATCAGTCCGCGTCCGCCTCGACCGCAGAGAGGCTGGCAATTGCGGGGTGGGTGACGTCAAAGGCCCGCGCGTCCCAGCGCGCCACCGCCCGAACACCCACAACCGCGTTCAGCAGGACGACCGCCCGCGCGCGGTCCAGGGCTGCCAGCGTCAGCGATGCCTCCTCGATGACGCCTGCGTCGATCAAGGCTGCCCGCGTCGTGCCGGGCAGGGCGCCATCCGTGACGGGCGGCGTGCACCAGCCTTCGTCCAGCAGCACCGCGATGTTGGCCGCCGCCGCGCCTGCCACCACCCCCGACGGTGTCAGCAGCGCCGCCTCGTCAGCACCTGCGGCCACCGCCGCACGACGCGCTGCGGCGTTGTCGACATAGGACAGCGTCTTGTGACGCGCGGCCAGGCTGGTCGGTTCGCGCCGGATCGGGGACGTCACCAGTTGGGCAGGAGCAGGGCGCCCGGCGGCCGCCGGCGCCAGCGTCAGAAAGGTACGCGGTGAGGGGGACTGAACGGGATCAAGCCCGCGCGGGCCGGGCCCGCCGGTCACCGTCAGCCTTGCGGTCCCGTCGCCCACGCCCTGCGCCCTGGCCAGCATGTCCACGGCACCGCCCAGGGTGTCCAGATCGGGGCCCGCGCCCAATCCGAGGGCGTGCAGCGCCCGCTCCAGGCGCGCAAGGTGCCGCTCGGCCCTGCGCACCCGCCTGTCCAGCACGCGCAGCGTCTCGAACGCCCCCACGCCCAGCAAAAGGCCCCGGTCCTGCGCCCAGCCGGCCGGGTCCTCGATCAGGGCCCCGTCACGCCAGATCATGCTGCCATCCCGTCCGACAGCGCCCGTGTGCCGGTGATTTCCTGCACCAGCAGGCTGGCCTTCAGGGTCATCTCGCGCGCCTCGTCCATCGGGTCGCTGGCCACGGTGATGCCGGCCCCCGCGCGCAGCGTGCCGGTCCATCCGCCCGCCTGGGGCCGCAGCAGCACCGTGCGGATCAGGATCGAGGCATCCAGCGTGCCGTCCGCCCCGAACCAGAACGCCGAGCCGCACCAGGGCCCTCGGGGCTCGCCCTCCAGTTCGGCGATGATCTCCTGCGCGCGGATCTTGGGGGCGCCGGTAATGGAACCGCCGGGGAACATGGCGGCGAGGGCATCCAGCCCGTCGCGGCCCGGGGCAAGGCGCGCGGTCACGGTGGACGTCAGGTGATGCAGGCTGGCATAGCTCTCGAGCGCGAACAGCGGGCCCGCCGTCACACCCCCGCGGGCAGCAATCCGCGACAGGTCGTTGCGCACCAGATCGACGATCATCAGGTTTTCGGCGCGGTCCTTGACCGATCCTGCCAGCGCCAGACGCTCGGCGCGATCG
>DBAV01000181.1:37532-37941 GCA_002291875.1 Hyphomonadaceae bacterium UBA1001
CGCCAGACGCTCGGCGCGATCGAGGTCGGGATCGGCGCGGCGCGGTCGCGTGCCCTTGATGGGGCTGGCGGTGGCCAGCAACCCCCCCGTCTCGGCGCGAACGCCCACCAGCCGCTCGGGCGAGTTCGACACGAGGGCGCCGTAGGGCAGGCGCGCAAAGGCACCAAACGGAGCGGGGCCGCGGGCCCCGATCCTGCGGAACAGGTCGAAGGGTGTATCCCCTTCGCCCAGCGTCACCGTCCACGAGCGCGAGAGATTGGCCTGAAAGATGTCGCCGGCCTGCGCATAGGCCACCACCCGGGCAACCTGATCGGCCACCGACGCATCAGCCTGGCGGGCGCTGGCCATCCCGTGCGCGATACCCGGTTCGGCGCCCATGGGCGTCGCGGCGGCCAGTTGGCTGGCCAGC
>DBAV01000272.1 GCA_002291875.1 Hyphomonadaceae bacterium UBA1001
GCACGTCATTGCCGCCGCCGCCCGCCAGCGTGTCGTCGAAGCGGCCCATGCCGATGATGTCGTCGAAGGCCGAGCCCGTGATCCCCTCGATCGAGGAGAATTCGCGATCGCCGCGCGCATCCCCGGTCGCATTGCCGAGGTCTGCAAAGAACACATACACCCCTGTGGGCGCAGTCTGATAGCTGACGGTGTCAAAGCCGTCATTGCCGAAGAAGGTGTCCGCCCCGCCCTCGCCGAACAGCAGGTCGTCCCCGCCGCCACCGGCCAGCAGGTTGTCCCCGTCATCCATGCCCAGCACGTCGGCAAAGTTCGAGCCGATGATGCCCTCGATCGAGATCAGGCTGTCGCCGCGCGCATCGCCCGTCCACGACCCCGCATCGCCGATGAAGACATAGACCCCCGCGCCGGCAGTGGCATAGCTGACGGTGTCAAAGCCCGCCCCGCCGATCAGCGTGTCCCCGCCACCCTGGCCGAACAGCAGGTCATCGCCCGCCCCGCCGTCAATGACATTGTTGCCGCCATCCATCCCCAGAATGTCGTTGAACGCCGAGCCGACAAGCCCCTCGATCGAAAAGAACAGGTCGCCGCGCGCATCGCCCGTCCATGCCCCGCCATCGCCAAGGAAGACATAGACGCCCGCACCGGACGTCGCATAGCTGGCGGAATCCACGCCGGCGCCGCCGATCAGCGTGTCCGCGCCGGCCCCGCCGATCAGGACGTCATTGCCACCATTGCCTTCCAGCGTGTCGGTGCCGGCATTGCCGGTCAGCACGTTGGCGACCTCATTGCCGATCAGCCGGTCATTGCCCAGCCCGCCAATGGCGTTCTCGATGACCACGCCGCGCGCGATCGAGACATTGTGGATCGCCGCGCCGCCGACGCCGTTGGGCCCGACGCTGGAGAAGGCTTCCTGGCGCAGGTCGATCAGACCGTTCTGGGTATAGAGCGAGAAGTCCAGCGTGTCCGTGCCACCGCCATCCCACACCGCGAACACCGCCCCCGACTGGGCATTCGCCAGCGTGGTCTCGATCCGGTTCGAGTTCGAGTTGAAGCCATAGACGGTGTCACCCGTCCGCGTGGTCATGTTCGCCCCGTACAGGCGCTGGATCGCGGCGATGTCGTGCATCTGCGGCAGCGACGCGAAGGCCGGCAGCGACCCGCCCGTGTTCACCGAGCCGAAATAGCTCATGGTTGTGAACATGCGCGAGTCGTTGAAATACTCGGCATTGGCGGCCCAGGTGAAGTTCACACCTTCTTGGGCGTTGTAATTGCCCGGGTGGCGCAGGCCCAGCGCATGGCCGATCTCGTGCAGGATGACCTGCGGGCCATAGTCCCCGATCACCGGATTGGCGTTGTAGACCAGCGACACGTTCAGCCAGACATCGCCCTGGAAGCTGCCGTCCGAGCGGTTGGGCGTGTTGCCCGGCAGATAGGCGAAGGCCGCCGCACCCGCCGCGCCGGTGGTGTAATTGCCGAACAGGATGGTGGCATTGTTCGAGAACGCGGCATCGCCGGTGGTGCCGGTGCCCACGCGCACGAAGGTGATGCCCGCGACGTCGGCCCAGTATTGCAGCGCGCGCTCGGTGGCGAGGATTTGCTGCTCGTTGAACCGCACGAAGCCCTGGGTGTCGTCGGGCATGGTCGTCGGCGCCTCCGAGCGGAAGGCGTAGGTGATGGTGATGGCGGTGCCGAAATTGGGCGCCCAGCTGAGCGAGCCATTGGTGATCTGGATCGCCGCCTGGTCCCACGAAAAGCCCGGCTTGCCCGAATTGTTCACCAGCGGGGTGGGGGTGGACAGCCCCTGCTGGAGGGTGCGCGCGGACAGGCTGTAGTCGCCGACATCGTTCACGCCAAAGCCGCGCGCCGAGATGAAGAAGGTGCCCGTCGACTGGGCGGTGAACACCAGCTGCGAGTTCAGGCCGATCCCGCCATCGTCATCTTCGGCGATGATCGCGCCCGTGCTGTCCCGCAGTTCGACGAAGGCGTCGTTCAGCCGCCCGCTGGCGCCGGTGCGCCCTTCGAGGCTGAAGATGTAACGCTGGCCGGCCACCAGATCGATGCGGAAGACGTCGATGTCGGCCTGCCCGCCGACCGCCGCGTCGATGGTGCTGGTGACCACCGGCCCGTCGACCACCAGGCGCGCCTGGGTGTCGAGCCCGTCGGGGATGGGATCGTTGAGGAATTGCGGCTGCTCGAGGTCGATCTTGGGCAGGGTGAGCTGGCCGCCCTCCTTGGGGCCGGAGAGCACATCGTCAGGCGCAATCCGGCAGCCCGTGCACGCGCAGCCCCACGCCGCAAAGCCCGACGTGTCGTCGCCGGCCGCCTGCGGGCCGATGTGGCCGCCCGGCAGGATCTGATCGGTGCCCGCGGCTATGAAGCCCGACAGCGGCGCGGTCCCGGCGGGCGCACCGGTGGCGCCCCCCTGGCCAAGGCCAAGATCCGCCCACAGCCCGAACAGCGAGTCCATGCGCCCCTCGAGCAGGTCGCGCACCTGCGCCTCGGCCGAGCGCGAGTGCCCCGCCTCGCGCAGGGCGGGCGACACCGCGAGGTCGAACACGTCGGACGCCAGGTCGAACATCCGCCCGGTGGTCCAGGGCAGGGGCTGGTCAGTCTGCAAGGGCTGGGGTTCGATGCCGGCCACGTCGGGATCCGGCGTCACGGGCGGCATCACGGTGTCGAAGGCAAAGCGCGCGCCGTCGTCCAGACCGGCCCAGCGCCAGGCCGTGTCCATTCCGTCCTCGGCCCCGAGCGTGGCATACTCGGTCGGGCGCTCGAACCGGCTCATCCAGTTCCAAGAGCCATCAAGGGCCGAAAACCAAAGACGCATGCCTGCACTCCTGCTGCAACGACCCCGCGTGCGCTGCCCGGTCTTCCGGCGTCAGACCCAATGATTGTGTCGAAATCCCCGACGGGCCGCAATCGCATCTGTCAAAATCGTGATCACGAGCACACCCGCCGCAGCGGTCCGGTCATGGCCGCAGCGCGGACTGCGACAGCGCGTCGCAGGCCATGCACTCAGGCGGCGCGCGCCTTGGCACCCTCGAGCAGGCCCAGCAGGACAGGGCGCAACTGTGGTTGCGCGCCAAGGTCGTCGCGCACTTCGGGATGACGCATCAGACTTTCCGCGGCCGTCAGCGCCATGGCGGCACATCGGCCCGGCGGCAGCGCCCGTTCGGCAGCCAGGCGCAAAAGGGCCGTGGCCTTGGCCAGCAGCCGCCCCTCGCGGGCCAGCACCGCCTCGACCACGTTCTCGCTGGACAGCACCAGCAGGCCGCGTTCCTCGACGCGCGCCAGGATGCGCTCGCGCTCGCGCTCGGCAATCGCCGAGGCGGCCACCGAATCCGACACCTGTCCCAGTGCGCGCAGGCGTTCCAGCACGGGCTGGGTGCGGTCCATGACGTCGCGCTCGAAAGCCGGGGTGGCCAGCGTGCCATGCAACAGCCCCGTGATCCTGTGGATCGGACCGGGTCCGTCCACGACCACGGCGATCGCCGCGAGCCGCACGGCCCGGCCCAGGGGCGCGTGCAGACGCGACAGTTCGGCAATGCAGTCGTCCGACAGCAGCCGCTGGGCCCGCTGGCTGATTGCCTCATCGACATTCTCGAGCGGACGGTCATCGATGCGGGCAGCGCGCAGTGTGGTCGCCAGCCGGTCGAGCGCGGCGAACTCGCGCACCAGACAGTCCGGTGACTGGCGCGCCATCGTGCGCATCTCGGCCAGCACGCGCGTGGCCAGTGCACGTCGCATCTGCACCATCGAGGCATCTGCGAACAATGGCGCAAGCGGCAAGGGGCTGCCCGCTGCCGCCGCAGGGTCCAGCAGGGCGGCCAGATGGTTCACGATCCCGGTCGGCGGCGCGTCGGGCACCAGGTCCTCGGTGCCGGCGACCATGATGGTCTCGGCCAGCCAGGCGTCGATCTCTGAGCGCACACGCGCCGCTTCCGGGCCTTCGGGCGGAAGCTGGGCCAGCCAGCCGGCCGCGACCGCGATCCGCGGCGCGTGGCCGCGCAGCGCCGAAAAACCGTTGGCCAGCGCCACCGCCGTGCCCAGGCGCGTGCGCTGGCGCAAAGCGACCTTCACGGCGTCCTCGGGGCGGCCCAGGTCGCGGCTCTCCTTGCGCAGCTTCTCGGCCGCCATCGACACCAGCTTGAGCAGGTGGCGCAGCGTGGCGTGCACATCCCCCCCATTGGTCGAGGTCGCGGCCGCCACCTTCTGGAGGGCGCCCTGGAAATCCCCGGCGGAGGCCTCGAGCAGGTCGAACAGGTCGATGCGGTGCACCAGCTCCCATGGTGTCACGCGCATGCGCCGCAGCCAGTTCTCGAGTACGCGCGCAATGGTGCGCCGGGCGTGGGGCGAGAACAGGTCGTCGGGGCCCATGCAGGGCGGCGCATCGACCTCGACGCGGTTGCGGACAGGCAGTTCGGGGTCGGCAGGGCCCCAGTTCTTGATCATCAGCGAGGAGAAGCTGCCGTCGGCACCGTCGCGGGTTTCCTTGGTGACGCGCACGCACAGGGTGGGGTTGCGGGCATGGGCGGTGCGCGCCTCCTCCAGCGCGGTCTCGCGATCCCCGAACGCGCCCAGCAACTCCCACTCCGCCCGCGGCGAGCGGCGGCGGAAAACCTCGAAATGGACGGGGGTGGAACCAGACATCGCGTCATTGTGACACGGGGGTGGTTTCGGACCGGTGAAGGCCGCGCGGCGGCGCACACGGACGGAAAGGATGCAGTCGCGGGCGGCCCTTGTCCTCACCGGCGGGCGGCGACGGAGGCCTCTTGCGTCGCCTTGCACACACCGGGTCTAGCCTCTCGGGACCGAAGCCGCTTCGGGGACGGCACTTGGCGCCGCCCGCAAGGGCTGCGGCCACTCATCGACCCGTCGGTGGATCACGGACGCGGAGGCGCGTCCGTCCCGCGACACGCCCTCAGGGTGACGCCCGATGGTTGACGCTTTCTGAATCGGCGGCGCGCGATGCAGTGGCGTCGACCGGATCGCGAGGCAGCGCGTGTGCCGAGGATCCCTCGCCGGTCAGCGCCGCGCGCGCGCGGGCACGATGATGGAAGAACAGTTCGCGTGCGGCGCGGGCCGACAGCCCGACCCGCAGGCCAGCCTCGATCAGCAGGTTGGGCGGGGCCAGGTCCAGCAGCCAGCGCGCAATCAGGCGGGTGCCGAATTTGGGAAGATGCGGTGCCAGCGCGGTCGCCGGCTCGGGGCCCAGACCACGCAGGTGCGCGCCCAGCGCCTCGCCCGCCAGGCGCCCGACCAGCAAGGACAGGTGGATGCCGCCGGCCGTGTGCGGTGACACCATTCCGGCCGCGTCCCCGATCAGGGTCACCCCCGGCGCATGCCAGCGGCGCACCATGCCCCCGCAGGGGATCAGGCCCGCCCGACGCTCGATTTCCTCGCTGCCGCGAATGCCGAACAGGGTTTCGGCCTCGGCCAGGAAGGGGTCGATCTCGGGCTTGCGGTTGTTCGAAACCGCCAGGCCCAGCTGGGTAAAGCCCGGGGCGGCGCAGGCCCATGCGATATAGCCCGGCGCCACCCGCGAATCGGCCAGCACGTGCAGCCAGTCCGGGTCCAGCGTGCCGCGGCCGCGGTATTCGCGTTCGATCCCCTTGAGGAAGCGGGTGTTCAGCCCCAGCCGGAACATCTCCGCGACGTGCGACCGTGCACCGTCCGCCCCGATCAGGTGACGCGCGCGCACCCGCTCGCCCCCGGCGCGCACCTCGATGCCGTCCTCGGCGCGCCCGGCATCGGCGACGCGCGCAGCGGTGCGCACGATCGCCCCGGCCGCGCGTGCCATGTCGGCCATCCAGCGTAGCAGCGCCTCGGTGTCTGTGGTGCGGAAGGCATAGTCCCCGCCCTCCAGCGTCACCGCCCGGCGCGAGGGGCCATACAGGCGCACCCCGCGCATCGCGCGGACCAGCGCGCCGGGCGGGCGCAGTTCGTCATGCGCCTCGGCGGTCAGGATGCCCGTGGTGTGCAGGCGCGTGCCGATTTCGGGCTTGGCCTCGAGCACCAGCGTCGAGAGCCCCGCGCCCGCGGCAGCCCGCGCGCAGGCCAGGCCCGCAAATCCGCCGCCCGCGATCACCACGTCAAAACGTTCGCTCATGCCCCCCGCTCCTTCACGCCATCCCCCCGCTCAGCCCGGCGTCATGCAGAAGGCGTTCAGCTTGTTGCCGTCCGGATCGCGGAAATAGGCCGCATAGAAGTTCGGGGAACGGGGGCCCGGCGGGCCTTCGCAGGTGCCGCCCCGCGACAGGGCCAGCGAATGCAGCCGGTCGACCTGGGCCGGGTCACGCGCCTCGAGCGCCACCATCACGCCATTGCCGACGCTGGCGGGCTGGCCGTCATAGGGCTGGCCCAGCGCAATACCGGTCGCACCACCCGGATTGCCCAACGCGATCGAGGTGCCGAACTCCATCATCCGTCCGGTGCCCAGCTCGGCCGCGATCGCGTCGTAGAAGGCGGCCGCACGCGGCAGGTCGTTGGTCCCCAGCATGACATAGCCGATCATCGCACCCTCCTTTGCCGACGCGGGGCCTGTCGGACACCGACAACGGCCCTTGCCGGACGGGCTTTCCGATGGCAGGAACATGTCCAGAACACAAGCGTCGCAGCCGCGCGACCGGGCGAATGCACGCGCGGTGTGGATCGTGCGGCACACCCTGCTTCCGGCGCGCGCCATCCTTGTCTAGGACGCGCGCTCCGGGGCAGACGCTTCGCCTTCGAGGGGAAATCGCAGACCATGGCCGACGACATCAGGGAGGTGGCGCCGCAGGCGCTGACCGAAACCGCCAAGGAAAAGCTGAAACAGCTGATCGCGCGGGTTGAGACGCTTGAAGAGCAGAAGGCGGGCATCGCCTCGGACATCAAGGACGTCTACGCCGAGGCCAAGGCCCTGGGCTATGACACCAAGGCGCTGCGCCAGGTGGTGCGGCTGCGCAAGATCGACCGCGACGAGCGCGCCGAGCAGG
>DBAV01000014.1 GCA_002291875.1 Hyphomonadaceae bacterium UBA1001
AGCGCGCCGGTGGCCAGGTTGCCGCCGGTGATCGCCGCGACACCCGCGCCGGCGCCGGCGCCGATCAGGCCACCCGTGAGGGCGCGTTCGCCCGGCCTTTGGCCGCAGGCCGCGAGACCCAGGGCCAGAACACTCACCATTATGATCGCACGCATCGCGTTGCCTCCTGTTGCAATGCCGAGAGACTATCACAGCCCTGCCGGCCGTCACGGGGCGCTGGCACGAATGCCGGCATCTATCATCGCCATAGGAAAGCCGGGCTGGCGCGCGGCCGGGCCTGCCGCCAATTTCGGCACCCCATCAAAAGGTCGAGAACACATCATGCGCCTCTTCATCCTGCCGGCCATGCGCGCAGCGCTGCCGGCCATGGCGCAGACCACCGCCTGGAGCGGGGCCAGTCTGGTCTTCACCGGTGGCGGGACCAATGGATGCGCCATCGGTCTGACCTCGGCCACGCATGCCGGCGGGCCCGCCAGCCAGATCAGGCTGATCTTCGCCAATAACGGGACGACCAGCGTGCGGATCACCGGTGATGCCGTGCTGACGCAGGGCGGACAGAGCACCAATCGGCAGTTCTCGGTGGGGATGAACCCGGGCATCGCCGCCTTCACGCCCGGCCCCAACCCAGGCGCGGTGCAGGTCTCGGGCAGCACGCTGCGCGTGACCATCACGGGCTGCCAGCAGCGCTGAGGCGCTTCAGGCCACGCGGCCGGTGGCCGCGGCCTGCTCCACCCGCAGCGCGACCGACAGTGCCGCGCGCCCCGCCGCACCATCCGGATCGGGCGGCGTGCCGGTCTGGATCGCGTGCAGGAAGGCGGCGTGCTCGGCCTCCAGACTGTCATGCTCGGTCCAGCTGCGCAGGTCGCGGCCCCAGCCGGGCATGTGTTCGGCGGGTTCGGCGCCGCCGGGGCGCAGCGCGGTCAGCTCGCGGGCCAGGAAATCGACGCGCACCTCACCCTGATCGCCCAGCAGGCGCAGGCGGCGCTCCATGGCCACCGCGACGCGGCTCGCGGTCAGTTCGGCCTGCATGCCATTGGCGAAGGAGAGCTGCGCGACCGCGTAATCGGCATGCGGCGACATCACCGGCCGGCCCACGGCGCGGACCTCTGTGGGTTCCTCGCCCGCCAGGCTCAGCACCAGGTCGATGTCATGGATCATCAGGTCCAGCACCACCGAGACATCCAGGCTGCGCGGCCGGAAGGGGGCGACGCGCGTGGCGTGCAGGGCGCGCGGGGTGAAGCCCGCGAGCTCCGCGCGCAGGGCGCGGATGGCGGCCGAATGGCGCTCGATATGCCCGACCTGCAACACGCGATCGCCGGCGGCGGCGATCAGCCGGTCGGCCTCGGCCAATGTCGCGGCGATCGGCTTTTCCATGAACAGGTGGCGCCCCGCGGCCAGCACCGCCAACCCGATCTGCATATGAAAGCGCGTGGGCGCGGCCACGATCACCGCATCCGAGGCCGCGATCAGCGAATCGAGCGACATGGCCGGGCAGCCGGCCTCCCCGGCCACCTGGGCGGCGCGCGCGGCATCGGCGTCCGACAGGCCCGACAGCACGCCGATCCTGGCCAATTTCAGCGCATGAAAGCGCCCGAAATGGCCCGCGCCCACCACGCCCACGCGCAAGGCTTGCATCCCACTCTCCCCGGAAGCATGTTCCGCCCGCTTCGGCCCCCCGGGGGGTGGCCGTCAACCCCGCACAGGATTCCGCGCACGTCATGATGTATTTCGCCCGTTGGAAGCAGGCCGCCATCCTGGCCGTATGCCTGTTCGGCGTGCTGGTGACGCTGCCGAACCTGCTGCCGCGCGCCGCCTTCCCGGATTGGTTCCCGGTGCGGCAGGTCAATCTGGGGCTCGATCTGCGCGGCGGATCCTATCTGCTGCTGGAGGTGGACACCAACGGGCTGCTGCGCGAACGCCTGGAACAACTGGTCGAAGGCGCGCGCCGCGGCCTGAACCAGGCCAATCCGCGCATCGGCTATACCGGCCTGCGCGCCGAGGCCGAGCAGCGGCGCATCAGCCTGCGCGTGACCGACCCCGCGCAGCGCGAGGCGGCGCTGCGCATCATCCGCGAACTGGGCCAGGAGGTGCAGCTGGGCGCCGGGCAGCGGGCGCAGGATATCGAGGTCTCGATCAATGCCGAGGGCCTGCTGGTCGCGACAGTGACCGAGCCCGGCCTGCGCGCCAAGGCCAGCGCGGCCGTCGAGCAGTCCATCGAAATTGTCCGCCGCCGCATCGACGAGACCGGCGTGGTGGAAGCCCTGATAGCCCGCCAGGGCCAGAACCGTATCCTGGTGCAGCTGCCGGGCATCGATGACCCGGACCGCATCAAGCAATTGCTGGGCCGCACCGCCCGCATGACCTTCCATCTGCTGGACGAGACCGCGAACCTGCAGGCCGCGACCCCGCCGCCGGGCGTGATGTTCCTGCCCGCCGACCAGGGCGAACAGCGCTATGCCGTGCGCCGGCGCATCGAGGTGGATGGCGCCTCGCTGACCGATGCGCGCGCGGGCCAGGACAGCCGCACCGGCGAATGGGTGGTGAACTTCACCTTCGACAGCGTGGGCACCCGTCGCTTCGCCGATGTGACACGGCAGAATGTCGGCCGGCCCTTCGCCATCGTGCTCGACGACAAGGTGATCACCGCACCCAATATCCGCGAGCCGATCACCGGCGGGCGCGGGCAGATCTCGGGCAATTTCACCGTGCGCTCGGCCAATGACCTGGCGGTGCTGCTGCGCGCGGGCGCCCTGCCCGCGC
>DBAV01000184.1:0-7098 GCA_002291875.1 Hyphomonadaceae bacterium UBA1001
CTTCCGATCCCCGCCCGCCCCGCGCCGGCCCGCACCGCCAAACGGGCCGCCGCCGAACGGGCCACCGGCAAAGCCGCGCTCATTGCCTTCGGCGTCGATCTCGCCGCGGTCGTAACGCTGGCGCCGCTCGGGGTCGGACAGCAGGGCAAACGCGCTGGACACCCGCTTGAAGCGCTCCTCGGCAGCCTTGTCGTCGGGGCGCACGTCGGGGTGCAGTTCCTTGACCAGCTTGCGATAGGCCTTGCGGATGTCGTCGGCGCTGGCCGAACGCGGCACGCCCAGCGTCTGATAGGGGTCCCAGTTGCTGGCCAAAGATTGTCTTCCCCGTTCGCCCCACGCCCAGGCGCACCCTTCTTAATCCCTTGCCGGTCAACGCGCAAACCAGCGTATGCGCGTGCAGCGTGGCGGGTTCAGGCCGCCCCGGCGGCCTTCAGGGTCTGCCACGCGCGGATCACGCGCTGCAGGCGGTCCTCGGCACTGCGCTCGCCGCCATTCGAGTCCGGGTGGAACTTCTTGACCAGCTCGGCATAGCGCTGGCGGATCGCGGCCGCATCGGCGTCGTGTTCCAGGCCCAGAACCTCGAGCGCGCGCAGCGTGACGCCCGAGCGACCGCGGCGCTCCTCGGCAGCGCGCCGGGCGGCGTCGTTGGCCTCGCCGAACAGGCCGTGCGGATCGGCCGCACCCTCGCGCGGGTCCTGGCGTCGGCCTGGCCCCAGGCGCGGATCGCCGCCCGGCCGGGTGTTCCAGGTCGGGCGGTGGCCGACGAACTCGGCACGCTGATAGGCCTCGAACTCGGCTTCGGTCATGCCGGCGAAAAAGTCCCAGCGGCGGTTGTAGTCGGCTGCGTGCGCCTCGCAGAACCACCAGTATTCGTTCAGCCGCTCGCGCGATTTGGGCGCACGGCAGGTTCCCGCGCCCGGACAGCCGACATGATCGCAGGCGCGGGTTTCGGACTCGGGCTCGGGGCGTGTGCGACCGCCGCGGGCCCCGCGCGCACGCGCCTGCGCCTCGGCACCCGGGGGGCGGATGCGGACGTCGACAAAGCGCGGTCTGTACTCGAAGCGGCTGGTCATGACGGGGGGAGTATGGGTAAGGGCGGTTAATGAAACAAGGAAACTTTGCCCGTGGAGCCGCGGCATTTGACGCTTGACAGCCAGCCCCGTGCCGCCCGCATCCGCACCGCCCTCGAGGCGGCGTTCGCGCCGCTGGTGCTCGAAATCACCGACGAGAGCGCGCGCCATGCCGGGCATGCCGGTGCGCGGCCCGAGGGCGAGACCCACTATCGCGTGCGCATCGTCTCGGCGGCCTTAGCGGGCCTGTCGCGGGTGGCCGCACACCGCACGGTCAACACCGCCCTCGCGGCCGAGTTCGCGGCGGGCTTGCATGCCCTGGCGATCGACGCCGCCGCGCCCGGCGCCTGAGCGCGGCACCCGGCGCAGCGCAGGGCCTCACCGCCGCATCCGCACAGGCCCCGAACGTCACCGGTTGGGCACGGGGGCGCAGACGTCGGTGCGGCGGGCTTCGTCGGCGCGGGCAAAGGCCGCCTCGCCGGGGGCCAGCCGGCGCACCAGCACCAGAGCGCGCGTCCCCTCGATCTCGACCAGCAGGCCCTCTGGCATGGGGCCGCCCTGACGCCCTGCCGCCCGCAGTGTCAGGATCAGGGGCTGGCCGGGCCCGGCCTCGCGATCGCCCAGCACGGCCACGGTATCGGTGTCCGCCCCATAAACGGCGGCGGACACATAGTCCGTCCAGGGCGTCACCAGAATGCGCACATCGCCCGCCGTCAGGTCGGCCACACAGGTCGAATAGGCCAGATCGGGCGACGAGCGCACGATGTTCTGGCTTTCGGCGGTGACACGCGGGGCGTGCACCCAGCGGTTCGGCCCGCCCGCCGCGTTCTCGATGCGGTCCAGCGCGATCGCCATGATGCCGTGCGGAATCGCTACGGTCACCCCGACATGGGCCAGCCCAGCCAGCACCAGCGCCAGGATCAGCGGGCCCAGCCAGCGCATCATCGGGCCGCCTCCACCGCGCACGACACCCGGTTCAGCGTGGGCAGCGGCAGGGCCGCCAGCGATGCATCGTCGGGGGCGGCGGGCTGATAGAGGCGCACCATCAGCAGTGGCGCGCGCGTCGCGCCGGTCGAAATCCAGCTGGCCGCGCCGTCCGCCGCCGGGCCCACCACCGCTTCCCATCGCCGGTCCGGGCCGACCGCCACGCTGGAGGCGTCGATGGCATGGGCGTCGTCGGCGTTGCGCGCCAGCATCTGGTCATCGTCATAGAGCGTGACCGACCACCAGCGCGCCGGCAGTTCGGCCCCGGCCAGCCGATAGGTGCAGTTCGGGTCGATGGGCTGGCCCGCCTCGTCACGGGTGCGGTCGAAATACACCGTCTCCGAGCGCGGCAGCGCCAGCAGGCCCACCCGCGCGGTGGCCGCCCGCGTCCACGGATCGGCCGCCTTGGAGCCGACCAGCGTGTTCGCCGACCACTGCCCGATGCGGATGGTGCTGCCGCCATCGCCCAGCTGCCCGCCGGCCAGCGCCCAGGCGCTCCATGTGCCCAGTGCCAGCCCCGCCGCGCCTGCCAGAACCCACCGCCACATGCACCGTCCTCCCGCCCAGACATGATGCCGTGTCCGCCCGGTCCTGCCTATCGTTTTCACGCGCGCTGCCCGCAAATCGGGCGCCCGCGTGCCCCTCAGCGCAGCGAGGGGGCGGTGCGCCTGCTTTCGGGCGCGGTGCGCGCCGGCATGGCCTGGGACAGAGCGGGCGCGCGTGCCTCGGACGGGGCGAAGGCCGGCACCAGCTCGGCCAGCAGGCCCAGCACGGCCGGGGTATCGCGCTGGTTTGCGGCCTCGGTCAGCGCCTCGATCCGGGCCTCGGTGCGGGCATCGTTGCGCGCCGCGGCTTCGGCGGCCCTGGCCGCACCCTTGCTCCCGCCCCGCCCCTGTCGGCGCGTGCGCACGGCCCGCACGCCCTCGATGGCGCTGGGCACGGCGTCCTCGTGGGCGTGGAAGATTTCCTCGTGCAGCTTTTCGCCCGGGCGCAGGCCGGTGAACACGATCGGGATGTCGATCTCGGGCTCGAGCCCTTTCAGGCGGATCATCTGGCGCGCCAGGTCGACGATGCGCACCGGCTCGCCCATGTCCAGCACGTACAGCGCATGCCCTTCGGCCTCCAGTGCGGCCGCCTGCAGCACCAGGCTGGTCGCCTCCTCGACGGTCATGAAATAGCGCGTGATCGCCGGGTCGGTGACGGTGACCGGCCCGCCGGCGGCGATCTGGCGCTCGAACAGCGGCACGACCGAACCCGACGATCCCAGCACATTGCCAAAGCGCACGCTGGCCCAGCGGACCTGCGGGGCCTCGCGCGCGCGGGCCTCGACGATCAGCTCGCCCACCCGCTTGGTGGCACCCATGACATTGGTGGGGTTCACCGCCTTGTCCGAAGAGATCAGCACAAAGGCCCGCGCGCCATGGCGCACCGCGGCGTCCGCAACGATCCGCACGCCGCCGACATTGACCCGCACCGCCTCGACCGGGTTGGCCTCCATCAGCGGCACATGCTTGAAGGCGGCCGCGTGCAGGACGATCTCGGGCTGCCAGGCCGCGAACACCTCGTCCATGGCCTCGCGGTTGCGCACATCCCCGATCACCGGCTCGACCAGGGCGCCATGGCCGCGCTCGCGCAGGTCAAGGTCGATCTCATAGACCGCACGCTCGCTGGCATCCAGCAACAGCACCCGCGCCGGCGCGGCGGCAGCCACCTGGCGCGCCAGCTCCGAGCCGATGGTGCCGCCCGCACCGGTGATCAGCACCCGCCGGCCGCGCACCAGCCTGCGCACCCGTTCGGGGTCCAGCCGGCGCGGCGGACGCGACAGCAGGTCCTGGGGCATGACGCTCTCGAGCGAGGCCTCGCGACCCGCGGTGGCGATGCGGCGGACCGGCACGTCCAGCCGGGCGGCCGTGGTCAGGGCCTGCTCCCACAGGCGCCGTGCGCCCGGGGCCGCGGCCACCGCCAGGACAGGGGGGCGCCCCTCGCGTGCCTGGGCCTGGCGCAGGGTGTGCTCCAGCGTGTTCGGCCCGCCGGCGACCGGAACCCCCTCGATGGTGCGGCCCTGGTGCACGGCATCGGTCTCGACGATGGCCACCGGGCGGAACCGCACCGCCTCGTCCGAGCGGCGGGCATGGCGCAGCGCGGCGGCAACCTCCTCATGGGGGCCGAAGACCACGGTGGGTGTCAGGCGGACATCCTGAAAGCGCAGCGCCGCCGACAGGTCACCCGTGGTCGCCCCGCGCACCGCCAGCCGGCCCAGCACCATCGCCAGAAGGCCCAGCGCCGCCCCCAGCGCCACCGTCGCCCCTCTGCCATGCTGGATTCCGGGCAGCAGGCTGGGCGGGGTAAAGCTCTTGATGGCCACGAACACCAGCACCGCCAGCAAAACCGTGCGCACCAGCCGGACGATGTCGATATAGCCGACATAGCGCCACACCGCCCGGTGCTCGCCCGACGCCCAGAACAGGAACGCGACCAGGGCTGCATAGGTGGCCCCCGGCACCAGCGCACCGGCCGGGATCGAAGCGCCCGGGGTCAGCGCCAGGATGGCGCCGGTCATGGCACCGCCCGCAACCACCAGGTCGAAGGCCAAGCACAGCGCCATCGAGGCCACCGCGCGCGTGCGCACCGTGCGCGGCGCCGGCGCGGCGGGCATGGGGGCCGCGATGGTCCCGGGATCGTGCCCGCGCGTGGACACAGGGTGGGGCGCCTGGGCAGGCGGGCCGTCGGTCATGCCGCAGCGTCCAGTCGAATCAGCGCCCACCGCACCCGGTTGGGCAGCCGGTCGCCACCCCGCCGGGGATCGGCCATTCCCCGCAGCACGATCTGCAGGTTTTCCACCATGCCTTCAACCCCGTTCTGGGTGTTGGACGGCAGCACGCGCGGGGCGGCACTGTCGGTGCGCAGCAGCCACTGGCGTCCCCTGGGCGTGGTCAGCCGTAGGGCGGCGATACGCGGATCGACATCGCTGGCCGGCGACACCGTGATTCCGGGCGCGAGGTGGAAATGGATGCCATAGGGGATCTCGGATGCACTGGCATCGCTGCTGCCATCGGCCAGCGGCCGGAACAGCGAATCCTCGCCCCGGACGTGCTGGCCATCGCCCGAGACATGGATGCGCCGGGTGTGGACCAGGCCGAACGCTTCGCGATAGCCCTCGTGGCGCATCTCGATCCAGGTCTGGATCCGGTCCTCCTGGATCATGCGGTGCACGCCCGGCGGGCCGGAAACCGGGCCCAGATGGGCGCCGCGCGCCTCGAACTCGGCGCTGTCGCGGTCGCCCAGCTCCAGCGTCGAATGGCGATCGGTGTGACGCGCCATGCGCCGCCACCGCGCGGCATAGTCAAAGCCCGACCCGGCATTGACCACGATGCGTTCGTCGCCATCGCTCATCTCGAACGCCAGGCATCCCGCATGGGCATTGGCGGCCGCCACCGGCGGCGGGGCGGCGCCGGCATCGATCACCATCACCAGGCCGCCGGCCTCGACCCGCACAAAGCCCGACGTGTTGGCGATGCGGAAGCGGCTCTGGCGCGGATGCTCGCGCAGCACCGCATCCAGCGCCGCCACGGGCCCCGATCCCCCGCCATTGGCCGCCGTCAGCCCGCCATCGCCCAGCCGCAGGAAATGCAGCATGTCCGCCATGCGGGCGCGCCGCTGGACCAGTTCGGCCGGCAGGTCGGCGGGACGGCGCATCACCGCCTCCTCACAGTCCAGCAGCCAGAAAAAGCACTCGGCCAGCGCCTCGGGGCACCGCGTCACATGCCCGCCATCGGGCAGCACCACGTCGCGCACCGTCGCCTGCAGCAGCTCGATGCCCTGTTCATAGACCTTTTCGACGCGCAGGGCGGTCCCTGCCAGCGTCAGGGCGGTGGCCATCCGCATCCGGGCACGCGGCTCGCGCGCGACGCCCTGGGTCAGCGACAGGTGGCGCACCTGCCGGCCCAGCGAGCGCAGGAGGTCCACCCTGGCCTGCGGATCGTCGCCTTCAAAGCCCGGCTGGCCATGGCTCAGCCACGCGATCACGCGCTCGGCCGTGACGTCGGGATGCCAGACATGCGGAACATCCCAGGTGCCGTGCAGCCCCACCCACTCGCGCATCGACGCCGCGATCAGCGCCCGCCCGGGTGCGCCCGCCGCCGCCAGGTCGCGCAGCCACGAAAAGCCGTGCAGGCTGTCGCGCATGGTGCCGGTGACCGCGCGGAACGACCACGGCGTCGCGCCCGGCGACACCGCCAGCACCGTGCCGCCAAAGTGCCAGCGTCCCGAGAGCAGCGCCTCGCCCCGCGCGGCCTCGCCCCGGCGCGTGGCCTTGGCAAAGTGATGGATGCGGTCGGGGTCCAGCCCGCCCAGGCGCAGCGCGTGCAGGCGCGTGGCCCACCACTCCTCGCCCAGCGAGAGGATCGAGCCCGGACGGCTCGGACGGTCGGGATCCTCGCCCTCCGCCATGGCGCTCAGCCGGCGGGCGCGACCGCCGCGTGGGCGGCCGGCTTGAGGGCGGCGATGTTGGCGCCGTACTGGTCTGCCCCGCCCCGGAACACGGCTGTTCCGGCCACCAGCGCGGTGGCACCCGCCGCGATGCAGGCCGGCGCGGTGTGGGGCGTCACGCCGCCGTCCACCTCCAGCACGATGTCACGCCCCGTGGCGTCGATCCGCGCACGCAGGGCGGCGATCTTGTCCAGCTGCGAGGGAATGAAGCCCTGGCCGCCAAAGCCGGGATTGACGCTCATCACCAGCACCAGGTCGACCAGATCCCAGACATGCTCCAGCACGGCGACCGGCGTGGCGGGGTTCAGCGACACCCCGGCGCGCGCGCCGGTGGCGCGGATGGCCTGGAGCGTGCGGTGCAGGTGCGGACCGGCCTCGGGATGGACGGTGATGATGTCGGCCCCGGCCTCGCGAAAGGGCAAGATCCACGGATCGACCGGGGCCATCATCAGGTGCACGTCGAAGGGCAGGGCCGTGTGCGGTCGCAGCGCCTTCACCACCCCCGGTCCGATGGTCAGGTTGGGCACGAAATGCCCGTCCATCACATCGACATGGA
>DBAV01000184.1:7414-9276 GCA_002291875.1 Hyphomonadaceae bacterium UBA1001
CCGTCCATCACATCGACATGGATCATGTCGGCCCCGGCCGCGGTGATCGCGCGCACCTCCTGGCCGAGCGCGGCAAAGTCCGCAGCCAGGATGGAGGGCGAGATCAGGGGCGCGCGTGGCATGGTTCCGCGCATACCGCGCCCCCCGGCCGGTCACAACCCGAACGCCACAATCAGCGCCCGGGGCCCTGCGCGCAGCGGTGCCCGCGCGCAGGACGACGGCCTGCATTCAGCGCGGGAAGACGCGGGCGCGAGCGCCGTGCTCGACGAACACCGGCGTGCCGGGCGCGATGGCGATGTCGTCACCCTGGGTGATGGTGATCAGGTCGCCCGACTCGCGCAGGCGGATGGTGTAGGCAAAGCCGGTCTGGCGCTGGGCCGCACCCTGGACGGCGTTGCCGGCGATCCCGCCCAGCACCGCGCCAACCACGGCCCCGACCGCGCGCGCCTCGTCGTCACCGCCGACCTGTGAGCCGGCGACACCGCCGACCACCGCGCCGGTGGCGGTGCCGACCGTCCGGTCATTGCCTTCGATGGTCACGGCACGCACCGCAACGACCGTGCCTTCCTCGACGCGGTTGATGTCGCCGACGCGGCCGACCGGATAGGTGTTGCCGCCGACCGGCGTGGCGCAGGCCGAAACCAGCACGCCCGCGCCCAGCGCGATGGCGGTGGCGAGGCTGCAAACTTGGGTGATCATCGTGTGCTCCCTTTGAAGACGGTATGGCGGCAGCAGTGCGTGCGGGGGCTGAATGCCGCCTGAACGGCCCTGTTGCAGCGCCACATAGGGTGCCCCCGTCCCTGTGGCGAGGGCGCGCGGGCACCACCGTGCGGTCGCAGTGGCGGACGGACCCGCGCGGGGCACACTTTTGCGTCATGCGGCCAGCGCGGGCGTGCTAGGATTGCCGCGACCTGGGAGTGTCCGGCCATGCCCCGCCTGTTTGCCACCCGATCCCCATCGCCGATGGCCCTGGTGGGTGCCATTCTGGCCGCCCTTGCCACGCTGTCACCCGCGGGGTTGCCTGCGGCGATGGCCGATCCGACGCCTGCGCCCCTGGCGCGCCCGGCGCCGCCCAGTCCCGGCGCGGACTTTGCTGCCCTGGCCGGGTCGTGGCGGGGCGAAGCGTGGGTGCAGTTCGGCCCCAACCGATACACCTTCATCCAGACCGAGCGGGTGGCCCCGCATCTGGGCGGCGCGATCCTGATCGTCGAGGGGCGCGCCGAGGATACCGCCGACCCCCGCGCAAGCCTGTTCAGCGCGTTTGCGGTGCTGGCCTGGAACCCGGCCGTGTCGGCCTATGAATTCCGGGCCTATTCCGGCGGTCGGGTCGGCACCTTTCCGGCCCGCCGGACCGATGATGGCGCCCTGGTCTGGGAGATGGAGGGGCGCGATGGTGCGCGCACGCGCTATGTCCACCGGGTGGTGGACGGGCACTGGATCGGGCGCGGCGAGACATCACGCGATGGCGTGGTGTGGACCGAAATGTTCGGCATGGACCTGACCCGTACCGGGCCGGCCACCTTCGAACCCGCACCCTGACCCCCCGGACCGCGGGCTTCCAGGCCCGCATTCCAGGCGCGCCATGACCCCTGCCGAAGACCCGTGTGCCCCCTGCGGGTCCGCAGGCCCGCGGTCCGCCTAGTCGAGGCGACGGAACTCGATCAGCTGCAGCGCGAACATCACCAGAAAGAACACGCCGATGACAATCATCGCGATCATGGCCAGAGCCCCATTGCAGAACCGCGCGCCCGATGGCGCTCAGCCCGCCACCTAGCGCGCGCCGGGTGCGGCGGAAAGGGGGGTGGCCGCCCGTCGCGTGAATGTCAGCCACCCGTGCCTGCGCGCGGCGCTTGAAGCGCGCG
>DBAV01000271.1 GCA_002291875.1 Hyphomonadaceae bacterium UBA1001
CGGCCATCATGTCGAGCATCTGCCCGCCCCGCCACCCGACCACCTGCATGTTCCCGACGCGGTGCTGTTTCGCCCCACGCTTGTCGCCGTGCTGGACAGCGTGGGACAGCGCACCACGCTGGTCTCACCGATCTGGCCCGAGGACGCCGACGACGTCGCCGCTGCCCGCACGCGCGCGGTCCGCGCGATCGAGGACGCCCGTGAGCGTCTGGGCGCGCCCCTCGCCGGCATCCCTGCCCGCGTGGAAGCGCTGTCGCCTGCCCCGCCCCCCCAGCGGACCTCGAACACCGCGCGCGAGCGCTTCATGGACATGGTCGAGCGGGTCAAGGCCTATTGCCGCAGCGGCGATGTCTTCCAGACCGTGCTGAGCCAGCGTTTCAGCATCCCCTTCGCCCTGCCCTCCTTTGCGCTCTATCGGTCGCTGCGGCGCCTGAACCCGTCGCCCTTCCTCTTCCACATCGCGCTCGATGACCTCCGCCTGGTCGGCTCCAGCCCCGAAATTCTCGTGCGTGTCCGCGACGGCGAGGTCACCGTGCGCCCGATCGCCGGCACCCGCCCGCGGGGGGCGACCGAAGAGGCCGACCGCGAGTACGAACGCGAGCTTCTGGCCGACCCCAAGGAACGGGCGGAACACCTGATGCTGCTTGATCTGGGCCGCAATGATGTCGGGCGGGTCGCGTCCGCGCGCGGCGGCAATGCGGGCGGGGGCGTGACCGTCACCGAGAGCTTCGTTGTCGAGCGCTACAGCCATGTCATGCACATCGTGTCGAACGTGACGGGCAGGCTCAGGCCGGGCCTGGATGCGCTGGACGCCCTCTTGGCCGGGATGCCCGCGGGCACCGTCTCTGGGGCGCCCAAGGTGCGGGCCCTGCAGGTCATCGACGAGCTCGAGGTCTCCCGGCGCGGCATCTACGCCGGTGCGGTGGGCTATTTCTCGGCCAATGGGGACATGGATACCTGCATCGTGCTGCGCACGGGCCTCATCAAGGACGGCATGCTGCACGTCCAGGCGGGCGCGGGCATCGTGCTGGACAGCGATCCGGCATCCGAGTTCGACGAGTGCGTGCACAAGTCGAACGCCCTGTTCGCTGCGGCTGCCGTGGCCCCGCACTTCGTGGACGGACCATGATCCTCGTTGTCGACAATTATGACAGCTTCACCTTCAACCTCGTCCACTATCTCGAGGCGCTGGGCGCTCGCACGCGGGTGGTCCGCAATGATGCGATCGGAGTGGACGAGGCGGTTCACGGCGGTCACGCGGCGGTCGTGCTTTCGCCGGGTCCGTGTTCGCCCAACGAGGCGGGGATTTGCCTCGACCTGCTGAAGGGCGCGCCCGCCTCCCTGCCGATCCTGGGCGTGTGTTTGGGACATCAGGCGATCGGACAGGCCTTTGGTGGCAAGGTGGTCGGTGCGCGTGAGATCATGCACGGTCGCACCAGCGACATCCGCCATGCCAACGGTGGCCTGTTTCAGGGCCTGCCGACCCCGTTCACTGCCACCCGCTATCACAGCCTGGCGGTCGAGCGGGCCTCGCTTCCAGAGGTGCTGGCCGTCGACGCCTGGACCGACGATGGCGAGATCATGGGTCTGCGACATCGCGAACGGCCGGTGTTTGGCGTCCAGTTCCATCCTGAATCCATCGCTTCGGAGCATGGCCACGACCTTCTGGCGGCCTTCCTGGCCCATGCGGGGCGCGCGCCATGAGCACGTCCGTCCAGTCCCTTCTGGTGGGCTCGCTTCTGGCCGGCGACGCGCCCCAAGCGCACGCCCTTGACGCGGCGTTCGACGAAGTCCTCGATGCCAAAGCGGGTGAGGTCGCGATTGCCGCTTTCCTGACGGCGCTGGCGATGCGACCGCTGTCGGTCGACGCCATCGTTGCGGGCGCGCGGGCCATGCGCGCGCGCATGCTGCGCGTGGACCTTGGCCCGGACTGCATCGATGTGTGCGGTACGGGCGGAGATGGTGCCAGGACACTGAATGTCTCTACCGCGGTCGCCTTCGTCCTGGCGGGCGCCGGCATCAGGGTGGCCAAGCACGGCAACCGCGCCATGAGTTCGGCAACCGGCGCCGCCGACGTGCTCGAAGCCCTCGGCGTAAAGCACGCGAACTCACCCGACCAGCATCGCGCGCGCCTGGCTGCGGCCGGCACCAGCTTTCTGTTCGCCCAGAACCATCACCCCGCCCTCGGCCCCCTGGCACCGATCCGTCGGGCCCTGGGGTTTCGTACCGTGTTCAACCTGCTCGGGCCGCTGTGCAATCCGGCCGGGGTGGAGGCGCAGGCCGTCGGTGTCGCCCACCCCGCTCTGGTCGAGCCGATGGCGCAGGCGCTGGCGCGCCTGGGAAGCCGGCGGGGCCTGGTGTATGCTTCGGCCGACCCTTGCGATGAGCTGACCGTGTCCGCCCCCAGCACCATCGCGACCGTTCGCGACGGCGCGGTGGCACTGGCCCCCCACGCGTTCGATCCCACTCGGCATGGCTGGTCACACGCACCCCTGACCGAGATCAGTGGCGCCGATGCGGCATTCAACGCCCGCGCCCTGAGCGCGATGCTGGACGGAATGGGTGGCCCGTATCGCGACACGGTCGAGCTGAATGCAGCGATGACCCTGCTGCATGTCTGCGAGGTGGCTCCGGATCTCGCGTCCGGCCGAAGGATCGCCGCCGAGGCCATTGATTCGGGACGTGCGCGTGCGGCGCTCGATCGCCTCGTCGCCGCATCGGAGGCGGTGTGATGTCGATCCTCGATCAGATCCTTCAGTACAAGCACGAGGAAGTGCGCTCGCGGCGCGCGGTCATCGACCCTGGGCATCTGGCCGCGCGTATCGCCGCTGCCCCTGCGCCGCGCGGCTTTCTGCGTGCGCTCGAGGAGAGGCGTCGTGCGCTCCGGCCCGCCCTGATCTGCGAGATCAAGAAGGCAAGCCCCTCCAAGGGGCTGATTCGGGCGAACTTCGACCCCCCGGTCCACGCCCGCGCCTATCAGGCGGGCGGCGCTGCGTGCCTGTCGGTGCTGACCGACACACCCAGCTTCCAGGGCTGTGACGATGACCTGCGGACGGCCAGCGCGGCCTGCACACTGCCCATCCTGCGCAAGGATTTCATGGTTGATCCCTGGCAGGTCGACGAGGCACGGGCGCTCGGGGCCGATGCGATCCTGGTCATCATGTCGGCCGTGGACGACGCGACCGCGCTGGCCCTCGTCTCGGCTGCCAGACACCATGGCATGGATGTGCTGGTCGAAGTGCACGATCACCGCGAACTCGAGCGCGCAGTGAGACTGGGCACCGGTCTGATCGGGGTGAACAATCGCAACCTCCGGACGTTCGAGGTGTCACTGCACACGACCCTCGATCTGCTACCGCACGTGCCGGACGGGGTCGTACTGGTCACCGAGAGCGGGATTGCCGGCGCGCGCGACGTGGCGGACATGATTCGCAGCGGCGTGGGCGCCTTCCTGGTCGGCGAGAGCCTTATGCGTCAGGCCGACGTGGAACAGGCCACCCGGGCTCTGGCGGACGTGGTCGTTGACGCGGGGCCCGAACACACATAGAACATCGGTGCCCTTTTGTTCCGGGACCGATTCATGCTCACCTCCAAGCAACGCGAGCTGCTTCTCTTCATCCACCAGCGAATTCGCGAGACGGGGGTTTCGCCATCCTTCGACGAGATGAAGGACGCGCTCGACCTTGCATCGAAGTCGGGAATCCACCGGCTGATCACCGCGCTCGAGGAGCGCGGCTTTCTGCGGCGCCTGCCGAACCGCGCGCGCGCCCTCGAGGTGACCAAGCTGCCCGATTCGGCGGCTCCCTCCGCACCGCCACGCGGACGCGGCGCATTCAAGCCCAGCCTTGTGTCGTCCGGCGCCGGCCTGCGGCCCGAGGCGGCGGCGAACGATGTGCCCGTGCTGGGGCGGATCGCGGCGGGTACGCCGATCGCCGCCATCCAGAACGAGATTGGCCGGGTGTCGGTATCGCCCGAACTTCTTGGCGCCGGCGAACACTTCGCGCTGGAAGTGGTCGGCGATTCGATGATCGGTGCGGGCATCCTTGAAGGTGACACCGTCATCCTGCGCCGCGGCGACGACGCGCAGAGCGGGGATATTGTCGTGGCGCTGGTGGAGAACGAGGAGGCCACCCTCAAGCGCATTCGCCGCAAGGGCAATTCGATCGCGCTCGAGGCGGCCAACCCGGCCTTTGGCACGCGCATCTTCGGCCCCGACCAGGTCAGGGTCCAGGGCAAGCTTGTGGGTCTTGTGCGGCGCTACAACTGAGGTCCCACGGGTCCCAGGGGTGGCGGGGCTGATCGCGCCCGCGTTTCAGATGGACAGTGCCGAGGTGGATCTGCAGCAGCCCGCTGTCCGGTCCCGCCTGGACACAGTCCTGGCTCGGTGTCCTTGGCGCCGGCGTTGCGGGCGCACTGGGCGATGTTGCCGTGGCACTGTCCGCGCGGTCGCGCGCGAAGCACAGGGTACGCCCGCTTTCGAGCGCCACCTCGCATGCGCCGCCGGTACAGGTGCCCATCGAGGGCAGGTCGACCAGTGAGCGCGCGCCCGGGCGCATCACCACCGCCATCCGCTCGACCGCGACCGTTTCGCGCCCCGGCGTCGTGGCGCGATAGCCGACCAGCGCCGCGCCGTCGCGGTGCGGCAGGCGCGCCAGAACCGTTGCGGCGTCGGCGGTCCAGATCGCGATCGGACGCGGTGCGAGTGCCCATGCGCCGAGGCCTGCGACCAGAAGGAGGGGTGCCCCTGCCCGCACCGGACCGCGGTGGATCAGCAGCACCAGCAGTGCCAGCACCATCAAGACCAGCACCACCGGCTGCATGGGCGGCAAGGCGATCAGCGCGTCGGGCGCGGACTGGATCGACCGGGCGATGTCGACCAGCCTGTCGAGGGCCCAGCTCATCGGCACAAGCGGCCATTCCCCCAGCCCGGTCGGCACAAGCACCCCGGCCAGGGCGCCCATGGGCAGCGCCACGAACAGCAGAAGGGGCGCGGCCAGGAGGTTTGCCGCGATCCCATGGGTCGTCCAGTAGCCGAAATGATAGGCTGCGAACGCCGAGGTCGCCGCCCCCGCAAGCACGCTGGACTGGGCGCTCTCGGCCAGCTTTCGATAGAGGAAGCGAACGGCGAACACTGCGGGCGCCGTGCGCTGCTCGGCGCGATCATCGCCGCGTTCGCCGATCGGACGTGACAGGAACACCAGGGCGGCGGTCGCGGCATAGGACATCTGGAACCCGGCGGACACGACGGCTTCGGGTTCCAGCAGGATCGCCGCCCAGCCCGCCGCCAGCAGCGCCCGGCGGGCGCTGGGGTCGCGGCCCAGCACCATGCCCAGCAGGCCCACACTGGACATCACCCATGCCCGCTCTGCCGACGCCGGTGCACCGCACATCACCAGATACGCCGTGCCCGCCACGATGGCGCCCGCCGCGGCAATCCGGCTGACACGCACCCGCAAGGCGAGCCCCGGAACAAACACGAGGGTCCAGCGCAGCAGCAGGAACGCGAATCCGGTCGCCAGCACCAGATTCAGCCCCGAAATGGCGACGATGTGCCCAAGTCCCGCGGCGCGCAGTGCTTCGGTGGTGCCGCGTTCAAGCCAGCGCTCATCGCCGGTGATGAACGCCGCGGCCAGCGCCCGCCCCTGGCCTTTCGGATCGGGCGCCATCACCGCCAGGGCGATGCGCTGACGCCATGCGGCCGCCTGCAGCGAAAGCCGGTCGTCGAGGCGCGCGGGCGTGGGCAGGGCTGCGTATGCGCACCGGCCGACTGCCCAACCGACACCGCCAATCTGCTGAAACCAGGCCCACCGTGCAAAGTCGAAGCCGCCCGGATAGTCCGCCCCCTTGGGCCCGCCCAACATCGCCGAACACCGCACCGCCCGCCCCAGGTCGAGCGGTTGATCGGGCGTCAGGAAACGCACCCGCCTCGGTGCCGCCGCCACGTCCGATACGGATGCGACCAGCAGGGTCGTCCGAAAGCCGCGCTCGGCGCGATCGACCGATCCGACCCAACCCTCGACGAGGTGGAAGGCGGGTTCGGGGTCCAGTCGCGGCGCGGCCACGCGTTCGATACGGCCCTGGGCGCTGAGGGCGCCGAGGCAGACACAGAACGCCATGCCGGCGGCATAGGAGACCAGATGGATTGCATTGCGCAGTGCCAGTGAATCGGGGCGCCGCGCCAGCCAGCCGCCGCCAAGTCCCGCCGCGCCCAGCACCAGCGTGGCAAGGGCCACCTCGATGGGTGCAAGGCGTTCGGGCTGCCATAGCCAAAGCGCCGCCCCCGCAGCCGCAGCGGCGGCCGCCCAGAAGGCCGTCGTTCCCCGGTTGGCATCGATCACGGCGCGCAGTCGCAGGTGCATCGGTTGGCGACGGCGCGCACCGGCGGCGCTGGCAGCGCCGCGCAGGGATGCTATGCCGCCCGTCGTCTCCCTCGATTGGACCCACCACCCCATGACGGTCGTCACCCGCTTTGCGCCCTCCCCGACGGGCTTCCTGCACATTGGCGGGGCCAGGACCGCGATCTTCAACCGGCTTTTCGCGCGCCGTCACGGGGGAAAATTCCTGCTGCGGATCGAGGACACCGACCTTGCCCGCTCAACGCGCGAAGCCGTCGACGCCATACTGGACGGGATGTCGTGGCTGGGGCTCGAGGCGGACGAGCCGCCCCTGATGCAATCCCAGAGGGCCGAGCGGCACGCCGACATTGCCCATCAGATGGTCGCGGCGGGCACGGCCTATCGATGCTATGCCTCGCCGGCCGACCTCGACGCGCGCCGAGCCGCGCTTGAGGCCCTGCGTGCAGACTATGCGGCAGCCCGCGCCTCTGACCCGCCCGACCCCGCGCTGGTGTCGGACCTGCGCTCACGCCTCGATACGCTAAGCCAGGGTTATCGCTCGCCCTGGCGCGATGGCGCGGAAGCACCCTCTGCGGATGCACCCTTTGTGGTGCGCCTGCGAATGCCCGCCGGCGAGCCGATCGCCTTCCGCGATCATGTCCAGGGTGATCTGCGCTTCGATCCGGCAACGCTGGATGATCTGGTGCTGCTGCGGGCCGACGGCACGCCGACCTACATGCTGGCGGTGGTGGTTGATGATCACGACATGGGCGTCACCCATGTCATCCGCGGTGATGATCACCTGACCAACGCCGCCCGACAGATCCCGATCTATCGGGCCAATGGCTGGGCCATACCGGCATTCGCCCATCTGCCGATGATCCATGGGGATGACGGGGCGAAACTGTCCAAACGCCATGGTGCTCTCGCGGTCCAGGCCTATCGCGACATGGGTTATCTGCCCGAGGGGGTGTGTGCGTATCTGATGCGGCTTGGCTGGTCACCCGGCCATGACGACGTGATTTCGATGGCAGACGCGGTGCCGCTGTTCGACCTCGACCGGCTGGGCGCCAGTCCATCGCGGCTTGACCTGAAGAAGCTGGCGTCGGTCAACGCGCATTTCCTGCGCCAGGCGGACCCTGCGCGCCTGCTGGCCAGCCTCGAGGCCATTGCGGCCAACGCCGGCGAAGCGTTCGACGCGGTCATGGCGGCCCGCGTCGCCGCGGCGCTGCCGACACTGGTCGAGCGAGCCAGCACATTGAACGAACTGCTGGAAGCAACCCGCTTTCTGCGCGACCCTTCGGATGCTGCGTTCAGCGCGGCCGCGACAGCAAAGGGCGTCGATACCCTTGCAGGTGTCCGCGCCGCGCTGGACCAGGCACCATGGGACGGTCCTTCTCTTTCTGAGGCGCTTTCCAGCCATGCAGCCGCCACCGGCCTTGGCATGGGACGCTTTGGCCCTGCACTTCGTGCCGCGCTGTCGGGCGGCCACCCCTCTCCTGACCTGACGACCATCCTTTTCGCGCTGGGACGTGCGGAGACGCTGCGCCGCATCGATCGGGTTCTTGGAAAATCAACGCCTGGCGACTAAGCCGACGCCGCAACGATCATGGAATGTCAGGGAACCGAGATGGAGACCAATGCCACCCCAAAGGGCGCCACGCGCATCAACGTCAACGGGCGCGAGGTCGAACTGCCGGTGATCGCCGGCTCGATCGGGCCCGACGTCGTCGACATCCGCAAGCTCTATGCCGCGACCGACGCGTTCACCTATGATCCGGGCTTTACCTCGACCGCCTCGTGCGAGAGCAAGATCACCTTCATCGACGGCGATGCGGGCGTGCTGCTGCACCGCGGCTATCCCATCGACCAGCTGGCCGAGCGTTCGACCTTTCTCGAAGTGTGTTACCTGCTGCTGCACGGGGAATTGCCGACCGCACAGGAGCTGCAGCGCTTCACCCACGACATCACCTATCACACCATGCTGCACGCACAGTTCGACAGGTTCTTCGAGGGCTTCCGACGTGACGCGCATCCGATGGCGGTGATGGTCGGGACGGTGGGGGCACTGTCGGCCTTCTACCATGACTCCACCGACATCGACGATCCTCACCAGCGCACGGTCGCCAGCCACCGCATGATCGCCAAAATGCCGACGATCGCTGCGCGTGCGTTCAAGTACGCCCTTGGCCAGCCCTTCGTCAGCCCGCGCAACGAGCTGGACTACTCGGCCAATTTCCTGCGCATGTGCTTTGCCGTTCCGGCCGAGGACTATCGCGTCAACCCGGTCATGGCGCGCGCCATGGACCGCATCTTCATCCTGCACGCCGACCACGAGCAGAACGCCTCGACCTCGACGGTGCGCCTCGCGGGCTCTTCGGGCGCCAATCCGTTTGCCTGCATTGCAGCAGGCATTGCATGCCTGTGGGGCCCCAGCCATGGCGGCGCCAATGAGGCGGCGCTGACCATGCTGAACGAGATCGGTGATGTGTCGAACATTCCCGATTTCATCGCGCGCGTGAAGGACAAAAACTCCAGCGTCCGGTTGATGGGCTTCGGGCACCGGGTGTACAAGAATTACGATCCGCGCGCCAAGGTGATGCAGTCGACCTGCCATGAGGTTCTGGCCGAAATCGGCAAGGTCGATGATCCGCTGCTGAAGATCGCCATCGAGCTGGAAAAGATCGCCCTGAATGACGATTATTTCGTCCAGCGCAAGCTCTATCCCAACATCGACTTCTACTCGGGTATCACCCTGCGGGCGATGGGCTTCCCGACATCGATGTTCACCGTCCTGTTCGCCATTGCCCGGACCGTTGGGTGGATTGCGCAATGGTCGGAAATGATCGCGGATCCGGGGCAGAAGATCGGGCGCCCGCGTCAGCTGTACACCGGCAGCCCGCCGCGGGACTATGTGCCCATCCATCAGCGCTGAGGGCGGCGTTCCTCGATGACCGCCATCAGGGCGTCGGCGGCACGATCGGCGGCGGCGCCCTGTCCGCGCCCCAGCAGCACCAGCGCATCATCCTGCGCGGCCGTTTGGGCCCACCGGGCGTCCTCGCTGTCGATCAAGGTAAGGCAGGCTCGCGCCAGATTGCGGGGCACGCAGCGGGTCTGAACGAATTCGGGTATCACTTCACGATTGGCGGCGATGTTCACCAATGAAACGAAGGGTGCAGTAAAGCCCCCTGCCCGCGCCACCGCCCATGTGAGCCAATCCAGCCGATAGGCCGCGACCACGGGGGTCGCCTGCATCGCCAGTTCGGTGGTCACCGTGCCCGAGCAGGCCAACGCGAGGTCCATTGCCGCAAACCCGTTCGTGCCAGCCTCGGCCTGGGTGACAAGGCGATGGGGGAAGGCCCAGCCCGCAGCGCGTTCGCGCATCAGGCCCTCGACCTCTGCGGCCGCCACTACCAGGAACCGGACATCGGGGCGCGCGTGGTGGATCGCGCCCAGCGCAGCCTCAAGCACCGGTCCCAGCCGGCGCAGTTCCTTGGGCCGCGAGCCGAACAACACCCCCATCAGCGTGCACGAGCCGTCGATCCCCTGACGGGCGCGCCAGGCTGCACCGCCATCGCTGCGCTCGACCGAGACGGCTGGCAGCCCCGTCACCGTGCACGTCAGCCCGTATGGCCGATAGAACGGCACTTCGAAGGGAAAGATGCACAGCAGGTGGTCACAGACCGCCGCCAGCTGACGCGCGCGCGCGGGCCGCGAGGCCCATACCTGAGGGCCGACATATTTGACGATCAGCGGCGGCGCGGGTGTCATGCGGCGCAGCGCGCGCGCAACGCGAAAGCTGAAGCCCCAGCTGTCGATCAGCACCGCCGCATCGACCTGCGCGGCGACGATGTCGGCGGCCACCGCTTCGGCCATCCGGCCCACACGGTCCAGCGCCCGCAATCCGTCCAGAAGGCCCAGCGTCGCAAGGCCTTGGACCTTTAGCCGCGGCTCTACCCCTACCCGGCGCATTTCGGGCATGTCGACCCCCAGCAGCGCCGGACCGCCCGCGCGGGCCGTCAGCCGGCGCGCAAGGTCTGCACCCAGCGCATCGCCACTGGCCTCGGCCGCGACCAGATAAATGCGCCGGCTCATGGGTCCGCGTCTGGCGCCACGCCGATCAGGAACAGCCCCACCGCGTCCGCCCGCTCCACAACCGCATCACGGTCGATCACCAGGGTCGCACCAGCCGCGAAACCGATCCCCGCCAGCCCGGCACGATCGGCCTGCTCGACCGTGGCCACGCCGATGGTTGGCAGGTCGACCCTGTGTTCCTGCTGGGGCTTGGGGCCCTTGAACAGCACCCCTGCACGCACGTCCGGCGATCCGCGCAGGGCCGGCGCAAGCTGCGCCACACGATCCAGCATGGCGGCGGTGCCTTCGGCCGCTTCGACCGCCAGAACCAGGCCACGGCACACCACGGCCCCCTGCCCGATGTCCTCGCGCCCCATCAGCGTCGCGATCCGGCGGGCCTTTTCGAGATCCAGCCGCCCCGTCTCGTCCGGCGTGACGCGCGACATCTGCCCCGCGGGGCCCAGAAGGTCGTCCGCCCACGCATCCGCGCCCAGCACGACGAACCCCTCGCGCTCGCAGGCCTCGACCATCACGCGCAGCAGCGCATCATCGCCCGAGCGTGCGGCCGCCAGCACCTTTGGCATCAGCAGCGTTGCCTTGAAGTCCAGACGCAGCCGCGCGAAATCCGGCCTCCCCACCGTTCCCGCCATGGTCACCACATCGCAACCTTCGCGCCGCAGACCAGCAAAGCGGCGCCCGATCTCGCCAATCGAGACGACTTCGTGGGGCAAGGTGCGCAGGCACTCGTCCATCGCGCCCTCGATGCCGCTGATGAACACGTCCTGGCCGCGGCGTCGGCACGCCTCGACGACGCGCAGCGGAAGGTCGCCGCCGCCGGCAATCAGTCCCAGCCGGCGGAAGCGTCCGGCCATGGTTCAGTCCCGCGGCATGCACAAAGCGCGCGATCCGCCTTCGCGGATGAAGTTCAGGATCTCCAGCACCTCGGGCGAGTTCGGGAACGCCTCCTGGGTGTCGGCAATGCGTTCGTTGAAGGTGCCTTCCTCGGCGAAAAGGCCTCGATAGGCGGCGCGCAGATCGTGAATCTGCTCACGCGTGAAGCCGCGGCGGCGCAGGCCGACAATATTCAGCCCCGCCAGCCTGGCATGATTGCCGACAACCGATCCGTAAGGAATGACATCGTTCACAACCGTGGCCATGCCGCCAATGAAGGCGTGCCGGCCGATCCGCACGTGCTGGTGGACGCCGCACAGCCCGCCGAAGATGACATTGTCGCCGACCACGACATAGCCGCCCAGTGTGGCATGATTGGCCATCACCACACGCTCGCCCAGCAGACAGTCGTGCGCGACATGCGCGCCCACCATGAAGAACCCGTCGGCGCCGACCACCGTCTCGCCGCGTCCGACCCCGGTGCCCGGGTGCATGGTCACATGCTCGCGCAGGGTGTTTCGGTCGCCGATCAAAAGGCGGGTGCGATCG
>DBAV01000277.1 GCA_002291875.1 Hyphomonadaceae bacterium UBA1001
GCGCACGCGGGGATGAACCGATTAGCTCCCGCTCATAATCCGTGCCGGCAATGTGTTCCCCGCGCACGCGGGGATGAACCGCCACTGCCGCCAGGTGCGCACGGCCAGCCCGTGTGTTCCCCGCGCACGCGGGGATGAACCGACCAGTATCGTCTCACTTGGGCATTGATCGACGTGTTCCCCGCGCACGCGGGGATGAACCGGCCGACCTGATCACGCTGATCGAGGCGTGGGCGTGTTCCCCGCGCACGCGGGGATGAACCGCCAAAACGGCCCGCATTCGTGAGGTTCGAGACGGTGTTCCCCGCGCACGCGGGGATGAACCGCCTGCCCAGGTGCTCGGCTCTTTCGCGCGGGCGTGTTCCCCGCGCACGCGGGGATGAACCGGGCGAGTGGGTCCTTGGGAAGGGAGCCATTGAGTGTTCCCCGCGCACGCGGGGATGAACCGTCCTTTCGCATTTGCTTTGCCTTTCCTGTAAGGTGTTCCCCGCGCACGCGGGGATGAACCGCAACTCGCGCTCGCGACCCGAAACCGCGTTCGGTGTTGCCCGCGCACGCGGGGATAAAACAACCATTCGGCCATCAGAACGGCCCCGCCGCGCGTGTGCCTCGCGCACTGGCGCTGATCGAACGGCCGCGAACACAGTGTCGGGATTGGCTGCGCGCGGTTGCCTACCTCTCGCAAGGGTTCGGGCCGCCGTCGTCACCGCCTCAAAAATGCAGGTGGGCAGGTGCGACGCGGGTCCGCGTTTCGGGGAGAGGGTTAGGCATTTCGCGCGGACATCGGGGAACATGGGGAAACGTCATGAAATCCCCGCAAACGGGCTCCCGCCGGTCGACAGAGCGGTGAACTTCTGGGCTCAACTGCGCCCTGAGAACACCACGAAACAAATCGGACGCCGCGTAATGAAATAGCCGCCAATGCCGCTGGATTGTGGGACATAATGTGGGACAAAATTCGTGTGGAAACCCGTGATCCTTTGTGCGCAAACGGTTTTCGTCAATCCTTCGAATCCCCCCCTCAGCGGAACTCGGTAAGAAAGGGGCCGCGCGTCATCGAGTTGCTCATCGTGAACTCTGCGATGACACCAACCATGGGCCGCTGCAACGGAACTGTCCGCGGCCGCTTTGACCCTGCCCACCGCTTCGCGCAGCGGCACCCGGTGCACCAGCGTGGACGCACCCCAATCGAGGCCGCCACCGGGCGAACCGCCGCGCCAGCATTGCGTACGACCGAAATCCTCTTTTCCGATCCATCACAATCGCCGTCACGTCGGTTTTCGAAACAAGACCGAAAGCGCCAGAAACCAAGGCGCCAACAATCCCGATTCTCAACGCCGCAGAACTGCTCTAGCCCCGGCCGCGGCTGGACATGTCGCCCACACCGCTTTCCCGCACGGGAAATTTTAAGGTCCAGGGAGCATCGAAGGGAGGATTTTCCCGATCGGGAAAGTCTTGTGGACATCGTCCGGCAATCCGTGCTATTCTCCCGTTCGGTAAAGATCATGTCGAGGCGCACCCTCACTCCCGCCGAGATCGGCGATATCGTCCGAGCGACCCGCAAGGCTATTGGCCTGCGGCAGGACGAGCTTGCGGGTGCAGCGGGCGTCGGCCTGCGCTTCATCGTCGACCTCGAGGCCGGCAAGCCGACCGCGCAAATCGGCAAGACGCTTCAGGTCCTGTCTGCGCTCGGATGTTCGCTTGATATCACGCCGCCGCCCAACCCCAATGGAGCGCGGAAATCATGACGCGCACGCTCGAAATCTGGTGGGACAGGCGGCTCGTCGGCCAGTTGACACAGGACCGGCACGGAGAACTGGGCTTTGTCTATGCGCCCGCATGTCTGGACGATGAGGCGGCGCAGCCCCTGTCCGCCTCGCTGCCCAAACGGGCCGAGCCGTTCAATCGACGCGAGTGCCGCCCGTTTTTCGGTGGCCTCCTGCCGGAGCAAGGCCAGCGCGATGCGGCGGCTCGGGCACTCGGCGTGTCGCGCGCCAATGATTTCGCCCTTCTCGATCGCCTCGGCGGGGATGTCGCGGGCGCGCTCCAGCTTCTGCCACCCGGCGCGCCGCCGACCGCTCCGGCCCGCGACCCGCGACCCGTTCCGTTCGACGATGCAGCGCTGATCCGGGTGCTCGATGCGCTGCCTGTTCGCCCGCTCCTCGCGGGCGAGGTCGGGTTGCGGCTTTCGCTGGCCGGCGCGCAATCGAAAGTGCCCGTGGTGCTGGTGGATGGGGCGGTGGCCTTGCCCGTCCCGGGCCAGCCCACGACATATATCCTCAAGCCGCCGATCGCGCGCTTTGCAGCCACGACCGAGAACGAGGCGTTCGTGATGCACCTGGCCGCCGCGATCGGCCTCGATGTCGCGCCCGTCGAGGCGCGAAGAGTGCAGGACCGAACCTTTCTTCTGGTCCAACGCTATGACCGCACCCTGGGCGACGATGGCGTCGTCCACCGGATCCACCAGGAGGATTCCTGCCAGGCGCTCGGCGTGCCGCCGGAAACCAAGTACGCCAGCGAGGGCGGCCCGACCTTCAAGGATTGCTTCGCGCTGCTCCGCCGTGTGGCTGCAAGGCCTGCGGTCGATGTGCTGAAGCTTCTGGATGCGGTGATCTTCAATGTGATCGCCGGCAATGCCGATGCACACGGCAAGAATTTCTCGATCCTCCACGACACTGAAGGCCCACGCCTCGCCCCGCTCTATAACCTTCTGGCGACCGTGGCCTATCCCGATCTGTCGCCGAAATTCGCCATGACGGTGGGCAAACGCGCCACGCTTGCCGAGCTGGACGCGACGGGCTGGGCCGCCTTCGCGGCGGACGCGGGTGTTGGCCTGCCGCTGATACGAAGGCGGGTCGCAGAGATCAGCCAGGGCGTGATTGCGCGAGCAGGCAAGGTGGTGGCCGCCGGTTTGGCGCGCCCCGGCTTCGATCGGGCCGCCATCGAAAGCCTTGCCGCAATGATCCGCGAGCGCGCCGGCCGCTGCGCACTGACAGTCGCCGGCAGCTCCCAATGACTCATCGACCAACGAGCGTGGCGCATCGGGTTTCAACACGACCGCGGCAGACGTGCATCAGACCCCGTGGAAACGATTCGGAACAGCTGGAAACGCGTTGAAACCGGCAGCCCCCGAGCGCGGAAAAAGGGCCGACGTCATGGTGACCGCGCCGCGAGAATGTAGGTAGGAATGTGGGTACAGCGGTGCGGCGTAATTGTAAAAGCTTTGCTGACAAACGATTCTGCGGAGGATAGGGCGGACACCCTGTCCGCCACGGGGCTCCAGTCCGGGTCTTGATTCTACATGGTTTTCCGGGCGGCAAGCATTTTGCGGCGTTCGCGGGGGTTTCCGGCCGTCCGCGCGGCGGGTGTGGGACAGCTTCGATGGGCACGGGTTGACTCCAGGGAGGGTCGGGCCAAGGTCGGGGTGCGGTCCCGGGAGGGGATGGAAGGCTGCACGGACCCGTCATGGCGCTCAGGCCCTGCACCGCGCCCGACACCGCCACCGGCACCATGAAATGGTTGAGGTCCCAGTGCAGGATGGCCGGCCGGGCCAGCCCGCGCAGCTCGTGGGGCTCGCAGCGCACCCCGCGCCCGCCCAGCGGTAGTCGTTCGTGTAGTCCGCGAGCTGCTGGCCGGTGAGGGTGGTGGTTGCAGAGATGAGCGCACCGGCGACGGCGCAGGTGTCACCAGGGAGTGGGGTTCCTGCGTCGGGGGTGCCTCCGTCACCGGGAGCTCCGCCCGCGCTGCCTCCGGATGAT
>DBAV01000286.1 GCA_002291875.1 Hyphomonadaceae bacterium UBA1001
TGCAGGTTCTTCATCTGCTTCCGGCCGAGGGGGCCGCGCGTGATCATGCGCTCGACCGCCTTGGTGATCACGCGCTCGGGGTAGCGGCCCTCGAGCAGCTGGCGCGTCGTGCGGCCCTTGATGCCGCCCGCATAGCCCGTGTGCCAGTAGAAGACCGACTGCTCGGCCTTGTTGCCCGTCACGCGCACCTTGGCGGCGTTGACGATGACAACATGGTCGCCGCAATCCACATGCGGCGTGAAGGACGCCTTGTGCTTGCCGCGCAGGCGGTTGGCGACGAGCGTGGCGAGGCGGCCGAGGACGAGGCCGTCCGCGTCGATCACCCACCACTGCTTCTGGACCTCCGCCGGCTTCACCGAGCGGGTCTGTGTGCTGAGCATGGAAGAACCTTGGAGGAAGATGTGTTGCGGCCGGCGATGTGCCCGCAAACGCAGGCGAGGTCAAGGCGAGGATGCCGCGGTATCGGGATACCTCGCGCTGTAGATCGCACTTGCCCGCGGGCGGGGGCCCCTGTCACGCTCCGGCAAAACCGGAGGAAGCCCCATGATCACCCGCCGCGGCGTGCTGGCCGCCTCCTGCTCGCCCTGCCCTTCACCGCGCCCCGCGCCCAGGGGGGCGGGTCCGGCACCGCCACCCAGGTGGTGATCCCCTATGCGCCCGGCGGCGCCTCGGACGTGGTGGGGCGCGTCCTCACCGAGGGGCTGGCCCAGCGGCTCGGCGGGACCTTCGTGATGGACCACAAGCCCGGCGCCTCCACCACCATCGCCGGGCGGCATGTGGTGCGCGCGCGGCCCGATGGGCAGACGCTGCTGCTGGGCACCATCGTGACCTTCTCCATGGCCCCCGTCGCGCTGCGCCAGCCGGGCTATGACCCCGTCACCGACTTCACGCACCTGACGCAGCTCTGCGACACCGGGGCGCTGCTGGTGGCGAACCCGCGCTGGGAATCGCTCGAACAGTTCCTCGCCGCCGCGCGCCAGCGCCCGGGCCAGCTGACCCATGCGAGCTGGGGCATCGGCACCACCGCGCATCTGCCCATGGTCGACCTGACGGCGCGCGCGCGGGTCGAGATGCTGCACGTGCCCTTCAACGGCTCGCCGCCCGCGATGACGGAAGTGATCGCGGGGCGCGTGGACTGCATGATCGCCCTCGTCGCCGCCTGCCGCGGCCATGTGGAGGGGGGCCGGATGCGGGCGCTTGGCGCCGTGACCCTCAACCGCAGCGCGGCCTTCCCCAACCTGCCGACCGTGGCGGAGCAAGGCTTCCAGGGCTTCGGCGGCGGCGCCTGGTATTCGCTCCAGGCCCCGCCCGGCCTGCCCGAGCCGATCAAGGCCCGCCTGACGGACGCGGCGACGGAGACCTTCCGCGCGCCGGCGGCCGTGGAGTTCATGCGCAGCCAGGGCCTCGCCCCCGCGCCGGCCTTCGGCGAGGCGCCGCTGGTCGCGCGCATCCGCCGCGAGCTCGACCTGCACCGCGAGCTGATGTCGGCGGCCGGCATCGCGCAGCAGGGGTGAGAAGAAGCGCGAGGAAGCGCCGGATCCTCGTCATCGCCGCCGGGCGTGGTCTTGCGGCGCATGCCCGCGCGCGCGGGCGGGCCCCGGGGCGGATGTGCAGGCCGTGTTGCGCGCGCCCCTCGCGCTCCTCGCGCGGTGCGGAAGAACCGCATCCGCATCGAGGGATGAACGCCGCAACACCCGCACAGCCCTTGCGTGCGATGCAGCGCCACCCGACCAGAGGAGCCCGCCATGTTCAGCCACGTCACCCTCGGCACCAATGATGCCCCGCGCGCCCTCGCCTTCCACGACGCGCTGCTCGCGCCGCTCGGCCTCATGCGCATCGAGGGCGATGGCGCGAAGGGCTCTGCCGGGTATGTGCGCGGGCCGGAGGCCACGCCGCAATTCTGGATCACCCGCCCCCACGATCGGAAGGACGCGACGGTGGGCAATGGCGTGACCATCGCCTTCGAGGCCGCGACGCGCGCGCAGGTGGACGCGTTCCACGCCCGCGCGCTCGCCACCGGCGGCACCGACGAGGGCGCCCCGGGGCTTCGCCCGCACCACCATCCGGACTACTACGGCGCCTATCTGCGCGACCCGGACGGCCACAAGCTGCGCTGCGTCTGCCACCGCGCGGAGTGAGCACAGGGATACGGGTATGACCGAAGCGAAGGGCCTCGGCCGCAACGCGGCGAACTATGGCGATCGGGAATTCGCCCTCTACCTCCGCCGCTCCTTCGCCAAGTCCATGGGCTACTCCAAGGAGGCGCTGTCCAAGCCCGTGGTGGGCATCGCCGACACGGGCAGCGACCTCAACAACTGCCACCGCACCGCGCCCGAACTCATCGAGGCGGTGAAGCGCGGCGTGCTGATGGCGGGCGCGCTGCCCCTCTCCTTCCCCACGATCAGCCTGTGCGAGCCCTTCCTCAACCCGTGCTCCATGCACTACCGCAACCTCATGGCGCTCGACACCGAGGCGATGATCGCGGCCCAGCCGATGGACGCGGTGGTGCTGATCGGCGGCTGCGACAAGACGGTGCCGGCGCAGCTCATGGCCGCCGCCAGCGCCGGCATCCCCGCCGTGCAGGTCGTCATGGGGCCGATGAGCGCGAACCGCTTCCAGGGCGAGCGGCTGGCCGCCTGCACCGACTGCCGCCGCTACTGGGCGCGCTACCGCGCCGGCGAGGTCAGCCAGGAGCGGATCGAGGAGGTCGAGGGCAGCCTCGCCACCACGGCCGGCACCTGCGGCGTGATGGGCAC
>DBAV01000240.1 GCA_002291875.1 Hyphomonadaceae bacterium UBA1001
TCATCACCGGCATGTTCCAGTCCAGCAGGATGGCCTCGGGCATGCGGGTGCGGCAGGCGTTCAGCGCCTCCATGCCGTCCGCGGCCTCTTCGACCTCGAACTGGAGATCCTCAAGGATACGGCGCGCGACCATGCGGATCACGCGGCTGTCGTCGACGACCAGGCAGCTTTTCATCGTGTTCTCCTCGTTCACCATGTTGGACCGGGAGGGCTTTCGGAATCCTTACGCGGCGGCGCCGAATCCGGCGTCGGCTGCTGCCGGGGCGTCGATCATGCGGTCGATGTCGATGGCCACCAGCAAGCGGTCGTGCAGCTGGCACACCCCGCGCGACACCTCGCGCCAGCGCGCGTCGAGATTCACCGGATTGTCCTCGAAGCGGCCGGGCTCGAGGCGCAGCACCTCGGACACGCGGTCGACGATCAGGCCATAGCTCTCGCCGTCGCGTTCGACCCCGATCGCCATGGCGCCCTGATAGCCGCCCTGGCGGCGGGGATGGCCCAGCCGCACGCGTGAATCGATGGCGGTGACGATGCGTCCGCGCAGGTTCAGAAGGCCCGCCACGTCCGGGCGCGCCAGCGGCACCGGGGTGGTCGACTGGATGGCGAACACGTCGTGTACGTCCGAAACACGCGCGCCGAACAGGCCGCCATCGATCTCGAAGGTCAGGAACAGGTCTCCGGCATCGGCCGGAGCGCCCGAGGCGGATGCGGACGCGGTGCTCATGCGGCCTCTCCGCGGTTCTTGAGGGCATAGTCCAGCGCCGCCAGCAGGCCGTGGCGGTCGGACTTGCGCACCGCGTCGGCAAAGCTGCCGGGGGTCGGCAGGGTGCCCCCCGTCAGCGCCAGGCACGCCGCGCCCGACCAGCGCGTGTCCTCGGAGAGGCGGCTGGCAAAGGTTTCGGCGGCGGCCGGATCGCCCTCGGTGTCGGCCAGGATGGCGTCGAAATTCTCGCCCCGGGCGTGCAGGCGCCAGGCGGCCTCGGTGCTTTCGACGGCGGTGACCTGATAGCCCGCCGCCTGCAGCAGCGGCGCCAGCAGGTTGCGGAAGAAGGGATTGGTCTCGACCAGCAGCACCCGGCGCGGGGGTGCACGCTCACGCGTGGCAGCCTCGAACCAGTCGTCATGGCCCTGCTGCAGGAAATGCCCGACATCGACCACTTCGGTGGCCCGCCCCTTGATGACCGCAGCGCCCAGAATGCCCGGCGTGTGGGCCACCAGCTCGATGTCCAGCCGGTCGTGAACGATGTCCAGGATGCGGTCGACCGCAAGGCCCATGGTGCGCGCGCCCTGGCTGAACATCAGGATGGGCTGGCTGCCTTCGGCGGCGAAGGCAAAATCGCCGGCGGCGTGGATCACCGGCACCAGCTCGCCGCGATACTGCATGACGGCACGGCCATTGGCGCGCTCGAGCCGCTCGACCGGGGTATCCTCGATGCGCGTCACCAGCGACAGCGGCACGGCCTTGGGCTCGCGCCCGCCGGCCTCGAACATCAGCATCGAGACGGCCGCACCCGCGGTGTCGGTGCCGGTGTCGGCGGTGGCCGCGCGTTCGTCGGCGGTCTGGTCGATCTCGCCGACATGGGCGGCGATGCCCGTTGGGTCCACGATCATGATGACGGATCCGTCTCCCAGGATGGTCGAGCCGGTGAAGGTGGTGATGCCCTTGAGCAGCGAGGACAGCGGCTTGACCACGATCTCCTCGGTGTCGAGCACCTCGTCGACCATGAGGCCAAATCGGTTGCCGCCGACCTGCATGACCACGACATATTCCATGCCGGGCTCGGCGCCCTCGGCCCGGGCGTCGGTGCCGAGGTCCAGAACGTCTGCGATGTCGACCAGCGGCAGCAGGCGGTCGCGCAGGCGCATCACCCGGGTGCGGTTGACCCGCTCGATCCGGGTCTCCGAGCCAGGGCCGCCGGCGCGCACCAGTTCCAGCACCGCAATTTGCGGAATGGCGAACCGCCCCCCGCGCGAGCCGACGATCATCGCCGAGACGATCGCCAGCGTCAGCGGGATCTTGATGGTGAAGACGGTGCCGAAACCCTCGGTCGAGGTCAGGTCGATCTGCCCCCCGATCAGTTCCACATTGGTCTTGACCACGTCCATGCCGACACCGCGGCCGGAGAGGTTGGTGACCTTGGCGGCGGTGGAAAAGCCCGGCGCGAAGATGAAGCGCTGGATCTGGGCGTCGGTCATCTGGGCCGCCTCGGAGGCGGTGACCAGGCCCTTGCCGATGGCCTTTTCGCGGATGCGCGCCACCGGCAGGCCCGCGCCATCGTCCTCGATCTGGATGATGATGTGGCCGCCCTCGTGGAAGGCGCGCAGGGTGATGGTGCCCTGGGGCGGCTTGCCGCGCGCCACCCGGTCCTCGGGCCGCTCGACGCCGTGATCGCACGAATTGCGGATCATGTGGGTCAGCGGATCACGGATCAGTTCGGACACCTGGCGGTCGAGTTCGGTCGCCTCGCCCTCCATCCGCAACTCGATCTTCTTGCCCAGATCGCGCGAGGCGTCCCGGACGATCCGCGGCAGTTTTTTCCACGCATTGCCGATCGGCTGCATGCGGGTCTTCATCACCCGGTCCTGAAGCTCGGCGGTGATGGTCGAGAGCCGCTGGAGCGGCACCTTGAACTCGGAGTTCTCCATGTTGCGGACCATCTGGAGCAGCTGGTTGCGCGTCAGCACCAGCTCGGACACCATGGTCATCAACTGTTCCAGGACCTCGACATTGACCCGGATGGACTGGGTCGCCAGCGAGCCCGCACCCCTGGCCTCGTCATCGTCCGTGTCCGGCGCACGCAGCATGGCCGGCGCGGGCGCCGGGGGCGGTGCAGCTTCGGGGTTGTCCTCGACGGGGCCGTCGGCAGCGCGGAAGGCAGCCTCGAGGTCGGCCAGCGATACCTCGCCCGGGCGCAGGAAGCGGCCCTGGTCGGCATCCCATTTCTCGCCGTTCGGGCCGACCTTGGGCGCCTCGGGGACCGCGGCTGCCGGCGCGTGACCTTCGGCGGCGGCCTCCAGCTCGCCGATCAGCGCGCCGTCGTCACCCGCCGGTTCCTCGCCGGTGGCCTCGAGATCGGCCAGGATTTCCTTGATGCGGTCGATCGAGCGCAGGATGGTGCTGACCGCCTCGGGCGTGACCGCCAGCGTGCGGTCGCGAAACTTGCCCAGCAACGTCTCGCCGGCATGGGCAACGGCCTCGAGACGCGCCAGCCCCAGAAAGCCGCAGGTGCCCTTGATCGTGTGCACCAGACGGAAAATGTTGTTCAGCGTCGCCGCGTCGTTGGGGTCCTGCTCGAACCGCAGCAATTCGGGTTCGATCGTTTCCAGGTTCTCGGCCGTTTCGGTCAGGAACTCGCTGAGGATGTCGTCCATCGCCTCGCTTCCGCGGGGTCACGGCGTCACGCCCGGCCCCCTCGGTCCGAGACATGGGCGAATCCGGTTAACAAGGGTTGAACCCGGCCCGGCGGCCGCGCGGGCGTCTTGTAGCAACAGGCTTGCCGGCAGCTCAGGCGGCGAGGGTGCCCAGGCGCGCGGGGTCGAGCACCTCGAGCCCGCCCGATCGCCATTCCAGAATGCCCTCGCGGCGCAGCTCGCCCGCCACCCGCGAGAGATAGACGCTGGTCACACCCAGCGCCCCCGCCACCAGGGTCTGGGGGACGGGCAGGCGCAGCGGCGCTGCATTCGCACTGTCGACCGGGCGCACCCGGCGGATCAGCGCGTTCAGGAAGGCGGCAAGCATGGCCGCCCCCTGGCGGTGGCCCATGATCTCCTGCATGCGGCGCGCGCGGCCCAGTTCGGCCCGGATCGCGCGGTCATAGAAGGCAAAGGCCTCTTCTTCGGCGCGCACCGCCGCCATGAAGCGCTGGCGCTCGAACGCCACGACGCGGGTATCGGTCAGGGCGGTGATGGTCGCCTCGGCCGACGACACCATCAACGTGCCCAGGCCCAGAAGATCGCCCGGCAGGGCGAAATCCAGCACCTGGAGCTCGCCGCCATCGGTCACGCGCTCGATCGAGAACCATCCGTCCAGCACGATGTGTACATGCCGGTCGGCATTGCCCTGACGGGTCAGGGTGCGCCCCTTGGCGAGGGTCACCTCGCCCGCCCGCTCCCGCAGGAACGAGGCCGAAAGTGACACGTGCGGGCCGAGCGCGTCCGCCGGACGCGACCCGGTTATGTCGTCAGGCGTGCTGACGACGCGGGTGTTTGCAAGCAATTTCCGTCCCTCCGACGCCGCCGGGCCCCACCCCTGTGCGGTGATGTCGATGCGCCGGATAATGTCCGGGTGCGTCGGAAAGGCAAGCAGAAAAGTGCCCGTCTGCAAATATTCTTCGGGTGCGGAAACCCGAGAGTCACTCGGGTGTTTCTGTCGGTAGCGCCGAAATCTCAGAAGACGTTTCTGAATGTTATCGGCACAGAAATACCAAACGAGAAATCCGGTGACTGGTCGGTCAGGCCGGCCGCGGCCGAGATCACCAGGCCCACATTGTCCGTCAGGCCGATCGACGATCCGAACTGCAGGCGCGCGTCCAGCGACGAGGTTCCCAGCGCCTTCACCGCATTGTTGCGGGTGGAATAGGTCTGCTGGGCCACGAACGAGCTGGTGAAGCTGACCCGCTCGTTCAACGCCAGGTTCAGGCCGGCAAAGCCGTCGATGGTGCCGCCCGGATCGATCTTGCCAAACCGGTCAAAGGTGCGTCCGAACACTTCGGTGTATCCGCCGCCCACGAACAGTACGACCGGATCGGCACGCCACACCATGGTGACACCCGGAGAGATGGCATAAAATCCCGACCCGGTGGGCGAGCGCGAGGGCACCTGGCGGGTGCGCTCCTCGTTCTGGGGCGTGGCCGGATTGTCCAGCGCCACGATCTCGGGTCGGGTGGGAATCTCGAAAATGCTCTCGCCGGTGGGGAAGCGCACGCGCAGGCGGGTGATGGTGGCCGGGATCCAGCCGCGCGCAGCCAGGGGCTGCCACGACAGGATGGCTTCGACATCACCCAGGTCGGCGGCGTCATTGGTGCGCTCGCGCTCTTCGGCGCCGGTGCCGACGCCCAGGATCTCGCGGTCATCGCGCCACTGATAGGGCACCCGGAACTCGGCCTGCAGCCGGTTGCCCAGGCCGACCCGGGCCGAAGTCGAGGCGGTGTAGATGTTGCGCTGGATGTCGTCGACGCGGATCTGGCCGATGACGATGGCGTTGAACACAGTAAAGCCGCCAATGTTCACGCGGTCGGACGAGATCGAGGTCCAGTCAAAGCTGGCTTCGGCCTGTATGGTGCCACGCGGCAGCAGCACGCCCCCCGCATCCACCAGCAGCTGGTCGGCCTGGCGTTCGGCGTTTGCACGCTCGCCGGTGCCGTCGGCGGGCGGTGTGGCCTGGGCCTGCTGCTGGGGCTGGGGCGGGCGGACGGGTACGGTTTCGGGTGCGGTGGGGTCGGCCGACGGGGTGGGTGCCTGGGCCTGCTG
>DBAV01000114.1:0-286 GCA_002291875.1 Hyphomonadaceae bacterium UBA1001
AGCAGCGCGCCGGCCAGCAGCGAAAGCGCCGTCCACGCAATGGCGATCCGAAGCCCCCAATCGCCCGGAATGCGCCCCGAGGGGATCGGGCGGCCCGGCTCGTTGATGGCGTCGACCTCGCGGTCAAACCAGTCATTCACGGCCTGCGAGGTGGCACAGACCAGCGGGCCCGCCAGCACCGCGCCGGCAAACGCCAGATGCCAGGTATCGGCGAACGGGGCGCCGGCCGACACCACACCGCACATGAAGGCCCACATGGGCGCGAACCAGGTGACCGGCTTGAGCA
>DBAV01000114.1:631-1023 GCA_002291875.1 Hyphomonadaceae bacterium UBA1001
TGGGGCAGGCCATGCGCGCCGTGTTGCCGGGCACCGGGCATGGCAGGCGTGGAGGGCAGGGCCGAAATGTCGCTCATGGGGGAACGCTAACCGAGCGCGTCCGCGGGTGTCAAACCAAATGGACGTCCATCGGTATTTCCGCCTGCGTGCGTGCCTCCCGGCTGCAGTGCCGGATCGCCAGAATGCTTGAGCAGAAGGGCGCCCGCGTCTGGTGGAGGCATCGGCGTGCGGCACCCTGACGCAGTGCATGTGCAGGCCCGTGCAAGAGGGTGCAGCGGGCCGTCCGCGAGTGTCAGGCCACCTCGTCGTCGAGATTGCCGATGCCAAAGCGGCGCATCTTGGAATAGAGACTCTGCCGGCTGAGGCCCAGCACATCGGCGGCCGAGGCGCGG
>DBAV01000114.1:1311-8777 GCA_002291875.1 Hyphomonadaceae bacterium UBA1001
AGCGGCGCAGCTTCACGTAGAGACTCTGCCGGCTCAGCCCGAGCATCTCGGCGGCCGAGGCGCGGTTGTCGCCGGTCAGGCGCAGTGCCGCCTCGATGCAGAGGCGTTCGACATAGTCGGTGGTGTCGCGCACGATGTCCTTGAGCGCCACCTTGCCCACCAGTTCCGCCAGATCGTCCGCCGAGTGCGGCGGCTCGGCACCGCCGGCGCGCGCGCCCTCGACAACGCGGCGGGCGGTGCGCCGGATCGAAAAGCCGACACAGGCGAGGTCCGGATCGGGTACCACGACGGCACTGACCTCGACGTCCTCGGTTTCGCCCAGACGGCTGCGCACCACGGTCGAAAAGCCGCGCGCGACGCCGTGCTGGTCCAGCGTCTCTTCCAGCACCATACGGTCCACCCCGGGGCGTCCGAGGAAGCGCTGCAGGGGCTGGCCGATGAGGTCGGCGCTGTCTGCCAGTTGGACCATCTGCAGAAAGGCGGCATTGTGGGCGATGACGGTATAGTCGGGGGTGCAGACCACCAGCCCGTCGGGCAGCTGTTCGATCGCGGCCAGCAAAGCGCGGTTGGGGCGCGCCGGGCCCTGCGTGTCGCGCCGTTCGGCCGTCGCAAGCCGCACCAGCGCCAGCACCTGGCGTTCGATCCGGAAGGGGGTGGCGGTGGCCACAAGGTCTCGGCCGCGGCAAACCAGCGTCGCCGACGCCGGCGCAGGACCGCCGCCCGCGCGGGTCGCAAGCGCCAGCAGGGCGACCGCGTCGTCCTGGCTCTGGACTGCGAAGGCGCGGGCAAATGCCTTGCCCACCAGAGACCCATCCGCATCAAGCAGGCGGTCGGCCGCCGGGTTGGATTCGACGATCCGGCGGGTCTGGGCGTCAACGACCAGAATGGCCTCGCCGGAAATCTGAAACAGCAGCCGATAGCGGAATTCGGCTTCGCGCACCTTGCCATAGTCGCGCTCGAGGGCCTGCTGGGTGCGCAGCAGCCTCTGCTGAAGGTCCGCGGCCCGCGAATGATCGCGCCCGATGGCGATGACGCGCCCGTCGCCGTCCGCGCCCAGCGCCATGTAGCGCATCGCCACCGTGGCGCCGCCGGGCAGGGGGTGGTTGATCTCGCGCCAACGTGTGGTGGCGCCCCGGGCGGCTTCGCGCAGCAGCTCTTCGACCTTGGGCCGGCTGTCGGCCGAGACGGTGTCGCTCAGGCGCTTGCGCCGCCAGGCATCAATGTCGGCAAGGGCGCGCGGCTCGCCGCCCGTGGCCAGGTCCTCGATCACCCCGTGTTCGTCCACCAGGACCGCGATGTCACCGGTGGCAGCCAGGATCCGCATGGCGAGGGCGCGATCCATCACCCCCGTACCGGACGGTGGCATGGCGGCGGCCGCGGCTGTGCTGGTTGCCTCGGGCCCCGTGCTGTTTCGCTCCCCTCGGTCCATGCGGTTCCGTTCGTCCCCCCTCCCGCGCTAGAGGCGCCTTCCGCCGGCCATTGCCAGCGCACGGGCGCGCGCCACGATCTCGTCCACGTTCGCGACCTCGACCTGCGGCCCAAGCCGCTCGCGAACCTCTGCCGACCCCGCGATCGCCGAACCTCCGACGATCACGCCGACGCGCCTGAGGGCGGGTGTCTTGCGGATTGCCCCCAGAAGCGCGCCAAGCCCCGCAGCCCCCGCGTCGCAGCTAATCCCCACCACCACCAATTCAACCCCTCCCGCACACGCGGTGCGGATGATGGTGCGCAGGTCGCCATCCAGACAGCTCGAGACACGCCAGCCATCGCGCCGCAGCAGGCCCGCAGCCATCGCCGCACCAAAGGTGTGCTGTTCGCCGGGCGGCACGCACACCAGCGCATGCCCCAGCCGCATGGCCGGTTCCGTCCGGCCAAGGGCGGCGTCCTCGATACGGTGCAGTGCCTTGTGCAGCCGCCCCAGACCGAGGGTGACCTCGACAAAGCTCATCTCGTCGCGTTCCCACGCAACCCCCAGGCGCCGCGCCACGGGCGCGAACACGTCCAGCAGCAGCGCACGCGCCTCGATCCCATGGGTGCGCAGGGCGGAGACGAAATCCTCGAAGGGCCCCTCGTCATCGGCCACGGCCAGCCGTACGGCCTCGTCGACCATCGACACAAGGTCCGGGGCCACGCCGCCCGCCCCAGCGCGCGCAGATGCCTCGCGTGGACGTTCGCCCTGGGCGAGCAGAAGGCGCGGAATGATCTCGCACTCGATGATCCGCCCCAGAATGTCGGGGCGCTCGCCTGTTTCGCTTGCGCTTGCGGCACCGACGCTATCCATACCTTGCCCTCCCGCTGCGCGCGGATGCATGCAAGCCATCCAACGGCGACCCGGGGGCGGCGTCACGGCCACGCACCGCAAAGTGCCTACGCGTTGTGCGGTTATTACACGGACCCGTGACCGAGGCCAGCCACACGGTCGTTCACGATTGGAAGGCCGCGCGGAGTGTCCATACTGCGGATCGTCAAGTGAGCTTGACATAAGCGCGCCGCGAGCCTTAGCTCCGTCCTTGGTCGAGAGGAGAGTCGGTGGGCATCTCCGGTTCCCCTCCGGCCCGGATCCAGCCGGAGCCGTCCGTGTCCGCGACGCATCACCGACCCGCCGCCCTCTATACCGCCGAGCAGCGTGCGCGGCGGGATCGCTCGGCCTGGACGATGGTGCAGGCAGTCCTCGCGCCCCTGCAGTTCGTGGTTTTCCTTGTCAGCCTTGGGTTCGTGGTGAACTGGCTGGCCACCGGCGAAGGCTATGGGCTGGCGGTCGCCTCGATCGTGATCAAAACGGTGGTGCTGTATACCATCATGATCACCGGGGCGGTCTGGGAACGCGAGGTGTTCGGGGTCTGGCTGTTCGCGCCCGCCTTCTTCTGGGAGGACGTGGTCTCGATCCTCGTGCTGGCGCTGCATTCGCTCTATCTGATCGCGCTCGTGGCCGGCTGGTGGTCGCCGACGGTCCAGGTGGCGATCGCGCTGGCCGGCTATGCCGCCTATGTGGTGAACGCCGCCCAGTTCCTCTGGAAACTGCGGATGGCACGCCTTCAGGCCGGCCCCCGGCTCGGCACCCGCACCGTTGCGGAGGGGGCGTCATGAGTGCCGCGCCGGACCGGCGGCCACAGCCGGAGGCGGCGCGTGCCCGCGCGGACGCCAACCGCCAGGCGTGGGCCCGCACGATCCGCTGGCTGCTGCCCTTTGCGGACGCCGGGTCCGAGCGGCTGCCGCTGTCGCGTCTGGTGCGCCTGTCGCTGTTCCAGGTGTCGGTCGGCATGGCGGCCGTGCTGCTGACGGGCACGCTGAACAGGGTGATGATCGTCGAGCTGGGTGTCGAGGAGGCGGTGGTCGCGCTGATGGTGGCGCTGCCGCTGTTGGCCGCGCCATTGCGCGCGCTGATGGGCTATCGGTCCGATACCCATGTCTCGGTGCTTGGCTGGAAGAGGCTGCCCTATGTCTGGGCGGGCACGATGGCCCAGTTCGGCGGCTTTGCGATCCTTCCCTTCGCCCTGCTGATCCTGTCCGGTGACACGCATGGTCCGGTCTGGATCGGCCATGTCGCTGCGGCCATCGGTTTTCTGCTGGTCGGTGCGGGCATGCACATGACCCAGACGGCCGGACTGGCGCTGGCTGCCGATCTGGCCGACGACACGCATCGACCGCGGGTCGTGGCGCTGCTGCATGCGATGCTGCTGGCGGGCATGCTGGTCAGCGGGGTCGTGATCGGCGCCCTGCTGGCCGATTTCGACGCCATCCGGCTGATCCAGGTGATCCAGGGCGTGGCGGTCGCCACGCTGGTGCTGAACGCGATCGCGATCTGGAAGCAGGAAGTACGTCAGCCCACAGCGCGCCCGCCGCGTCGCCGTGCGGGGGGCTTTGCGCGCGCCTGGTCGGCCATGGAAGCCGTGCCCGGCGCGATGCGGCTTCTGGTGGCGACGGGCCTTGGCACGCTGGGCTTTGCCATGCAGGACATCCTGCTGGAACCCTATGGCGCGCAGGTGCTGGGACTGGCGGTCGGCCAGACCACCCAATTGACCGCCCTTTGGGCCGGCGGCGCCTTGATCGCCTTTGCGATGGCGGCACACTGGCTGGCGCGGGCTGCCGACCCGCACAGGCTGGCCGGGTATGGGGCGCTGGTGGGGGCGTGCGCCTTTGCCATCGTCATCCTCGGGGGCACGCTGACCTCGACGCCGGTGTTCGTGGCCGGGGTCGCGCTGATCGGTTTCGGCAATGGCTGGTTTGCGGTCGGAACGCTGACCGCGGCCATGGAGCGTGCAGGCTCGCGCAGCGCCGGCATCACGCTGGGCGCGTGGGGCGCGGTCCAGGCCAGTGCGGCAGGCGCAGGTGTGGCGCTGGGCGGATTGCTGCGCCAGGTGGGTGACGCCCTGGCCGCCGCCGGCGCGTTCGGCCCGGACTTCACAGGCCCCGTCGCGGGCTATGCTTTCGTCTATCACATCGAGATCGCGGTCCTTTTTGCGGCGTTGATCGCCATCGGACCGCTCGCACGCCACGCCCGCGCGCCGGCCATCGGGGACCGGCGCTTCGGACACGGGGAAAAACCCACCTGATCACGCCGTTGGAGGGCGCCGATGGAAAACATCCTGTTCGCTGGCACGTTCGACCTTACGGTCCTGCTGCTCTATGCCTTTTTTGGCTTTTTCCTGCTGCTGGTGCTGTACCTGCTGCGCGAGGGCCGTCGCGAGGGCTTTCCGCTCGAACACGACGTGACCGGCGCGCTCGAGCCCGAGCCCGGCTATCTGTTCCGCGCCACGCCGAAACTGTTCCGCATCACGCGCGACGAGGTCCGCAAGGCACCCAATTATGTTCGTGACACCCATGTCACCAACATTGCGCGCACCGCGGCCTGGTCGGGTGCGCCCTTCGAGCCGACGGGCGATCCGATGCTGGCGGGGGTGGGCCCGGGATCCTATGCCATGCGCGAGGACCGGACCGACTATACCAGCCATGGCCTGGCCCGGATCGTGCCGCTGCGCGCGGACCCCGAATACAGCGTCGACAAGGGTGATCCCGATCCGCGCGGCTTTGCCTTTGTCGGCGTGGATCGCCAGCCGGGCGGGGTGGTCACCGACCTCTGGGTCGACCGGTCCGAGTTCCTGGTGCGCTATCTCGAGGTTGCAACCATCGATGCCAAGGGCGTGCCCACGGGTGCGACCGTGCTGGTGCCAATGGCGATGTGCGTCGTGGACCGCCGCCGGCGACGCGTGGTGACCGACTCGGTGCTGGGCGCGCAGGTCGCACAGGCCCCGCGCATCGCCCAGGAGGCCAAGATCACCCTGCGCGAGGAAGAGCGGATCGTCGGCTATTTCGGTGCCGGCTATCTCTATGCCACGCCGGGTCGGGGAGCACCCGTGCTGTGAGCGGCGAATACGACTTCGAGCCACAGAAGGGCCTGCCCGAACGCCTCCCGGCGGGCGAGACAGTGCTGTGGCAGGGGGCACCCTCCACCTGGCGGCTGGCCTGCGAGGTGTTCCACGTCCGCCTCGTCGCCGTCTGGTTTGCGGGTCTGGTGTCGTGGTCGGTCGGCCACGGCCTGGTCACCGGCGCGGGGGCTTCGGCCATTGCCGCGGCGGCAGTCCCGACGGCCATCGCCGGTGTGGTCGCGCTGGGCCTGCTGATGGGTCTGGCGTGGCTGAACGCGCGTACCACGATCTACACCATCACGGAACGTCGGGTGGTGCTGCGGGTCGGAATCGCCATCACCAAGGCGATCAACATCCCCTTTACCATCGTCGAGGGGGCCTCGCTCGACCGCCTGCCGGGCGGGCACGGGAATGTTGCACTCTCGATCCGCCCGCCGACCCGTGTTCCGCTGCTGCACATGTGGCCGCACGCGCGTCCCCTGCGGCTGCGACAGCCTGAACCGGCGCTTCGCTGCATTCCCGATGCGGTGCGCGTGGCGGGCCTTCTGGCCGAGGCGCTGGTGCGGGCCTCCGGCGAGGGGCGCGTGCAACCGGTGGCGGCGGCGGGACCTGACGGGGCTGACCTGCCAGCCGCTGCGGACGGACGCGGTGCGGGTGCGGACCGCGGGGGGTGGCCGACCGGCGTGTCGCCCGCACCCCAGGGCCTGCTGGTGGGCAGATGAGCGCGGACGCGGCCAAATGCGGGCCATCGTGACGGAGGACGGACATGAGTGCGATCGACAAGGAGGTGTTTCCGCGCGGCGCCCTGATCGGCGCTGCGGCCCTGATTGCGCTGACGCTGGTGGCTGCGGCCGGCGGCCGCTGGCAGCAGGTGCACGCGCCCACACCGCCGCCCTTTGCCGGCATCGCCGTCCAGGAGAGCGTGGATCTGCGCTTTGAGGACCGTGACGATGGATCGGTGGTGGTGCGCAATGCTGCCGACGGCGCCCTGCTTCAGCATGTGACGCCCAATGAGGGGGCCTTCCTGCGCATCATGATGCGCAACTTCGTCAAGCATCGCGCGGTGCGCGGGCAGGGGTCGACCCAACCCTTTCGGCTGACGCTCTATGTCGATGGCCGCCTGATCGTTTCCGATCCGGTATCGGGGCGCCATGCGGACCTGCGGGCCTTTGGTGTCGACCAGCACAAGGCGTTCGCGCGCCTCTTGCCTTCGGCTGCGATGGCGGCAGCGCGGAGCGCGACGACAGCGGCGGCGGGCGTATCCGCCTCGCGCCCGGGCTGAAGGAGTGGAGGCGATGGCTCCGGCCGACCTGTTCGGGCCCGTCGCCGCGGCGGTTTTCGCCTGGTGGTTCAGCACCGGGCTGGTGCTGCTGCTGCTGCGCCTCCCGAGGCGCTGGCATGACGGGGCGCTGCTGGTGCTGGGCGTTGCGGCGCTGGCGTCTGTGGCGTCCATTGCCGTTCTTGCACGAAAGGACGACGCGGGCGCTACTTTGGCCGGCTTCATGTGCACGCTGGTGGTCTGGGGATGGAATGAGGCAGCCTTCCTGACCGGGCGCATCACCGGGCCGCGGCCGCTGGCGTGCCCGCCCGGTGCAGTTGGCTGGCAGCGGTTCGCTTATGCGACGGCGGCGGTCCTGCATCACGAACTGGCGTTGGCCGCGACCTTCGTTGTGGTGCTGGCGCTGGTATGGGGCACGCCGGACCCGGTGGCCGCCTGGACGTTCGGGGTGCTGTTCGTGATGCGGCTGAGCGCCAAGATGAACCTGTTCCTTGGCGTTCCGAACATGACCGACGAGTTCATGCCGGCCCATCTGGATCACCTGCGCAGCTATTTTCCGGCCCGGCCCGCAACGCCCCTTATGGCGGTGTCGCTGGTGGGTGGGGGCGCGGCGGCGATCGCACTGCTTGTGGCCGCATTGTCCGCGCCTGCCGGTTCTGCGCACGCGATGGCGATGACCCTGGTGTTCGCGCTGATGACCCTCGCCGTGCTCGAGCATGTCTTTCTGCTGGTGCGTTTCCGCGACAGCACGCTGTGGACGTGGGCGCTGCCGGGCCGACGCCTGCCGGCCGCCGCAGGACCGCGCGCGGTGCGCCCTGCGC
>DBAV01000222.1 GCA_002291875.1 Hyphomonadaceae bacterium UBA1001
CTGCTGGAAATAGGTGAACTGCGACACCTCCATGCCATCGCACCAGACCTCCCAGCCCAGGCCCCACGCGCCGACGGTGGGGTTTTCCCAGTCGTCCTCGACGAAGCGGATGTCGTGCAGGGTGTCGTCCAGTCCGATCCGGTTCAGCGAGGCCAGATAGAGATCCTGGATGTCGGGCGGATTGGGCTTCAGGATCACCTGGAACTGGTAATAGTGCTGCAGGCGGTTGGGGTTCTGCCCATACCGGCCGTCCTTGGGGCGGCGCGAGGGCTGGACATAGGCCGCCCGCCAGGGTTGCGGCCCCAGCGCGCGCAGCGTCGTTGCCGGATGCAGCGTGCCCGCGCCGACCTCGATGTCATAGGGTTGCAGGATCACGCATCCCTGCTGCGCCCAGAAGGCCTGCAGGCGCAGGATGACATCCTGAAACGTGGTGGGCTTGGAAGGCGCGGGGCTCATGGCCGCCGTGCCTAGGGGAGGGCGCGCGCGCGATCAAGTTCCTGCGCCGGGCAGCGCGGGATCGCGCACGAACCCCGCAGGCGAAATGGCCCGCGCCACCTCGGCGAAGGCCGCGCGTACCTGAACGGCATCGCGTTCATGGTTTGCCGGCCTCAGCCCCTCCCAGGGCTGGAGGTCGGGATGGATGCGCCGGGTGTTGTCGCGGCCCTCGACGGCTTCCCCGGTGACCGGATCGCGCTGTGGCGGACGCCACCCCTGCATCAGCCTTTCGGCCATCCAGCGATCATGTTCGCGTCGTGCCATGCGGTCAACAATGGCCGGGTCGGCCGGCAGGACAGGATCGCCGCCACGCCCACCTTCCGGCGCGGCGCGCCAGCCTGCATCCCACAGCTTGACCACGGCATGGTCGGCGGCCGCGCGGCTGGCACGCCGCATCGGTTCGCCCAGCGTTTCCCACGGGGCGCGTTCGTGCCCGGGGTTCGCGCCGCCTACCAGATTGCGCAGCTCGGCCATTTCCTGTTCTTCACCTTGCCTAGGCTGGCCGTGGGCAAGGTTGTCCAGCGCATCAAGCCGATTGGCGCGCTGCTGCACCACCCTGGTGGCCTCGATCCTGGCGCGGCTCTCGCGCAGGCCGGGCTGAGCCATGCGCAGCCTTGCCATCTCGGCACCGATGGCCCGATCGTTTTCGCCCCTGAGATAGTTCTTGTGGACGGCCACCGCCGCGCGGTCGATCTCGGCACCCACCATGTCGCCGACGGTGGCGCTCTGCTCGAGGGCGCCAAAGACATTCAGGGTCGCTGCGGCCCTGGGGTCCCCGCGCAACGCCGCCGCCAGCGCCGAAGCGCGGCCCTGGCGCACATGCAGGCGAACATTGCCGAACGCGCCTGCGCTCATGAAGCCGCGCCGCATCGAAAGCGCGCACGCGGTAGAGTCGGTGTCGTCGGGAAGGCACACGACAAACGCACTCACCGGTGCCTGGTCGCCGCTGGCCAGCGCTTCGGCCATGCGTTCGCTGGCGCCCCCCGCGCGCCAGTCGAACCTCAGGAAATCGATGTCGGCCTGCCAGACGCCATGGCGCACGGCTTCGGGGTGGTCATGGCGGAACCGGGCGCGCTCGGCGTCCGGATCGGCGCACAGCACGCTGACACGCGGATCGCGTGAAAAATGGATCGACCAGAGGTTCAGAAGGCACGCCCGCGCCACCGCCTGCGCCCGCAGTCCCGCGCCGACAATGGCAACATGCACGCGCTCGTGGTTCAAACGCGCGGCATCGTCCAGCAGCACGCAGGTGCGCAGGAAACGCCGCGCGACGATTTCCTCGAGCGAGAAGGGGCGGGTCTCCTGTCCGCTTTCCGGCGCGCGCAGGAGCGAGCGAAACTCGCGCGCTTCGACCAGCAATTCAGGCGTTTCGAGCCGAAGGTGAATGGTGGGCAGACGTCCGCGCCGTTTGCGTGCCGCGGCCTTGCGGGCTGCATCCACGCCGGCAAGGTTGTCCGCATCGGAATCTGACATCAGCACCACGTCGCTGGCGTCGTCGGCCCCTGCCTTCAGCAGCACCCGCTCGTCCAGCCCGTCGCCATCGACCACTGCCACGCCGCGGGCCCTGAGGGCCCGGACTTCGGCTTCGGCCAGGCCCGGATGCAGCAGCACCCCCGTCCGGTTGGGATCGGCCGCAACGGAACGGGCCAGTGTCACGGCGGCATCGGATGGGCCGACCACCACCACATGATGGTGCGCGAAATGCAAGAACAGCGTGGCGAGTCCTTCGAGGACCTGCCGCCAGAAGGTGAACAGCACCCCCACCAGCGGGATCGACACGCCGAACCAGCGCGACCACTGGACCAGTGGCGAACGGCCATCCTCGACTGCGCCCTCGACGCTGCCCTGCACCGTCAGGGTGCCGAGGACGCTGTAAAGCGCGTCGGCCAGAGGCTTGCCCTCTGCGACGATCCAGCCGGTCAGTCCCGTCGCCAGCCACGCGACGATCAAGCCGATCACGAACGCCCAGCGCAGGCGCGGCGAGCGCGGATGGGCCGTACGGATCAGCCATTCGGCCAGCCGGGCCGCCAGATTGGGACGCGGCGCGGACGCCCCCTGGAATATCCCCCGCATCCCTGTCCCACCACCTGTGATGCCGCCCCCTCTGCACGGTGCGCGTTCCGGACCTCCATGTCCAGCGCCTTGCGAGCCCGCGGGGGGTGGGCTAACCCGGCGCTCTTTCGTGGTTTGGGGAACGCATCCGTGTCGATCGACGCTGCGACCGTCCGCAAGGTCGCCCATCTCGCCCGCCTGGCGATCCCGGAGGAGCGTGTCGAGGCGCTGACCGGGGAACTGAATGGTATCCTGGGCTGGATCGAACAGCTTCAGGAAGTCGATGTGACCGGCATCGAGCCGATGGCCTCGGCGGTCGCCACCGCATTGCCCATGCGCGAGGATGTCGTCACCGATGGTGCCATGCCGCACAAGGTGCTGGCCAACGCCCCGCGCGCCGAGGACGGGTTCTTCGTGGTACCGAAGGTGGTCGAATGAGCCCCGACCTGACCCGGCTGACGCTGGCGCAGGCCCTGGACGGGCTGGCGCGCGGCGACTTCTCCTCGCGTGAGATCACCCGCGCCTTCATCGACGCCATCGAGGCTGCCAACCCCGCGCTGAACGCCTATGTCCTGCCGACGCCGGAACGGGCGCTGGCGATGGCCGATGCTTCGGACGCGCGCCGACGCGGGGGCTCGCCAAGGCCTCTGGAAGGCGCGCCGATCGGGGTCAAGGATCTCTATTGCACCGAGGGCGTGCGCACCACCGCATGCTCGCGCATCCTCGATGGCTTTGTGCCGCCCTATGAATCCACCGTCACGGCCAATCTCTGGCGCGATGGGGCGGTGATGCTGGGCAAGCTGAACATGGACGAGTTCGCGATGGGCTCGTCCAACGAGACCTCGTGTTTCGGCCCGCCGGTCAATCCGTGGCATTCCTCGGGGTCGAACCGCGACCTGACGGCCGGCGGATCGTCGGGTGGGTCGGCATCGGCGGTGGCGGCGAATCTGTGCCTTGCGGCGACCGCGTCGGACACCGGCGGTTCGATCCGCCAGCCGGCGGCCTTCGTCGGCAAGGTGGGCATCAAGCCGACCTATGGGCGCGCCAGCCGCTGGGGGATGGTGGCCTTCGCCTCGTCGCTGGACCAGGCCGGGCCGATCACGCACGATGTCACGGACGCAGCGCTGATGCTGCGCTCGATGTGCGGGCACGATGCGCGCGATTCCACTTCGCTGGACCTGCCGGTGCCCGACTTTGCCGCCGCCATCGGGCGCGGCGTGAAGGGCCTGCGCGTGGGTGTGCCGCGCGAATATCGCGTCGACGGCATGCCGGCCGAAATCGACGCGTTGTGGGAGCGCGGCATTAGCTGGCTGCGCGCGGCCGGCGCCGAGATTGTCGATGTCTCGCTGCCGCACACCCGTTATGCCCTTCCCACCTATTACATCATCGCGCCGGCCGAGGCGTCGTCCAATCTCGCGCGGTATGACGGCATGCGCTATGGCCTGCGCGAGGCGGGGCGCGACCTGAACGACACCTATTCCCGCACCCGCGCGGCGGGGTTCGGCAAGGAGGTCCAGCGCCGCATCATCATCGGGGCCTATGTGCTGTCGGCGGGCTATTACGACGCCTATTACCTGCGCGCCCAAAAGGTGCGCAGCCGCATCGCCGAGGATTTCCGTCAGGCGTGGGAGCGGTGCGACGTGCTGCTGACCCCGTCCACCCCCTCGTCGGCCTTTGCGCTGGGCGACGAGACGCGCGCAAAGGACCCCGTCCAGATGTATCTGAACGACGTCTTCACTGTGACCGCCAACCTGGCGGGCCTGCCGGGCATTTCGGTGCCTGCGGCGCTGGACGGTCAGGGCCTGCCCCTGGGGCTGCAGCTGATCGGGCGCGCGCTCGACGAGGAAACCGTCATCGCCGCCGCTGCGGAGTTGGAGCGGGCGGCCGGCTTTGCCGCAACCCCTGACAGATGGTGGTGACCGGGTCCGCGCGCCTCACCGCGAACGGCTGAGCAGCTCGCGCAGATTGCGGGCCTGGGTTCGTCGGCGCGCCAGGTCCGCCTCGGCGTTCTGGCGACGGTCGACGGGCGTGGGCGGTGCATTCACCAGCGCGCGCCGGCGACAGGGTCCGAAATAGGCCGGCGTCTCGATGAAGGGGCGGCCCACCAGGACCGCAGCGGTCAGGCGCTGGGCCAGCGTCTCCTCGCTGGCTGGCAGGCGCAACACATCATGCGCGCCCCATCCCAGCGCAGCCTGGATGTCAGGCATGGTCGGCTCGACCGAAACGGCCAGCACGGGCAGATACCGGTTGGGACTGGTGGGCGCGCGGCGCAGGCGATGCAGCAGTCCAAGGCCTGCCGCGTTCAGCGAAACGATTCCGACATCACATTTGGACACCAGCGCGGCGAACTCGGGCGCCATCGGGTCGGAGATCAGCGTGACATGGCGCACGTCCAGTGCGCGCAGGCACGCCTGAAGCAGCGCGCCCAATTGCGGGTTGTCGGTGAACACACCGATCCAGATCTCGCAGAGGGCGGCGCGCGCGTCCATGCGCGGCAGATCGGGCTGCGCGCACAAACATTACGTTAATGACGGTAATCAATCTGCAGTGCGTCAGATATCCAGCATGATGTCCACGCGGGCTTCGGTCGAGGCCCGGGTCGCAAGGTCGCCAAGCGGGTCACGACGCCGCTCTGGCCCCTTGTGATCGGGCTTGAGATTGCGTCGGCGGCAGGGGCCAAAATAGGTTTCGGTTTCGATGAAGGGCCGGCCCGCGATCACCGCGCGGACGATGCGTCCCCGCAGAGCTTCGGCGCTGGCCGGCAGGGTCAGCACATCGTGGGCACCGGCGTCGATGGCGGCGCGAAGGTCCGGCAGTTTCGGGTCGATCCCAAGCGCCACAAGGGGAATATAGCGGTTGGGGCTGACGGGGTCGCGGCGAAGGCGACGGATGGCCTCCAGCCCCCAGGCGTTCAGCGGCACCACGCCGACATCGCTCTGACGGACACTGCGGGCGAAGGACGGCTCGAGGGGATCGAAGACCGTGTTGATCTCGGACGGCGAGGCACCGCGCAGGCACATCGACAAAAGCTGGGCCAGCTGGCGATCCGGGCAGAACACGCCCACCGCGATGTGTCTGAACTGTTCCTGCGGGCTCATGGCCTCATTCCTTCGCGCGCACGCAGCCGTGAAATGCTTTCCCGAACATCGCAAACAAATCGCAAAGATGCGCGCTGTCGCGGCGCGATTTGCGTCGGCGGCCTGGCCCGCTATGGGCATGGGCCATGACCATTCTTGTTCTGCTGCGCCACGGCCAGAGCCGCTGGAACCTGGAAAACCGCTTTACCGGATGGGTCGATGTCGACCTGACCTCAGAGGGCGAGGCGCAGGCCCGCCGGGGCGGCGCGCTGATGGCCGAGGCCGGGATCGCCATCGACCGGGCCTTCACCTCGGTGCTGACGCGGGCGGTGCGGACGGCAAACCTGGCGCTGGACGCGGCCGGGCAGAGCTGGGTGCCGCTTGAAAAGGACTGGCGCCTGAACGAGCGGCATTACGGGGCCCTGACGGGCCTGGACAAGGCCGAGACGGCGGCCCGCCACGGCGAGGAGCAGGTGCGGGTGTGGCGGCGCAGCTATGATGTGCCGCCCCCGCCGCAAGCCGCCGGCGATGCGTGGGATGTGTCTCAGGACCGACGCTATCGTGGCCTCGCCCTGCCGGACACCGAAAGCCTGGCGACCACGCTGGACCGGGTGCTGCCCTATTGGAAGGCACGGGTCGAACCCGAACTGTCGTCCGGGCGCAATGTGCTGGTGGCGGCTCATGGCAACTCGCTGCGTGCGGTGGCCAAGCACATCTTCGGACTGACACCGGAGGCGGTGCTTTCGCTTGAAATCCCGACATCCAATCCGCTGGTGCTGGACCTGGATGCCGGCCTGCGTCCGCGTGACGCACGGTATCTGGACCTGTCGCGCGCCCAGCCTCTGCCGACCATGGGCGTGCATTGATCCGGCCGCGCAGGCGCGCGGGGATTGACGCTGCGGCAGGGCAGACCTAGCTCTGGCTGGGTCAGGGCACGGAGCACGAACATGCGCAGACTGCTTTTGATCGCATTGGTTGCCGCAGCGCTTCCTGTTGCGGCAGCCTCCGAGCAGCCGCCCGCCGGGACCACTGGACCCGAGGCCAAGATCATCACCGAGTTCGACGGCCTGCCCGAGGCGCGGATTCCCTTTGCCGACAACCGCGGCATCCAGTCCTTCCGCACCAACCGCCAGGAACGCGATGTTCTCTATATCGAGGGCCGGACCGACCGCTGGTTCCGCGCCACCTTCCGCGGGTCCTGCCCCGACCTGCGGTTCGCCAACTCGATCGGGGTGCGCGCAGACCCCACCGGCACCCTGGATCGGTTTGGCGCGATCATCGTCAATGGTGATCGCTGCCTGATCCGCTCGCTGGTGGAGGTGCCGGGCGAGCCGACCGGCACACTGGGCGTTCGGGTTGTGCAGGAGGGTGAAGCCGCGCCCCCTGCCGCGGAGGGTTCGCCCGCCGCAGCGCCAGAGGGCGCGCCGCGCCAGCCGGCCACGGCCAGCTGAACGGCCTGACCGCAAGGCAATCGGTGCCGGGGCGGCGCTTGCATGGCGCAAGCGTCGGCGCCACATCACGTCCGCGATGACCGACAGCCGCGCCACCGATCCGATTTCCCGCACGCTGGACGAGATCGCCGAGGAGTTCGCCCTCCTCGGCGACTGGGAAGAGCGTTATGGCCATGTCATCGACCTGGGGCGTGCGATGCCGCCGCTGGAAGCAGCTCTGAAAACCGAAGCGACGCGCGTGCGTGGCTGTGCCAGCCAGGTCTGGCTGGTGGCCGAGCCCGAGGGCGATGTCATCCGGTTCCGCGGCGACAGCGACGCCCACATCGTGCGCGGTCTGGTGGCGCTGGTCTTGCGGCTGGTGTCCGGCAGACGCGCGGGCGACATCCTGGCATTCGACGCGCAGGCTGCGTTCCGCCGGCTGGGCCTGGACACGGCCCTCTCGCCGCAACGCTCGAACGGACTGGCGTCGATGGTCGCACGCATCCGCGCCGAGGCCCAGCGGCTGGCGACGCCGGCCGGTTGAACGCGGCCACACTGCGGCGCACCAAAAGATCGCAGCGCAGCGTGGCGCCCCCGACGCTTGCCAAGGCTGGCGTCGTGGCCTTCGTGCCACGGTGCCGGCGTCACCGCGCGGCGTGCACTGGCAAGTCTGGGTCAGTGTCTCTAGGTGCAGGAAAGATGTCCGACGCCAGCCTGACCAGCAATGCCATGGCACGCCTCGAGCCCGGTTCGGCGGGCGCGCACGAGGGCGGGGGCGCGCGCGCGTCCGGCCCACAGCAGCCAGCCAAGGCCTCGGACCTGCTCGAGGAGCTGCTCGAGGCGTTCCCGAACGAGCGCATCACGGTACGCGACCTGATGGGGCGGCTGGAGAGGCGCGCGATCGGACTGCTGCTGCTGATCCTGGCATTGCCGGTGGTGCTGCCGAACATTCCGGGCCTCTCGACCATTTTCGGCATTCTGATCCTGGTGCCGGCGGTCCAGATGACCTTCGGGCTGAAAAAGCTTTGGCTGCCGCGCAAGCTGGCCGACCTGACCGTCGAGCGCGAGCACCTTCGCATTGCCATCCGCGGCGCCCTGCCCATCCTGCGCCGGATCGAGACCTGGGTCCGCCCAAGGCTGGAAAACCTGACCCAGCCGCCCTTCACCATCTGGCTGGGCCTTCAGGCGGTGATCTGCGCGCTGATCCTGATCCTGCCGATTCCGCTGGGCAACATGCCCCCCGGTGCCGTTGTCGCGATGACGGCGCTGGCGCTGCTGCAGCGCGACGGCATCCTGGCCCTGCTGACCCTGCCCATGTTCCTGGTGTCGCTGGCCCTGGTGCGCCTTGGCATCGCGGTGATCATCACCCTGGCGCAGGGCGTGCCCGGCATCATGGCCGAGTTCACCAACTGGCTGGTCAGCCTCTGGGATGGGCTGGTGGCGATCCTGGTTGGTCTGGCGGGTCTGCTCGGTGCAGGCTGAGCGGTTCAGGGAAACAGCCGCCCCGCCGTCCAGGGGTGACAGAGCGTGGCACGTGTGAACACCACGCGCTCGTGCAGCCGGAACGGACGGTCGCGCCAGAACTCCATGGACAGGGGGCGCACGCGAAAGCCCGACCAGTGCGGCGGGCGCGGCACCGGGCCGACGCCGAAGCGCAGCACGGTTTCGGCGATGCGGCGCTCCAGCGCCTGCGGTGCGTCGAGCGGGCGCGACTGGTCCGACGCCCATGCCCCGATCTGGCTGTCGCGTGCCCGGGTGGCGAAATAGGCATCGGCTTCGGCGGGCGACACGGCTTCGACCGGCCCGCGGACCCGGATCTGGCGCCGCAGCGATTTCCAGTGAAAGCACAGGGCGGCGCGTGGAGCAGCCGTCAGATCGCGGCCCTTGGCGCTTTGCAGGTTCGTATAAAAGACGAACCCGCCCGCATCGGCATCCTTCAACAGCACCATGCGGACATCGGGCAGGCCATCGGCGTCCACTGTTGCCAGCGCCATGGCATTGGGGTCGTTGGGCTCGTGGCGACGCGCCAGGGCCATCCAGGCGGCAAACAGCGCCAATGGATCATCGGTTTCGGACGCAGGCACCTCGTCGCGCGCGGCCACCGCGTCGGCCGCATAATCGTCGGCGGTGGGGGTGGCGGGCACCAGCGGATCAGCTGTCAACCCTGCGGGCGGATGGTCGGGGGACGCGGTCATTGCGGCTCCAGCAGGGTCACCAGCCTGTCGATGGCATCAAGGTCGGCGCGGCGGACGCTGGCCCGCGCGGACGCTTCGGCATCCTCGCCCCAGCGCTCGCGCTGCCAGTCCTCTTCCACCCGCGAAGCCGCCCATGCGGTGTCGGCGTCCAGCTGGCGTTCCAGAAACGCCATGCCGAGAAAGGCCGAACCCAGAAGGGCCGTGGCATCGGCAGCGGCTGCCAGCCTCAATGTGTCCAGCCGGCGCGCCCAGCGGGCAACGCCCAGGGCGAGGTCGGATGGCTGTTGCACCGCCACCACCCCGCGCGTGACTACCGGCGCCGTGCCGAGCCGCAGCTCGATCCATTCCAGCACCGGATCCCAGGCCGCGCCCTGGCGGTCCGCGAGCGCGCGCGGGCTTTCTGCACGATAGCACAAAAGGTCTGTGCCGGCGTATCGGGCGATTTCGTCGACCAGGCCCTCGCGGGTGGCCTCTGCCCGCTCCAGCCCCACATTGACCAGCCGTGTCAGCGGCATGGTGTGGGGCTGCAGAACGCTGCCCTGGCGATGCCACTCGGCTGCGATTGCCTCGGCCAGAAGTGCGGTCGGCACGATGACGGGCCGTCCGCCGGGCGTGCGAAGGGTGTGACTGTCCAGCGCCACCCCGTGCCCGCCCTCGACCACGACTGCCCTCGCCGCCGCATAGAAACGGCGTGGGGCGGCGGGGGCACCGCCTGCGGCGCGGGGAGGCTCAGCGACCACGTGCGGCCTCGGCAGGGCGTGCGAGATCTGCGGCCAGGGCCTCGAAGGTAAGGTGGAAGGCATCGGCACCGCCCGCGCGGATTTCGGCCTCGGTGTGAAAGCCCCAGCCCACGCCAACGGTGCGCACGCCCGCCGCCCGGCCCATGGCCATGTCGAAACTGGTGTCACCGATCATCAAGGCGCCTTCGGCCGCAATGCCGGTGGCCGCCAGATTGGCGTTGACCATGAAGGGGTCGGGCTTGCCCGGACCGTCGTCGGCACAGACCGTGACATCGAAATAGGGTTCAAGCGAATGGTGGTCGAGAATATGGCGAACCCCGCGTCTGGCCTTGCCGGTCGCCATCCCGATCTTCCACCCCTCGCGCCGCAGCATGTCGAGCAGGTCAACCGCGCCTTCATACAGCGGCTCCTGCCAGCCTTCCGCGCGCATCTCCAGGAAGGCATCACGATAGGCGTCGGTAAGCCGGGGGTGTTCGGTCTCGGGAAGGTCGGGCGCAAGGGCGACGATCGCCGGTGCCAGCGAGAGCCCCACGATCATGCGGGTCCGCTCATAGCCCGGCGGCGGCAGGCCGAGGGTGACGAAGGCACGGTCCATGGCCTCGGCGATCACCTGTCGGCTGTCGACCAGCGTGCCATCGACATCGAAGATCGCCAGCCTCATCGCATTCCTGTCGGTGCCTGCCACGCCATGCAGTTAGGGACGAGTGCGCCGTGCGCCCACCCCGGCCTGCAGTCGCCCTGGCCCTTGGTCAGGTCGCAGCGGCAATATCGGCCAGGCACTTGGCCATCACATCGGGCGGTTCGGAACCGGCGAAAAATGTCCGCAGCGTCCAGTCCGGCCCCATCACATAGGTGATCGAGGTGTGATCCATCACATAGCCCAAGGCAGAGTTGGGCTGGTCGACGCGGCTGAAGGCCACGCGAAAGCTGCGCGCGGCGGCGCGCACGTCCTCGAGGCTGCCGGTCAGGCCCAGAAGATCGGGCGGAAACCCGCCGGAGGCCGTATAGCGCTCCATCACCTCGGGCGTGTCGCGTTCGGGGTCGACCGACACCAGCACGGTGCGGAAATCGGCCCGTTCTGCCTCGGGCAGCTTGTCCAGCGCCGCTGCCACGGTGGTCAGCGACATCGGGCAGACATCCGGGCAATTGGTGAAGCCGAAATACACAATGGTGTTGGTGCCCTTGAAATCGGCCTCGGTCACACGGCGGCCGGTTTCGTCGATCAGGCTGATCGGCCCGCCGATCGAGCTGACGGCGCGGCGGTCGCAATCCTGGGCAGGCGCCTCGACCAGCTGGGTCGGGCCGACCTGGGGCATTGCGAAATAGGCCGCCGTCCCGCCGCCCACCGCCAGAACGGCGGCGATGGCGACACCCAGCAGCAGCCCTGTGCGCCTTGGAGCGGGGGGAGGGGACTGAGGTTCGGTCATCGAAAGCCATCCACAGCTGGTCACGGATCAGCACCGCGCCACGCCGTCACCGGCGCCCGCATGCCATCGGGTGTGCTGATGGACTCAGGTCTTGCGATGGGCAAGCCTGGCAAGCCACGGCGAGGCGAGACCCAATGCCACACCGATGACGATGGCGATCACCCCGATCTGCCCAAAGACCTCGACATAGGTCGCCAGCGCCGCCCCCGGGTCCAGCACCTTTCCCCCGACCGTTTCGGCCTGGGTGGCGTCGGTAATATAGCCGCCCAGCATCTGCGCCCACGAACTCGACAGAAACCAAACCGCCATCATGGTGGAGAGCACGCTGATCGGTGCCAGCTTGGTGATTGCCGACAGGCCGACCGGCGACAGCATCAGCTCGCCCGTGGTCTGCAGGAAATAGAGGCCCGCCAGGAAGATCAGCGGCACCCGGAATTCCTCGTCGGCGAAATTCGCACCCCACACCAGCAAAAGAAAGCTCGCCCCAACCTGGACCAGCGCCAGCCCGAACTTCAGGACGTCGTTGGGATCGCGCTTGCGCCTTTCCAGCCAGGCCCACAGCGCCGCCAGCGCGGGCGCCAGCAGCAGGATGAAGCCGGAATTGAAGCTCTGGGTCTGCGCCGAGGTGATCGTGAAGAACCCTTCGGAGGGCAGCTGGGTATTGCGTTCCGCAAACTGGCTGAGTGCCGAGCCAGCCAGCTCGAACAGGGTCCAGAACACGGTTGCGGCCGCAACGAAGATTAGCGCCAGCGTCAGGCGCTGGGCTTCCACCGGCGTGCACCGCCGCGCCATGAACCAGCCGATATAGGCCAGCACGATCGCCGATCCGGCACCGAGCAGCCAAAGCACCAGGTCGCGCTGCTGGACCAGGAACCACAGCGCACCCACCCCGGCGATGGCCGCCGCATAGATCTTCCATTCGGTGCCCGAGGCTTTCAGTTTCTCGGGGTTGGGTGGCCTGCCGACATGGTCGGGCAGCTGGGAGGGCCCGGGCAGGAAGAACAGGAATCGTCCGCGGATGAACACCAGCCATCCCAGCAGCATGCCCAGGCCCGCAAGCCCGAAGCCCGCCCACCATCCGACCGCCGCGCCGACCCCGCCGCACAGGATCGCCGCCCAGAACGCCCCGAGATTGATGCCGTAGTAATACAGCGTGAAGCCCGCATCGCGGCGCGGATCGTCCTGCTCGTAGAGCTGGCCCACCATCGAGCTGATCGAGGCTTTCAGGAACCCCACCCCCATCGCGATCAGGCCGAGCG
>DBAV01000263.1 GCA_002291875.1 Hyphomonadaceae bacterium UBA1001
GCGCCCTCGGCGAAGCCCTTGCCCGCCTCGCCCCCCCGCGCCGCCTCGATGGTGGCGTTCAGCGCGAGCAGGTTGGTCTGCGCGGCGATGCTCTCGATCAGGCGAACCACCTCCCCGATGCGCTGGGCGGCGCTGGAAAGGCCCCGCACCGTCTGATCCGTGGCCTCCGCCTCGCCCATCGCGCGGTCGGCGATGCGCGAGGCCTGCCCGACCTGCCGGGTGATCTCGGCGATGCTGCCCGCGAGCTCCTCCGCCGCGGCGGCCACGGCCTGCACCTGCACCGTGGCGCCATCCGAGCCGGCGCCGAGCGCGCTGGTCTGCGCCGTGGCGCGCTGCGCCGTGCCCGAGAGCTGCTCGGCCGCCGACAGCGTGGCGGAGGCGCGCTCCTTCAACTGGCCCGAGGCATCGGCCAGCGCGGCCTCCAGCTGGTCGGCGGTGCGCTGCGCATCCGCCTTGCGCGCAGCCTCGGCCGCCCGGCGCTCACGCTCCATGTCCTCGCGCGCCGCCCGCGCCTCAAGGCGCGAGAGGCGCAGCGCCTCCAGGTCCCGTGCCATGGCGGGCAGCTCGTCCCGGCGGGAGGCGTGCGGCACGGGGGCCTCGAGCTCGCCGCCCGCGATGCCGCGCATCCGCGCGCCGATCTCGGCCAGCGGGCGCATCGTGCGGCGCATGGCCCACCAGAAGCCGCCGGCCAGCAGCAGCAGCAGCCCGAGCGCGGCCGCCGACTTCTTGACCATCACCTCGTTCGCCGCCGCGTAGATCCGGTCCACCGGGTGGCCGACGAACAGCAGCCCGACCTGCCGGCCCTGCGCGTCCCGGATGGGCTGGTAGACCGTCAGATGGTCCCGGCCGAGGATGTTGTTCACGCCACGATAGGTCTGCCCGCCGCCGATCGCGGCGCTGTGCGCGGGCCCGGGCGCGAGCCGCGTGCCCGTGGCGCGCGTGCCGTCCGGCCGGACGACGCTGGTCGCCACGCGCTCATCCCCCTTGAAGATGGTGGCCACCCCGCCGCCCCGTCGTGAGACGATGTCCACCACGTCATTCGCGCCGTCGATCACGCGCTCCCCGCGCGCGAGCTGCCCGGCTTCCGTCAGGCGCCATGCCGTGCCGGGCGTGCCGGTCAGCGCCTCGAGCAGGGCGAGGTCGCGGCTGAGCCGGCCCTCGACCTCCGTCCAGGCCTGGTTCCGTGCGTCGGTCACGGTCCAGATGAGAAGGGAAAGGACCGCGAAGGCCACGCTGACCACGCCGGCCAGCATGACGCGCGAGGCTAGGGAGAGGCTGGGCCAGCGAAGACCCTTTTTCGGGGTGTGTTCCATGGCCGAACACTCGCGGCGCCGCACCCAACAAAGCGTTAACGGCCGCCCGAAAAAACGGAGGGGCCGGGCGGGCGGATGTTTCGGCGCTTTCGGCGATTCCGCGCCGCCGCATCATGCTCTAATCCACCCTCATGCGAATCCTGGACATTCTCGTCATCGGCGGGGGCGTGAACGGCGCGGGCATCGCGCGCGACCTGGCCGGGCGTGGCCATTCCGTGATCCTGGCCGAGAAGGGGGATCTGGCGCAGGCCACCTCCTCCGCCTCCTCCAAGCTCATCCATGGCGGCCTGCGCTACCTCGAGCTCTACGAGTTCCGCCTGGTGCGCGAGGCGCTGGCCGAGCGCGAGGTGCTGCTGCGCGCGGCCCCCCACATCATCTGGCCGCTGCGCTTCGTGCTGCCGCACCGGCCCGAGATGCGCCCGCGCTGGATGATCCGCGCCGGCCTCTTCCTCTACGACCACCTGTCGCGGCGCGTCTCGCTGCCGGGTGCGGAGGGCTTCCGCACCCAGGGCCACGCGATGGGCGCGCCGCTCGCACCCACCATCACCCACGCCTTCGCCTATTCGGATGCCTGGGTGGAGGATTCGCGCCTCGTGCTCCTCAACGCGCGCGACGCGGCGGACCGTGGCGCCGATATCCGCACCCGCACCGCCTTCGAGGACGCGACGCGCCACCCCGACCATTGGGAGGTGACGCTGCGCGGCCCCGACCAGCAGGGCGAGCGCATCCGCGCGCGTGCCATCGTCAACGCCGCCGGCCCCTGGGTGCAGCAGGCGCTCGACGCCGCCCATGCGCCCAAGCCCGGCGCGGTGCGCCTCATCCGCGGCAGCCACATCGTCGTCCCGCGGCTCCACGAGGGCGCGCACGCCTACATCCTCCAGAACGACGACCGGCGCGTGGTCTTCGTGATCCCCTACGAAGGGCGCTTCTCGCTCATCGGCACGACCGACGTGCCCCATGAGGGGGACCCCGCGACCGCCCACTGCACCGAAGAGGAGGCCGCCTATCTCTGCGCCGCCGTCTCGAAGCAGTTCCGCACGGAGGTGACGCCGGAGGCCATCGTCTGGCGCTATTCCGGGGTGCGCCCGCTCTACGACGATGGGGCGGACAACCCCTCGGCGGTGACGCGCGACTATGTGCTGAAGCTCGACGCGACGGCCGCGCCCCTGCTCAGCATCTATGGCGGCAAGATCACCACCTTTCGCCGCCTGGCGGAGGAAGCCTCCGACATGATCGGCGGCGCCATCGGCAAGGCCGGCACGCCCTGGACCGCCAAGGCCAGCCTGCCGGGGGGCGACATGGGCGGGAAGGACCACGCGGCCTTCGCCGCCGAGATGGCGCGCGCCCTGCCCTTCCTCGACGCCGCGCAGCTGCCGCGCCTGGTCCGCACCCACGGCTCGCTGTTGCCGCAGGTCTTCGCGGGCGGGAGCGCGGGGGCCGATCTCGGCGCGGGGCTGACCGAGGCGGAGCTTGCGTGGATGCGCGCGCGTGAATGGGTGCGCAGCGCGGACGACCTCCTGTGGCGGCGCACCAAGCTCGGCCTGCACATGGAGCCGGGCGCGCAGGCCGGGCTGGCCGAACGGCTTGGGGGCTGACGGCCCCCGCCGCTTCTGTTACGCCCCCGGTCCAGGACGTTCCAGGAAAAATCCCCATGCCGAAGTTCGCCGCGAACCTCTCGATGATGTTCAACGAGCTGCCCTTCCTCGACCGCTTCGCCGCGGCGCGGGCGGCGGGCTTCGAGGGCGTGGAGTTCCTCTTCCCCTATGAGTTCCCGGCCGCCGAGATCGCGAAGCGCCTCGCCGACAACGGGCTCCAGAACGTGCTGTTCAACGCGCCCCCGGGCGACTGGGCGGCGGGCGAGCGCGGCATCGCCGCCCTGCCCGACCGGCGCGCGGAATTCCGCGAGGGCCTCAGGAAGGCGCTGGACTACGCCGCGGCGCTGCAATGCCCGCGCCTGCACGTGATGGCGGGCCTGGCGCCGGCCGCCGCCCCGCGGGACCGGCTGCTGGCCTGCTACGCCGCCAACCTCGACCTCGCGGCCGAGGAATGCGCGAAGGTGGGTGTGAAGCCCGTCATCGAGCCGATCAACCACCGCGACATCCCGGGCTTCTTCCTCAACACGACGAAGGAGGCGGTGGCGATCATCGAAGGCCTGGGCGCGGGCCGCGTGGGCCTGCAGTTCGACCTCTACCACTGCCAGATCACCGAGGGCGACGTGACGCGCCGCGCGGCCGAGCTGCTGGCGCACATCGCCCACATGCAGGTGGCCGACAACCCGGGCCGCCACGAGCCGGACACGGGCGAGGTGAACTGGGACTTCGTCTTCAACGCGATCGACGCGAGCGGCTTCCGCGGCTGGATCGGCTGCGAGTATCGCCCGAAGGGCGAGACGCTGGCGGGTCTGGGCTGGTTTGCGAAGTATCGCGCGTGATGCACGCGCACCCCATCAGGATCGAGGACAGCACCACATGAACATCGCCTTCATCGGCCTCGGCATCATGGGCCAGCCCATGGCGGAAAACCTGGCCAAGGCCGGCCACACGATCATCGCGCCCGACCGCGCCTCCCTGCGCCCCGAGGCGCGCAGCGGCTTCACCATCGTCGCCGACGCCACGGAAGCCACGAAGCAGGCCGACGTCATCATCCTCATGGTGCCCGACACGCCGGACGTCGAGCGCGTGCTGTTCGGCGAGAAGGGCGTGGCCGCGGGGCTTTCGGCCGGCAAGCTCGTCATCGACATGTCCTCCATCAGCCCCACCGCGACGAAGGACTTCGCCGCGCGCGTGAACGCGCTCGGCTGCGACTACCTGGACGCGCCCGTCTCGGGCGGCGAGGTCGGCGCGCGCAACGCGGCACTCACCATCATGGTCGGCGGGCCCGAGGCCGCCTTCGAGCGCGCCCTGCCGCTCTTCCAGGCGATGGGCAAGAACATCACCTTCGTCGGCCCCAACGGCGCGGGCCAGACCACGAAGGTCGCCAACCAGATCATCGTGGCGCTGAACATCGAGGCGGTGGCCGAGGCGCTCGTCTTCGCCAGCAAGGCCGGGGCGGACCCCGCCAAGGTGCGCCAGGCGCTGATGGGCGGCTTCGCCAACTCCCGCATCCTCGAGGTCCATGCCGAGCGGATGATCAACCGCACCTTCAACCCGGGCTTCCGCATCAAGCTGCACCAGAAGGACCTGAACCTGGCCCTGCAATCGGCGAAGGAGCTCGGCGTGGCGCTGCCCAACACCGCCTCCGC
>DBAV01000133.1:0-5303 GCA_002291875.1 Hyphomonadaceae bacterium UBA1001
CTCTCCAAGATCGAGGCCGGCAAGATGGTGATCTCGAAGGGCGAGACCGACGTCGCCGGAGTGGTCGAATCCGTACTGCGCCTGCTCAAGCTGCAGGCCGCGAAATACGATGTGTCCTTCCGTGTCGACGCACCGGCCGAGCTGCCCCTCATCGAGGCTGACCCCACGCGCCTGGGTCAGATGGTGCGCAACCTTGCGACCAACGCCTGCAAGTTCTCGCATCCGGGGTCGGAGGTGGTGGTGCGGCTCGAGCATGTCGGCGCGGACGTGCGGATCTCGGTGATCGACACCGGGGTGGGCATCCCGCCCGAGGCGCTGTCGCGTATCGGCCAGCGGTTCGAGCAGGCCGAAACCGAACACGCCCGCCCCGAGCTGGGCACCGGCCTGGGCCTTGCGATCACGCGCGAATTTGCCGCGATGCATGGCGGGACGATCGCCATCGAGAGCACGCTGGGCAAGGGCACCACCGTGTCCATCACCCTTCCGATCGACGACGTGGCCACACCCCTGCCCCCCCACCGCCTGTCCCACCCCGAAGAAGACGCCCCGCCCAAGGCCGCAGAATAACCCCCACCAACCTTCTCCTCGGGGAGAAGGTCGGATTTCGGCACGAAATCCGGGTTGAGGGGACGGCGCCGCAGAAGGCCAAAGGGTGCCGCCAGATACCGGTTTTGCAAGGCTTTCGCCCGTACCCCTCAACCCGGTTTCTGCTGCGCAGAACCCGACCTTCTCCCCAAGGAGAAGGTGCGCCACGCATTTTTGCGAAGGTGCCGCGCGCTGCCAGTCCTGCAAGGCCTTCGCCCGTACCCCTCAACCCGGCTTCTGCTGCGCAGAACCCGACCTTCTCCCCAAGGAGAAGGTGCGCCGCTTTGGGCATCTTCCGAAACCCGGGGGTGTGCTTGACGGGGCGGGCGGCGGTTGCGACGCTGTGGGGGAAGGAGCGACCCCATGGCCGCCGACCAGTCCCCTCACCCCCTGTCGCAAGCGGTGCAGACCTCCACGCCAGACACCGCCCCCGACACCGCCCCGCACACCGCCCCCGAAACCGTGGACGTGGTGATCATCGGCGCCGGGCTGTCGGGGATCGGGGCGGCCGTGCACCTGAAGGCCACCGTGCCCGACTGCCGATATGTGATCCTGGAGGGGCGCGATGCCATCGGCGGCACCTGGGACCTGTTCCGCTATCCGGGCATCCGCTCGGACAGCGACATGTACACGCTGGGCTATGCGTTCCGGCCATGGGAAGACGCCAGGGCGATCGCGGACGGCCCCTCGATCCTGCGTTATGTCCGCGACACCGCACGCGCCCACGATGTCGAGCGCCACATCCGGTTTGGACACCGCGTGGTGGCGGCCGACTGGTCGACGCCCGACGCGCTCTGGACGCTTCAGACACGGCGCGCTTCCGACGACGCCCCGGTCGTGGTGCGCGCCCGCCATGTGATGCTGTGCGCGGGCTATTACCGCTATGACCGCGCCCACGTGCCCGACTTTCCGGGCCGCGAGCGGTTCAGGGGCGCGTTCGTGGTGCCGCAGTTCTGGCCCGAGGGGCTGGATCATGCCGGCCGGCGCGTGGTGGTGATCGGGTCGGGCGCGACGGCCGTCACCATCGTCCCCGAAATGGCGCGGACAGCGGCCCATGTGACCATGCTGCAGCGGTCACCCACCTGGATGTTCGCGCGCCCCGACACCGATCCGCTGGCCAATGGGCTGCGGCGCATCCTGCCCTCGCGCCTGGCCTATGCCGCAACGCGCTGGAAGAATGTGACCCTGGGCCGGTATTTCTATCGCCGCGCCCGCAGCCAGCCCGACAGGGCGCGCGCCTTCCTGCTGGACGGGATACGCAAGGTGCTGCCCCCGAACGCGGACATCGCCGACTTTACCCCGCGCTATGATCCCTGGGACCAGCGCATCTGCCTGGTGCCCAATGCCGACCTGTTCACCGCCATCGGCCAAGGCCGGGCAGAGGTTGTCACCGACACCATCGAGACCTTCACCGAGACCGGCATCCGCCTGTCGTCGGGACGCGAGCTGGCGGCGGACATCATCGTGTCTGCGACCGGGCTGATGCTTCAGCCGACGGGCGGGGTGGCACTGTCGGTCGACGGCCATGCCGTCGATGTCGGCCAGACCTTCAGCTACAAGGGGATGATGTATTCAGGCCTGCCCAATCTGGTTTCGGTGTTCGGCTATACCAACGCCTCGTGGACGCTGAAGGCGGACCTGAGCTGTGCGTGGTTCGCCCGCCTGATCGCGCATCAGCGCCGGCGGGGCCTGCGTCAGGCCATGCCGGTCGCGCCGGCGGGTCTGGAGGCCGAACCCTATCTGGATTTCACGTCCGGCTATGTTCAGCGCGCGATGCACCTGTTCCCCAAACAGGGAAAGACCGCCCCCTGGCGGCTGCACCAGGACTGGTTCAGGGACCGCAAGGCCCTGCGCCGCGAGCCGATCGAGGATGGCACGCTGCTGCTGTCGAACCCCCCGCCCTTGGTGTCGTGAATTGGGGGTGCGCAGCAGTGCGCCGGATGTTACGGTGTGACCATGAAGCAGCGCGAACGTATTGTCGCCACCCCCGGAACTCTCGGCGGCAAGCCCCGTATTGCCGGCACACGCGTCAGCGTTGCCCTGATCCTTGAAGAGCTGGGTGCCGGATCGACCATTGCCGAAATCGTCGACTGCTATCCCGGCGTCACCGATGAAGACGTTCGGGCGGCAATCGCATTTGCCGTCAGCCGCGTGCAATGTTTCGATGAGCACGCTGCCTGAGGACGGCCTTTCGGTTCATCGCGGATGAAAATGCACCGCGTCCGATTGTCATCGCCATGCGCCATGCCGGCATCGACGTCGAGTATTGCTCGATCGAACATCGTGGGGAACCAGACCTCGACCTGCTGAGACGCGCGCACAGGCTCGAGCGTTTCGTGTTGACGCAGGATCGCGACTTCGTGGGGCTCGTCCTGCGCGACAGGCATCCGACCTTCGGTGTGGTTCTGCTGTCCGTACCGACGAAAGGCGGCTGGACCACACGCGCCAGTGGCCTCGCAGCCCTTGTGATTGCGGCGGCCGCCGAGGCGCTCGGCGGGATCGTGGAAGTTCGTGACGGCGCCTTCCGTCGCTTGGCCGTCACGCACTGACCATCGTCGGGGTCACCGCGAAAGCGAACTGCGGCCTTCACGGCCCATGGCGTCGTCGATGTGCAGGGTCCCATCGGGGTCCGTATCGTCCTCGGCGTCCAGACCAACCAGCATGACCGTGCCCTCGCCCTCACCAACCTGTCGGAGCGTGCGTTCCACCGCGCGGGTGCGGACCCCCACCTGGTCGGCAGCCCTGCGGGCGCTATCGAGGCGGTCCACCACCTTCACCCAGGCTTGGCCATAGCGCGCGAACTCGCTGCGAACCGCCTGCAGCACCTCGCCGATCTGTGCGGAACGTTGCTCGATGGCGAGGGTGCGAAAGCCCATCTGCAGACTCGAGAGCAGGGCTGCCAGCGTTGTCGGCCCGGTGACCATCACGCGATGGCCGGACTGAAGGTCACTCAGAAGGCCTGGACGGCGGACAACTTCTGCGAACAGCCCCTCTGTCGGCAGATACAGGATAGCAAAGTCGGTCGTCACACCGGGATTGATGTATTTTTCGGCGATGCGCTCGGCTTCCAGGCGGATGCGCCTTTCCAATGCGGCAGCTGCGCGGTCGCACGCTTCGCGGTCCGCAGCGTCCTGCGCCGCCAGCAATTGCTCATAGGCCTGCATCGGAAACTTGGCATCGATCGGCAGGTGAACCGGGGTCCCGTCGCCCCTGCCCGGCATCTTCACGGCGAACTCGACCCGTTCGGCGCTGCCGGGACGGCAGGCGAAGTTGGCAACCAGCTGCTCGGGGCGCAGAAGGTCCTCCAGCAACGCGCCAAGCATGGTTTCGCCCCACGTCCCGCGGGACTTGACGTTGGTCAGCACCTTCTTGAGGTCGCCCACCCCGCTTGCCAGCGACTGCATGTCGCCCAGCCCCTTGTGGACCTGTTCCAGCCGCTCACTCACCTGCTTGAAGGACGCGCCGAGCCGCTCGTTCAGTGTCGCCTGCAGCTTTTCTTCCACGGTGGCGCGCATCTGCTCAAGCTTGGCGTCGTTCTCGGTCCGCAGCGTCGTCAGTTGGCCCTCCAGCGTCGCACGCAAGGTCTCGGCGCGCTTGTCGGTGTCCTCGGCCAGTTTGGCCAGGCGTGCCTCCATTGCCTTCAGACGCTCGGCCTGCTGGGTTTCCAGCGTTTCGAGGCGCTCGCCGATGCGCTGGCGCAGCTGGGCAGCACTGCCCTCGGCACTCTCGCGGTGCTGCTGGAGGGTTTGGGTAAAGGTTTCGAACCGTCCCCCCAGCGCGTTCGAGAGGGTGTGGAAGGACGTCATCACGTCGGTTCGCAGCGCGGCGGCGCCTGCGCCCGATTCCTGGCGGCTGGAGGCGAATTCGGCCCGCACGCCCTGTTCGAGTGCGCGCATGGCCTCCTGTGCGCCAGCATCGGGCCCGCGTGCGGCGCCTGCCCGCCAGGCCAGCCAGCACGCCAGCAGCGCCACCACCAGCGTGACGATGTCGATAGCGAGGTCCATCTTGGGCTCCTTGAACGCCAAACGGATACAGGCAGGCCGGCCACGATGCAACAAGTTTCTTATCTTATTGCGTGTTGCCTGTCCCCGGCTTCAACGGTGACCCCGCGCGCTGCGAGGCGGACGGCGCGCAGGCGACGCAGCTCCTGGCCCAGATGCCGGTCGAAAAAGGCGTCACAGCCGATGCACGGGTTGGCGAAGGGCCGCCCGCTGGGGTCGGTGACATGCGAGGCAGAGCGGTAATCCTCGCGGCTCCAGCCGACATGCAGGCCCATCGCCTCGGGATCGCCGGCATTGATGGCCTCGAAGGCGGGGTGGCCGCGCAGGCTGGCCAGGATGTCCTCGAGCCGCTCCTCGGTCAGATTGCCCAGCGGCGCGCGGGTCTTGAGGCAGCATGGATAGACCGACCCATCGGGCTCGATCGCGACCTCCGAACCCTGCCGGCCGATCTCGAGAAAGTTCTTGCCGCCACTCCAGCGGGCGCAGAAATTGGTGTCGTAGCCGGCCTCCGACAGCCCGTTGCGCCAGGCACGCCCGCGCGGCCACAACTCACCGATCCACAGGCCCGGCTGGGCCCCGAAGAACAGGAAGAACGGACCCGGATCGTCGTCGGCCGGCACGGTGCGCGGCGCATCCAGGCGCGGGTCGCGCGCGATCCCCAGCCCGATCTCGCGCGCGCCGAACCGCGCCATCATGGCGCGGATGCGTTCGGCCAGC
>DBAV01000133.1:5623-5872 GCA_002291875.1 Hyphomonadaceae bacterium UBA1001
GCGCGGATGCGTTCGGCCAGCGCGACCTTTCGCTCGCCCTCCAGGCCGACATGGTAATCGTCCATCGAAGCGATCGCGATGGTGCGCACGCCACGCTGGATCATGCCCTCGATGTGCGCTTCGGTCAGGATGTCACCGGTGGTCTGGATGCCGACATGCGGGCCCGCGGCGACCCAGCGGCGCCTTATGCCCTCGAGGGCGGGCCACAGCAGCGGCTCTCGCACCGCATCCAGCAGCAATTCGCCCCCC
>DBAV01000279.1 GCA_002291875.1 Hyphomonadaceae bacterium UBA1001
GTGCGCAGCGCCTCACGCAGGCGCGCAACCAGACGCCGCAGCACGCGCCCCTCGTCCGGGGCGGCCGTGCCGGCGACCAGGCGCGCGGCAATCCGCCGTCCGTCCGCGCCGATCGCGGCCATCGCCATGCCCAGAAGCTCGTAGGCCAGCGCAAAGCGCGGATGGGCATTGGAACAGGCTTCAGACATCAGAACAAACATAGAACATTGGCGTGCCGACGGCAAGGGGACGGGCACGGCTTTTGCGCGCGTGTGCAAAAAATCCCTGTGCAGGCTGCCCACTCGGATCCCTGGCCCGCGACCCGGGCGCGCTCAGGTCCAGGCGTAGTTAAAGCTGACGCTGATGCGGTCGGTGGCGGCCCGGTTCAGTGCAACCTCGTGGCGCAGCCACGATTCCCATACCACCAGCGTGCCCGGTCCGGGTGGAGGGTCCAGCGTGCGGTGCGCCCGCAAGGCCGCGGGTGTGTCGGGCGAACGCGGCGGGGCGCCCATCATCATTGCAAGGCGCGGATCCTCGAAGCGCAGGGCCGGCGCCCCGTCGGGCACGCGAACATAATAGGTGCCGCTGATGATGCTGTTGGGGTGGATGTGGCCGGTGTGAAAGCCGCCCGGGCGCAGGAGGTTGACCCACAAGGCGTCAAGGCGCAGCCGCCCGCGGCCCAGCGCCCAGTGCTGGTGGGCCGCGAACGCCGACGCCGCCCGGTCGAGGTGCGCTACAAGGTCTGCGAAGACAGGATAGCGCGACGGCAGGTCGTCGAGCGAGACGTACGAGGTATAGCCGACATAGCCATGGGTGCGGCACCACTCGGCGCCGGCGGTGTCGCGGGCGGCCAGGTCGCGCACCGCGGCCTCGATGTCGGCGTTGATCGTGCGCGCAACCCGGGCCGGCAGCTCGCGGCGCAGGATGTCGGTCGCAAACAGCCGCTCAAAGCCGTCCGCGGCGGCGTCCGTATCCCTCATCGGGTGATTGCGTTGCTGTAGCGGGCGAGGTCGTCCAGCCCGATGGCGGCGATGAACGGCCACAGGAAGGCCATGCCGAACGCCAGCACCACCAGCAGCACCAGTGCCTGCACCACCATCAGGACGGCATTGGAAATCCAGCCCACCCGCGACCACAGCAGCGCATCATCCGCGCCGGCCTGCCGGGCCTGGCTGGCCCCCATCACCCCCAGCGGCAGGCCGATCAGCGTCATGAACAGGCCCACGCCCGGCATGATGAGCGCGAAGGTGGCCAGCACCACCGAGGCCACGCCAAAGCTGAGCCCCGGCGTCGAAGTGGTCGCAGGCGCACCCGCCGAGCCGCCGGCTGCGGCGGGCAGGGCGGCCGACGCGCCTGCGCCGACACGCACATAAACGTCGGTGGCGGTGCCGGCATTGGGTACGAAATCGACGCGGGCGCCGGCGGCGGCGGGCTGGATGCCGCGCATCTCGGCCAGCGGCAGGGCATAGCGGTGTCCATCCTCGCCCAGGACCAGGCCCGCGCCAGCCTCGGTCGGAGCCTGCAGCACCTCGCCATTCATACCGGCCACTCCATCATCGAAGCAGGGGGGATGCGGAGCGCCGCAGCGGACATGGTGGGCGCGGCAGGGTTCGAACCTGCGACCCCTGCGGTGTGAACACAGTGCTCTACCACTGAGCTACGCGCCCGTCTGAGGGAGCGCCCATGTGGCCGAAGGCGCCCGCAGCGTCAAGCACCCCGTATCATCCCAGCCAGTGGCGTTCCAGGCCGATGGCGGTGTCGTGCATGGCGTCCGCCGCGCCCATGCACCAGTCGGCATAGAGATCGCGGAACGTGCCAAAGGCTTCGGCCGCCAGAGCGCTGGAGCGCCAGCGGGTTGCCGCTTTCCAGAGCCGGTCGGGCAGTTCCGGGGCGATCGCGGTGCCGCCATCGCCCTGGAGGGGCGGACCAGGGTCGGCGTTGCGCGAGAGCCCGTCAAGGATTCCGGCCAGGATCGCCGCCACCACCAGGTGGGGATGGGCGTCCGCGCCGGCGGTGCGGTGTTCGATCCGGCGTGCGGGCCCGCCCTCGGCCGGCACCCTGATGCCCGCGGCGCGATGGTCGTGCGCCCAGGTGGCGCCGAGCGGGGCGAACATGCCCGGCGCGAAACGGCGATAGGCATTGGGGTTCGGCGCGAAGGCCAGCGCCAGATCGCCCATCGACTGAACCAGCCCGCCAATGGCCGCCGCCAGCCGCGCGTCCCCGTCGGGCCGGCGTTCATCGAAGATGTTGCCATGCGCATCCAGCAACGAAACGTGGACATGCAGGCCAGAGCCCGCATCGTCGGGGAAGGGCTTGGCCATGAAGGTCGCGTCATGGCCGTGCCGGCGCGCCACCGCCTGCACCATGCGGCGCTGGAGCAGGGCAAGATCGGCCGCGCGCACCGCGTCGGCCTGGTGGGCCAGGTTGATCTCGAACTGGCTGGAGCCGTACTCGGCCGACACCGCGCCCGCCGGCAGTCCCTGGGCATGGGCGGCCTCGGTCCAGGCGGCGACGAGGGCGGCAAAGTCGTCCAGCTTGTCCAGGCGATAGCATTCGCCTTCCTGGGCGCGGCGGGTGCGCGCGCTGCGGGCGGGGGCAAAGATGTCCGGTCCCTCGATGCGGTCGACCAGATAGAATTCCAGCTCGCACGCCACCACGGGCGTCAGGCCGAGCGCGGCAAAGCGGGCGACCAGCGATGCCAGCACCGCGCGGGTGTCCCACGGCACCGGCCCGCCGAAGCGCCCATCATTCAGCGACACCATCACCTGGGCGGTGTCCGCGCCGGCCCAGGGCATGGGCGCCAGCGTGCCGGCGATGGCGGTGCAGATGCCGTCAGGGTCGCCATCGTCCACTCCCCAGCCCCCGATGCGCATCGAGCGTCCCTGGGGATCGTAGAGCAGGTTGGACGCCGGAAGGCGCATGCCCGGCCCCCACAGCTTGCGCGCGTCCTCCAGCGGCAAGCGCTTGCCGATCGCGCGCCCCGAAACGTCGAACAGGAAGGCGTCGACGGTGCGCAGTCGGGGATGGTCGGCCAGGAACGCGTCGAGTTCGGCCGCGCTCATGCGTCCAGCGCCCGCAGCGCCGGGGTGGCGGCGTCAAGCGCCTCGCCGACGATGCGGACCATCGTCCGGATGTCGTCGGTGCCGATGACGAGCGGCGGGCACATGGCAATGGTGTCGCGGATGGCACGGACCATCAGGCCACGCTCGATGCAGTGGTCGCGCACGATAGGGCCGGCCTTGCCCTCCTTGCCGCCAAAGCGGCGCCGGGTGGTGCGTTCGGCGACGATCTCGACCGCCCCGAGCAGGCCGATCGAACGCACCTCGCCGACCAGCGGATGGTCACCAAGCTCCGAGAGCGCATCGGCCAGGGCAGGACCGGCAATGCTGGCCACCCGTCCGGGCAGGTTCTCGCGCTCGAGGATGTCGATATTCGCCAGCGCCACCGCCGCGCATACCGGATGGCCCGAATAGGTGTAGCCGTGCACGAAATCCCCGCCGCGCACGCGCAGGTCCTCGACCAGGCGCGCGGACACCGCCACCGCCGACAGTGGCAGGTATCCCGAGGTGATCCCCTTGGCCATGGTGACAATGTCGGGCGTGAAGCCCAGGGTCTGGTGGCCGAACCAGCGCCCCGTCCGGCCAAAGCCGCAGATCACCTCGTCGGCAACCAGCAGGATGCCGTAGCGGCGACAGATCGCCTCGATGCGGTGCCAATAGCCCGGGGGCGGAATGATGACCCCGCCGGCGCCCTGGACCGGCTCGGCCACGAAGGCGGCGACATTGTCGGGGCCGACACGCATGATCTCGGCTTCGAGCGCCTGGGCGCAGGCCTCGGCGAACGCCTCGTCGTCCATCCCCTCGGCCTCGTTGAAGGCATAGGGCTGTCGGATGTGGCTGATGCCGGGAATCGGCAGCCCGCCCTGGGCGTGCATGGCGGCCATGCCCCCCAGCGAGGCCGAACCCACGGTCGAGCCGTGATAGCCATTGCGCCGGGCAATGAAATGGCTGCGCCAGGGACGGCCCATGCTGGCCCAGTAATGGCGTACCAGTCGAATGACCGTGTCCATCGCCTCCGAGCCCGAACTGTTGAAGAAGACGTGGCGCAAATCCCCGCCCAGCTTGCCGGCAAGGCGTGCGGCCAGCTCGACTGTCGGCGGCGTCGCGGTTCGGAAGAAGGTGTTGTAATAGGCCAGCCGGTTCATCTGCTCGGCGGCCGCCTGGGCCAGTTCGGGGCGGCCATAGCCGACGCTGACGCACCACAGCCCCGCCATGCCGTCGAGATATTCCCGGCCCTCGGCATCGCGGAACCGGCACCCCTCGGCCGACACGATGATGCGCGAGCCGCCATTGGCCGCAATCGCCCCCCAGTCGGCCTGGGCCGGCAGATGGTGGGCAACGTCCATTGCCCGCAGGCGGGCGTTGTCTTCGTTGGCAAGGGGGGGTGCATGGTCGGGCATGGGCGGATCCGTTGGGTGTCAGGCGGATGTGGGCAGGCGTTCGCCCCTGAGGGCGCGCCCGAGCAGGCGAAAGAAGACCTGGCTGTCAGGGTCGTCGGCGGCGCGCCATTCGGGGTGCCACTGCACGGCCAGCACGTCCGAGCTTCCGACCCGGGCCGATACCGCCTCGATTACGCCGTCGGGCGCGCGCGCCTCGATCGAAAGGTCCGAGCCCAGCCGCTCGACGCCCTGGAAGTGCACCGAGCGGACATCGAGGACCGTGCGGTCATAGGCGGTGGCCAGCACGCCGCCGGGCACCAGCTCGACCGGATGGCGATGGTCGAACATGTCGTCAAAGCCGACATGGTCGGCGGCATGGTGCGCGATCAGGTCGGGATGGCGGGCCATGTCGGGGCGCAGCGTGCCGCCGAATGCGACATTCACCTCCTGAAAGCCGCGGCAGATGCCGAACACCGGCCGTCCACGCCGTGTCATGGCGTCGATCAGATGCAGCGCAGTCTCGTCGCGGCCGTCATCATGGGGTGCCTCGCCCGGATCGTCGCGGCCAAAGCGGCTGGGGCGGACATTCGAGGGCGAGCCCGTCAGCAGCACACCATCCAGGGCCCGCGCGGCATCAGCGGCGTCCTGAAGATCGGGGATCGAGGGAATGACCAGCACGGTGGCCTCGGCAAACCTTATCGCCGGCTCGAGATAGCGGTGGGCGACGGCCGCGCCGATCTCGGCCCCGATCGAGCGGTTGCAGGCGATGATCCCCAGCAGCGGCTTGCGTTCCAATCCGACCCACTCCTGTCCTGTCGCTCCGGCCCGTGCTGGATTGCGCCGCCTGCGCGCGGTGCGCAAGCCGCCGTCTGCGAAGGGCGCACGCGCGCTTTTGCATGGAGCGCAGGCCTGCGGTTGAACATATAAAGACTTCTTTATATGAGGCTGCGGCGTGCGGCCGCCGGCCGCGTCATGAATTCTGGAAGGTCGCCGACATGGCCGATTACGTGGTCAAGGACATCTCGCTGGCGGACTGGGGCCGCAAGGAGATCAACATCGCCGAAACCGAAATGCCGGGCCTGATGGCGGTGCGGCGCGAGTATGGCGCGGCGCGGCCGCTGGCGGGCGCGCGGATCGCGGGCTGCCTGCACATGACCATCCAGACCGCCGTGCTGATCGAGACGCTGACGGCACTGGGCGCGGACGTGCGCTGGGCGTCGTGCAACATCTATTCGACCCAGGACCAGGCGGCGGCGGCGATCGCGGCCGCCGGGGTGCCGGTGTTCGCCGTCAAGGGCGAGACGCTGGTCGAGTATTGGGAATATGTGCACCGCATCTTTGAATGGGGTGATGGCGGCTATCCCAACCTGATCCTGGACGATGGCGGGGACGCCACCCTGTTGTGCGTGCTGGGCCCCAAGGCCGAAAAGGACCCTTCGGTGATCGCCAACCCCACCAATGAGGAGGAGGAGGCGCTCTATGAGGTGATGAAGCGCTACCTGGCCGAAAAGCCGGGTTTCTACTCGGCGATCCGCGATGCGGTGAAAGGTGTCTCGGAAGAGACGACCACCGGGGTGCACCGGCTCTATCAGATGGCCGAGCGGGGCGACCTGCCGTTCCCGGCGATCAACGTCAATGACAGCGTGACCAAGTCGAAGTTCGACAACCTGTATGGCTGCAAGGAATCGCTGGTGGACGGCATCCGTCGCGGCACCGACGTGATGATGGCCGGCAAGATCGCCATGGTCGCGGGCTTTGGTGACGTCGGCAAGGGCTCGGCCGCCTCGCTGCGCAATTCGGGCTGCCGGGTGATGGTGTCCGAGATCGACCCGATCTGCGCCCTGCAGGCGGCGATGGAGGGCTATGAGGTCGTCACCATGGAGGATGCCGCGCCCAGGGCCGACATCTTCGTGACCGCCACGGGCAATGTCGACGTGATCACCATCGAGCACATGCGCGCCATGAAGGACCGCGCCATCGTGTGCAATATCGGCCACTTCGATTCCGAGATCCAGGTGGCGGCCCTGCGCAACCATCCCTGGCACAACGTCAAGCCCCAGGTGGACGAGATCGAGTTTCCGGGCGGCAAGCGCATCATCCTGCTGTCCGAGGGGCGGCTGGTGAATCTGGGCAATGGCACGGGCCATCCGTCCTTCGTGATGTCGGCGTCCTTCACCAACCAGACGCTGGCGCAGATCGAGCTGTGGACCCGCGGCGGGCAATACCAGAACCGGGTCTACACCCTGCCCAAGCACCTCGATGAAAAGGTCGCCGCGCTGCATCTGGAAAAGGTGGGGGCAAAGCTCACGGTGATGAGCCCGCGTCAGGCCGAATACATCGGCGTGCCGGCGCAGGGCCCGTTCAAGGGCGAGCAATACCGCTATTGACCGCGTTCGGGGCCGACCGAGACCGTGCCTCCGGGCGCGGCTGGAGCGGCGACACCGGGGTGTGAAGCCCGGGCTCCGACGTCGGCCGTTTTCCGA
>DBAV01000238.1 GCA_002291875.1 Hyphomonadaceae bacterium UBA1001
GGGCAGCGCCCCTCTCCAAGGACCCCCTCTGGTGTCTCAGCCCAGACCGCGACACGATGAACCGCGCCGAACGGGCGCGACGGGAGACTGCATGACGGCTTGGGCGCAGGGTTATGTCACGGACAGCCCTTACACGTTTTCCTATCAGCCCGCGCAGGCGCCGGGGCATATTGCGATGGTGTGTGCCATGGCGGGTGTCGCCTGGCAGCCGCGGCCTGGCATGGCGGTGCTGGACATCGGGTGTGGTCGTGGCTTGACGGTGAATGTCTTGGCCGCGGCCAATCCGGATTGGAATGTGATCGGCCTGGACTACAACCCCGCGCATATCGCCGAGGCGCAGGAATTGGCCGAGGCGGCGGAGTTGGCCAATGCCGGCTTTGTCGAGGCCGATCTGGCCGCGATGACCGATGCCGAGCTGGACCAGTTGCCGGAATTGGATGTGGTGACCATCCATGGTGTCTGGACCTGGGTGTCGGATGCGGTGCGGGCGGGCATTGTGCGGCTGTTGGCGCGGCGGCTGAAGCCGGGTGGCGTGTGCTATATCGGCTATAATGTGCTGCCCGGTTTTGGCGCGGATGCCGCCTTGCAGCGGCTGTTCCGGCATCTGGCGGCGCTGGAGCGCACCGGCACCTCGCCCGAGCGTGCGGCGGCCGCATTGGAGACCATTCGCGGGCTGCAGGCCAGCCGGCCGGTGCATCTGGCCAATACGCCCATGTTCCAGCGCCTGACCGGCGATGAGCCGGCGCTGGATGGCGCTTACCTCGCGCATGAATTCCTGACCGAGCATTGGCGCCCGGTCTTCTTCGAGGATCTGGCCGCGGCGCTGGCGGGTGCGAAGCTCGAATATGTCGGCAGTGCCACCATGCACGAGAACATCCCCGACATGCTGTTCGAGGAGCCGCAGCGGCGCGTGCATGACAGCCTGCCGCATGGCGCGCCGCGGGAATTCATGAAGGATCTCTGCCTGCAGCGGCCGTTCCGGCGTGATGTGTTCATCCGTGGCCTGCGGCGTGTGGACCGCATCGCGGCCCTGGACCGCCTGGTGCTGGCCGCCGCCCGCCCGATGCCGGAGGAAAGCCCGAAGCTGGTGGTGCCCGTGGGCATCGCCGAGATGGGGCCGGACCTTTACGCGCCCATGGCCGCGGCGCTGAATGAAGGCCCGCAGGCCCTGGGTCATCTGCGGCATCTGCCGCAGGGGCGCACGCCCAACCCGGCCGAGGTGCTGGCCATTTTCAGCGGCGGCATGGTGTTGCCGGCCTTGCGTGAGGGCGGCCCCAGCCCGCGCACCGACCATTTCAACCGCGTGCTGCACCGCTTCGCCCAGGCCAGCGGCTCGACCGAGGGGCAGCTGGCCATGGCCTCGCCCATGGCGGCCGGCGGGCTGCCCTGTTCCTGGGTGGAACTGGCCGTCTGCATGCAGCCGGGCATCACCGCGCCGGATGCCGACCCGGTCGCGATCACCCACCGCGCCCTGCCGCATCTGACCGAGGAACAGGCGCCCGGCGCGATCGAGCTGGTCACCCGCATGCTGGCCGAACGCCTGCCGATCTGGCGCCGCTTCGGCGTGCTGCCGGGCTGATGCGGGGCGATCGCGGCCGCTATTCCATCGCCTTCCAGGCGACGCAGACGCCGGCGCATTTCGCCATGGTGGCCGCCATGGCCGGCCACCCCTGGCAGCCCCGCGCGCGAATGAGCGTGCTCGATATCGGCTGCGGGCGGGGGCATGTGGTGCAGGTGCTGGCGGCGGCCAATCCGGAATGGTCGGTCTTCGGCCTGGACATCGACGCCGCCGCCATTGCCGAGGCGCGCGAGCTGGCCGCGGGCGCCGGCCTGACCAATGCCTTCTTCCTGGAGGCTGATCTGGCCGCGCTGGACATCGCGCCGCTGCCCTATTGCGATGTGGTGATGGCGCATGGCGTCTGGTCCTGGGTCGGGGATGCGGCGCGGGCGGGGCTGGGCTGGCAGCCGCGCATCGGGCTGGATGCGGGGCTTGCCGAAAGCCTCGCCGCGCTTGAGCCTCGCTGACGCCCATGCACTGGAAGATCGTCTACCCGTCCCATCGCAGCGCGCGCATGCCCTGGATGACGGACCACATCCCGGCCGCGCGGCATGCGTTCGACCTCATCCCGGCGGATTACGCGCATGACCGCTCGCGCCCGCGCACCAATGCGCGGCAATGGCTCGACTATCTGCGCCATGCCTGGCGCGGCTGGCGCGCGGCGTCGCGTGACGCACGCCAGCCCATGGGGCTCATCACCGCCTTTCCGCAGCTTCCCGTCTTCCTTGGGATGTTCAACCGCCTCACGGGGGCGCGGCGGCCGATCCTGTGCTGGAGCTTCAACCTCGGCACGCAGTTCGGGGGCTGGCGCGTGCGCCTCGCGCGATTTGGCCTGAGGGGGGTGGATGTGCTGGTGGTGCATTCGCGCCGGGAGATCGAGAGCTACTCCGCCCTGCTGGGCCTGGAGCGCGCGCGCTTCGTCTTCCTCGCCGAGCGCATGGGCCCGCTCTGGACGCTCAACGCGGCGGAGCTGCGCGCCCTCCTCACCTACTGCCTCGCCGAGCGCCATGACCTTGAGCGCGCGCGCGCCCTGGTGGAGGCGGCGATGGACCGCGCGCGGCCCACCCACCTCTCCAGCGCGCGGCGCTTCCTCATCCTCGGCGCCTTCTGGTTCTGGGCGGGGGCGCCGGCGGCGCTGGCGCGGCTGCGCGCGGCGGGAATCCGCATCGGCGTGCTGGTCTATGACCTGATTCCCGTCAGCCATCCCGAATACACCAGCCAGGGCACGGTGCTGGCCTATCGCCAGGGCCTGGCGGAGGGGGCGCGGCTGTGGGACTTCGCGCTGACCATCAGCGCCTGGACGGCGAAGGAGCTGGCGGAGGCGTTGCGCGGCCTCGCGGCGCCGGCCATCCCCATCCGCCCCGTGCCGCTGGCCCACCGGCTTCACCTCGCCGCCCCGCCCGGGCCGCAGGACTGGCCCGCCACCCTCGCCGACCTGCGCGGGAAGGAGTTCGTGCTGTGCGTCGGCACCCTCGAGGCGCGCAAGAACCACCTGGCCCTGTTCCAGGCCTGGCGGCTGCTGCTGCGCGAGGGCTTCGAGCCGCCGCCGCTCGTGCTCGTCGGCAAGGCGGGCTGGCGCGTGGCGGACCTGATGGCGCAGCTCAAGGCCACGAACTTCCTCGACCAGCGCATCCGCCTGGTCCAGGGCGCCTCCGACCCCGAGCTGGAGGCGCTCTACCAGGCCTGCCTCTTCACCGTCTTCCCTTCCTTCACCGAGGGCTGGGGGCTGCCGGTGGGCGAGGCGCTGTCCCACGGCAAGGTGGTGCTCGCGACCTCCGAGGGCGCGACGCCCGAGCCGGGCGAGGGCTTCACCCTGCCCATCGACGCCTTCAACCCGCGCGGGATCGCCGCCGAGGTGCGCCGCCTCGTGACCGACCGCGCCGCGCTCGCCGCCGCCGAGGCGCGCGCGCGCTTCGTCGCCGCGACCCCGCGCGACGCGCCCGACATCGGCGTCTTCGCGCGGCAGGAGGCGGGGCAGTTCCAGCAGGACAGCACGAGCCTCGGCCTGCGCGTGCGCGTGCCGCTCGCCACCGAGGCGCGCAACGCGCCCCGACGCGCGGAGGCGCAGGGCGAGGTCACGCGCGCCGCGGCCGAGCTGGCCCAGGCGCGGCGGCTCGTCGAAAGCGGGGCCGCCCGCGCCGAGTTGGCGCTGCGCGACGCCGAGCGCGCGCTCGTGATCGCGCGGCAGCGCCTCGCCGTGGCGCGCGAGCAGGAGGGGCTGGCGTTGCGCGCCTTCCAGGCGGGCGAGACGGGCACCTTCGACCTGTTCCGCATCCGCCAGCTCCGCCTCGACGCCGCGAACGAGGAGGGGCGGGCCGCGGTCGAGGCGCTGCGCGCGCGCTCGCGACTCAACCAGGCGCGCGGCCACGCGCCGTGACGCCGCGGCTGCTCCTGGGCGTCGTCGCGCCGGCGACGAACGTCACGGTGCAGCCCGAGTGCGAGGCGCTGCGCCCGCCGGGCGTCGTCCACGCGCACGCCCAAATCCCGAACCGCGACCGCCCGGTGCGCTCCGACGCCGACACGCTCGCGGTGCGCGCGGAGATGGTGGCGGGCCTGGGCGACGCGCTCGACGCCCTTGCGCCAGCGCGGCCCGGCCACGTGCTGCTGGGCGTGATGGTGGAGAACTTCGCGGGCGGCGCCGAGGCGGGCGCGGCGCTGCTGCGCGAGGCGGAGGCGC
>DBAV01000113.1 GCA_002291875.1 Hyphomonadaceae bacterium UBA1001
CCAAAGCTCTGTCCAGCAACCGAAAGAACCGCCGCTGGCCCATCACTCCAAAATACCACCCTCGGTGGATAAGTCCGGGGTCCGATGCTGACGCACCGGCCCGGGATGACGGGATGGATGCGTGTCCGGTGCGCGGACAGGGTGCCGGGGGCGCAAAGAAGAAGGGCGGCGGACCTGCTGGTCCGCCGCCCCCCTGTTTCTGGACTGCCGATCCGCGGATCAGAAGTCGACGGTGATGCCCGCGAAGAAGAAGCGGCCGTTCGCGTCATAGGTCTGCGGGTAGGTGTTGCCATTGCCCGTGGTGCCGACCGACGCGGAGAGCGGCGGGTCGTTCTCGAGGACATTGTTCACACCGAAGCGCAGGACGGCATTCTCGGTGACCTGCCAGGTGGCGGCCAGGTCGAGATAGTTCTCGGCCTCGAAGAAGCGGTCGACGCGGTTGCCGAGGCTGTTCTGCACGAAGTTCGCCGCGAACAGCTCGACTTCGCCCAGGTGACGCCAGGTGGCCGTGATGTCGGCGTTGAGGGGCGTTTCCCAGGTCACGCTGGCGCGGTGCCGCCACTTGGGCGTGGGGGTGCCGCACTGGTTTCCATAGAAGCCGACGCAGTCATAGATGGTCGATCCAGCGCCGGGATCCGTCTCGAGCGACTCGAGCAGCGTGCCGGCAAAGTTGAAGCTGAGCCCACCGACATCCGGCAGACCAAAGGCGGCGAGTTCAAAGCCATAGTTGGCATTGAAGTCAAAGCCCGAGGTCTTGATGCCACCGATGTTGATGTTGAAGTCTTCAACAAATCCGCCATCGGTCCAAAGCTGACCGTTGGCGTTGCGGTTGATCAGCGCGCACGCAGCCTGGACGTTGCGGTCATAGCAGGCAGCCAGCGTGTTCAGCGGGCCGAAGGTGCTGACCAGCTCGGTCACTTCGATCTGGAAGTAGTCGACCGAAGCGTTGAAGCCGGGCAGGAATTCCGGCGTCAGCACGAAGCCGACCGTAATGGTTTCCGCTTCTTCGGGCGAGAGGTTGGGGTTGCCACCCTCGAACACGTTGTACTGGCCAGCGGGGCTGTCCAGGAAGGGCGAGCCATACTGGGCGGCGGTCACACCGGTGGCCTGGCACTCGGCCAGGGTCGCGGTTCGGGCCGGGCCGCAGGGATCCTCGTCAAGGTCGAACAGGTTCAGACCCTGCGCTTCGAACAGTTCGATCACGTTGGGTGCGCGCACGGCCACCTGGAACGAACCGCGCAGGCGCAGATCAGACACCGGAGACCACTCACCATTGATCGAGTAGGTGTTGGTGGCCTCACCGATCGAATAATCCGAATAGCGGTAGGCCAGACCCACTTCGAGCAGTTCGAAGAACGGACGATCCTCGACCAACGGGATGCGCAGTTCGCCGAAGATGTCGAACACGTCCGTGCCGCCCGCCAGCGGGATGGTCGGGCCACCCTGACCGGCGAGGTCGTTGGTGCGGAACGATTCGTCCGACTCGGCGACCAGCGTGTCACGGCGATACTCGATGCCGAAGGCTGCGCCGGCCGAATTGGTGGCGAACGGGCTGGTGAAGCCGACGCCGCCCAGATCACCGAACACGGTGGCCTGCAGCACCTGCTGTTCGGTCTGGCCGGTCTGGATGCCGACGCTCTGGATGTAATCCCGGGCCTGCGGCGTGATGCCGCCGATCGTCCACAGGTTGAAGGGAACGCAGTTCGGGTCGCTGCCGTCGATCACCGAGCGGCAGGTCGGCACGCCGCCCGGGCCCGGAACAACATCAAGCGCGCGGCTGATCTTGCGGTTCGAGAACTCGTTGCGATAGATCCGCGACAGTTCGACACGCGAATACTGGGCGGACATCTCGTAGTCCCAGCCTTCGACGAGCGGGCCGCGCAGGCCGACCACACCGCGGAACGACTGATAGCCGAGGTCGTCCTGACGACCGCCACCTTCGACGTTCCGACGACCGATCGTCACCGCAACCGAGTCCGTCGGACCCACCGCGCCGCAGCCGATCAGCGTGCGCTGGCCAGCCGACAGAAGCGGGTTGTTGCAGGGGATCTGCTGTTCGCTGAGGAAGATACCCGACGGCGCAATCTGAGCGACCGTCGAGTAGTCGGTGAACATCAGCTGGGTGAAGGCTTCGACATTGTCGTTGATCTCGTAGCGACCAAACGCGCCGAAGGCATAACGCTCATCCGGGCGCTGGAAGAAGTTCAGCGGGCCGAAGTTGTACTGGTCCAGCGCACCGTTCCAGGGACGGGTGGCCTGTCCGGTGCCCGAGAGGGTGAAGTCGAAGGCGCCGTTCGCGAAGTCGACGAAACGACCGGGGAACGCGGTCGACGAACCCCCGCAGGTGAAGTTCGCGCCGCTGGCCGGTGCCGCACCGATGGCGCAGGCCGAGAAGTCGCGGTTCGCCTGGAGGATTTCCGAGTTGTTCCGATAGGACGCGTAAACGGTAATGTTGCCGCGATCGTCGTCGGTCGAAACACCCATGATCGCGCCGATTTCGCGCGAATAGCCGTCGATCACCGTGTCCGGGGGCAGGCGGAACTGCGACGGGTTGGTCGCGGCGCGCGTGCGGATGGTGTTGGTGATGCCACCCGGGCCATCGAAATTGTTGTCGGCCTGGAAGAAGCCGTATTGCGCGTTGAGCTGGAAGCCCTCGAAGTCGTCGCGCATGATGAAGTTCACCACGCCCGCGACGGCGTCCGAACCGTAAACGGCCGACGCACCACCGGTCAGCACCTCGACCCGCTCGACCAGCTGGGTCGGGATCTGGTTGATGTCTGCGGCGGCGTCGTTCGGCGAGCCATAGCCCATGCGGCGGCCGTCGATCAGCACCAGGGTACGAACCGAGCCGAGCTGGCGCAGGTCGACGGTGGCGGTGCCCGAGGCGCCGTTCGACACGGTCGAGTTCTGCGCGGCGAAGGCCTGCGGCAGCTGGGTCACCAGGTCCTCGATGCGGGTCACGCCCGAGATCGCCACGTCTTCGGCGGTCACCTGGGTAACGGGGCTGGCGGTTTCCAGGTTGGGCTGCGGGATGCGCGAGCCGGTGACGATGATCTCGCCTTCCGCCTCGGCTTCCTGCGCGATGGCGGGGACGGCGCTGAACAGCGTCGCGCCGGCCAGGATCGAGGACGCCAGCAGGCGGCCACGGGTGGTGAAAATGTTCACGTTTGCTCCCTCCAAGGATGCCGGCACGCAAGGCGCGCCCTGAATTTGCAGTCGCTGCGCCCACCCCGTCCCACCGGAATGCGCACTGGGCGAACTCACGCCTGAGGAAGCCCACTCCCCCAATTGCGCCGCGACCCTTTGGGCCATGTCACGGTTTCGTCAAGTTCGCCCGGCCGCGGCGGGTGTGGACGATGGCAGGAGTGTGGCAGACTTGCCACAAGATATACCAAGCTGGCGCGGGCGCCCCGGTGTCCCCAATGCACAACGGCGCCCCGGACCCCCGGAGCGCCGTCGAACCCTTGGAGATGAAGGCGGGATCAGGAGGCGAAGGGCCCGCCCGTGCTGGCGGCGGGGGCCGACGCGCCCTGCTGCTGGCGTTGGGCCGCCATTTGCTGCTCGGCGGTCGATTTCTGGATCGTGCGCTGAACCACCTTCGGCCAGTGGAGCAGCGATACCAGGTGGGCATAGATCGGGCCGAGAGCCCCCTGCTCGCGCAGTTGCTGGAACTGCTCGGCGCTGAGCGCGGCCAGCTTTTCCTCGGAGATGGCGTGATAGTCCGCGACCTTCTGGTTGGTCTCGGTGCCGTCGGGATTGCGCTGGTTGATGGCGACCGTCTTCTGTTCGAAGATGTCGTACTTGGCCAGGATCGAGGTGAAATCCTCGGTCGCGCGGCGGAAGCGTTCGAACTCCTTGCAGAACTCGATCGCTTCCTTGGTGAAGGCCGAGGGTTCATTGCCCTCGAACAGGGCGACGTCGGGGTTTTCGCCGATCATGGGCGCTTCGCGGTCGATGCAGACCAGCATCTGGTCCGAATTTTCGGCCGCGGCGAACACGAACGGATAGCGGCGCACGAAGGCCGGCAGGTACACCTCGGGGTCGACCTCGCCCGCGAAGTTGACGAACACGTTGTCGCCGGGACGCGCGCCCATCACGGCCAGCGGCGTCTTGAAGTCGGACGTGAAGATGATCGGGAACGACCCTGCGGCGACGCCGAATTCGTTCACGGTGATCGGGACGATGTGCGCGCCCGCCAGAAAGCCAAAGGGTTTGTCGATGCGCTTGACGCCCAGATTGCGGTGCCGCTCGAGGCTGAGCGGCTCGGGGCGGTTGTAGAACAGCACATTGCCGGTCAGACGTGGCTCGCCGCCGGGTTGGGCCGGGGGCTGGGGCGGCGTGGCGGGCGGTGCGCCGAAGGGGCTGTCCATGTGGTGTCTCCGTCGGTGAATTCAGTGGCGCGGCCTTAGCCCAGCCGACCTCCCCGCCACAAGGCGCAAGAGGCAGAGACGCGGTGCAGGTGGCGTGGTGCGCACATGGCGGGTGATGGCGCCACCAGCTGCGCTCAGGTCGGCCCGGCCTCTATCCATGCCTGCATCAGGGTGTGCGCGACGGCCACTGCCGGCGGCAACCACAGGCGCCCGGCGACCGGATGCCGGATCGGGCCCTGCAGTGCGGCCTCGACCTCCTGGCGGCGCAGCCAGACCGCCGCCTCGATTTCCTCGGTGTCCAGCGTGACCGGCCCGTCCTCGACCTCGGCGATCAGGCCGACCATCAGCTGGCTGGGGAAGGGCCAGGGCTGGGTCGCCACGATGCGGGCGCCGCGCGCGATCAGGCCCACCTCCTCGGCGATCTCGCGGATGCAGGCCTCGACAATCGACTCCCCGGGCTCGACAAAGCCCGCAAGGGCGGAATGCATGCCGGGCGGGAAGCGCTTCTGGCGTCCGACCAGACAGCTGTCGCGGCGGGTGGGCAGCATGATGACGACGGGATCGACACGGGGGAAATGCTCCGCGCCGCATCCGCCACAGGCGCGTTTCCAACCCCCCTCGACGGCGGCTGTCGGCGTCCCGCAGGCCGCACAGAAGCGGTGGCGCGCGTGCCAGTCGAACAGGGCCCGCGCCATCCCCAACAGTGCCAGCTCGCCCGGGTCCATGCCCGCCCCCGCCGCCTGGCGCAGTTCCATGAAGGTCGCCAGGCCCTCCAGCTTGCCCCCCGGGGCCGTAGGATCCTGCCGGCCGGCGTCGGCGGCGAACACGGGCGTGGTATCCTCCATGCCCAGAAACACCGTTGGCGCGTCCGCGCCCAGCACTGCGGCCCGCGACGAGGCGGCCAGGCGCAGCGGGCGATGCAGGTCACGCGCGGGCACTTCCAGCAGAGGCTGGCCGGCGCGCAGCACGATCAGTTCCGCGCGCGGCTCGTTCAGCAGGGTGTCAGCCTCGCGCCGGCGATGGGACGCCCGGTCGAGCGGAAATCCCTCGAAGGCGGTCCGGCGCAGCACGGCCCGCCCTCAGGCCGGACGCAGCACGCGGTCGACCCCCGCCTCGCCCAGCAGCGCATCGAGGCGGGCGTGGCTGCCCAGCTCCTGGCGCTTGCGACGCAGCTCGCCTAGGGTCTTGGCTGGGTATTTCTGGGGTTCCTGGGTCCAGGTGCCCCCGTCGAGGTCCACCGAGAACTCTTCCGCGTTTTCACGCATCGCCTCGGCATTCGCCCGCGACCACGCCAGGAAGGTGCCCGCGACCTCCTGCACCAGGAAGGGCATCAGGGTCGGGGCGACATCGTCGAAGCTGGCCCAGTCTCCGGCCGCCTTTGGCGCATCCAGGGTCATTTCGATCCAGGCCGCGACATGCGGCCCCTCGCGGCGGACGAGGGCGCCGGTCGCGCGCTCGCCCAGCATCTGGCCCAGCTGGGCGGCCAGCGCGAAATCCCCTGCCGACGGCCGTCCCCCCAGCAGGAAGACATGCTGGCCCAGATGCCCGTCCAGCAGGCGCAGCAGCCGCACGAACGACGCATCGAGGACGGCGCCGTTGGCGTCGGTCGCCCCGACCGTGCCCAGGCGCAGCGTCATCCGTTCGGCGAATGCCTGGGCCGAGGCGTCACGGTCGTCTCCTGCGTCTTCGGCCAGGACGTCCGCCGCGATGCGCCGCCCCAGCTCGGCCGCAGCGTCGGGCTGGGACCAGCGGGCGCGGAACATGATCTTGTAGGCCCACTCGTCGGCGTATTCCTCCAGCAGCAGCGCCAGGAAGGCCAGGCCCGCGTCATTCGGCACGGCTGGCGGCGAAGGGTGGCGCTCCTCGAGTGTTGCCAGCATGGGCGTGGAATCCTGGATCGAGAAATCGTCCGATCCGATCAGGATGGGCAGGAGCGGCAGTCGGGCGTGGCGCTGGAACTCGGCCTCGGTTGCCGCCGACCGACGCACATAGGTGTGCTCGATACCCTTGTAGCGCAGGCAGGCGCGGATCTTTGCGGTGTAAGGGGACAGGTCCGCCCCAAGGAGGCGGTAGGGCGCAGACATGGTGCGAATCCGGGATCAGGGGGATCCGGGATGGACCGCCCCTCGGGCGTCCTAGAGGGGCAGCCCGTCCCGCGCAAGCTGGGCCACCCCGGCCCGAAGAAGCCGCTCGGCGAACGGCGTGCCGGGGGCCACATGCACGCGCGACAGCCCTTCCTGTGCCAGGTTCCGGGCCAGATCGGCCGGGTCGAGGCCCGGATCATCGGTCAGAGAGCGCTCGTACAGCGCCGGGCTGGGATCGACCCCGATCCATGCCATTCCGTCGCGGATGCGGCGGAAAAAGCCGGTGTGCTGGGCGCGGGCTGTCGCGGCCCCAAGCCCCAGCTCGACAATGACGCCGGCGTCCCGCAGGGCGGCCAGCGACCCTCCGGCCATTCGCGGATCGGGATCTTCGACGGCCACGACGACGCGCGCGATGCCGGCGGCGATCAGACCCGGGCCGCATGCGGGGCCACGGGGGCTGGGGTGATGACAGGGCTCGAGCGTGACATAGGCGGTGGCGCCGCGCGCCCGGTCGCCGGCGATCGAAAGGGCGACAGCCTCGGCATGGGGACGCCCGCCCGCGCCGGTTGCCCCCTCGCCCAGAATGGCCGCACCGATGGCGATCACACACCCGACCGACGGATTGGGCGCGGTGCGACCCAACTGGGCGTGCGCCAGGGCGAGGGCACGATCCATCATCAGCGCGTCAGTGGTCCGATTGGGGTGCATGCGTCTCCAGCGTCCGCGCGGGGTTGCAACGCTTGAAGGCGCCCCCGTGCGGCGCGTCAACGCTCGAGCACGTCCTTCATCAGCCCACCCGGCGGCATGGACCGCGCCGGCGGTTCACCCCGCTCTCCGGTCAGCAGCCGCGCCACCGCTTCGGCATGAAGGTCCAGAAAGCGCGGATCGTGCGGGTCCACCCCATAGAGCACCCGCAGTTCGTTGGCGAGCGCGAAGGGGAGATGGCATGCCGCCAGCAGGATATAGACCAGTGACATCCGATAGCTCTGAGGCAGGTGACCGGCGGCCTGCTCGGAACGCACCAGGTTGTCCAGATAGGCGTGCGAGGCGACGCCGAACGTCTCCATCACCCATTGCAGGCGTTTGCCCCCCCGCACCGACTCCTGGGCCAGCATCCGGGTATGCTCGGGGTTCTCGGTACAATAGCGCAGGTAGCGGCGAACAAAGATCGTGGAGGCTGGAAGACCGGCGTCTGCGTCTTCGACATGGTCCATCGCTGACCAGAGCTTCTCGAACAGGGTCGTGACGCTCGCTCGCCAGAGCGCGTCCTTGGTGCGGAAATGATACACGATCATCGCGTGGTTGACGCCGGCCGCGGCCGCGATCGTGCGCGTGGTCGTCCCGTCAAAGCCTTCGCGGGCAAACAGTTCGATGGCCGCGCGCAGGATGCGTGCGCGCGTGCTGTCGCCGTCGGCATCGCTGCGCCCACCCGCGCCCACCGCTTCGGCAGCCATGCTGGTTCCATGTCCCCTGGGCGCCCGGTCGAACGACAGGGCCGAAACCCGGCACGCGGTATGATCACCCCGCGCCGGGTTCCAAAGGCTTACAGAACCGCGATGTAAAACGAAATAACCGGGCGCACCCAATCCGCAGCATCACGCAAATGTGCGCACCTGCGGCGGGATCGAGCCGATCAGCCGGCCCGTCGCATCAGCCTTTGAATCTCGGCCCGCTCGTCACTGCGCACGCCCGTGACCTTGCGCTTCTTCAGCACCTGGGGCTGGAAGGTGACCGCGCAGTGCGCGGCGCAATACCGCGCGCCAGAGGCCGCTTCGCGACCACAGAAACCAAAGCCGGCGTCCGATGGGTCCCCGATCGGGAACTTGCACATGCGGTCCGAGATCGAGAGCACATCATGAAGGCGCCCGTCCTCGCGGCGGAGCGGCTCGACCATCGCGACGACGCGGGCCGGCACCACATACTCGACGGGCACAGAGGCCGCGGGCGTGGTGACAACCATCGCGGGGGCGGGCGCAGGCGGGGCAGGCTTGACCACCTGCGGACGCTGGGGTGCTGCGGCGGGACGCGCGGCGGCTGCGGGCCTGGCCGGCGTCCGCGGCTG
>DBAV01000153.1 GCA_002291875.1 Hyphomonadaceae bacterium UBA1001
ACCGGACCGCCGGCCGGGGCGGCCACACCACCGGCTGGCGGGGTGGCGGTCTGTGCGCCCACGGGCGCCACACCCATCGCCAGCAGCAGCGTGGCCGCCATCGCAGCCATCGCCGCGCGCGGACGGAAAGGTTGTCTCATGATGGTGTTTCCCCTCTCAGCGCAGGAACGGCAGCATACGCCCCAGAACGCCATCGCGGTCCATGAACTGGTGCTTGAGTGCGGCAACAACATGGAGGACCAGCAGCCCCACCGTGACCCAGGCCAGCGCCCCGTGGGCGCTGTCGGAGGCATCGTTGATCGCCGCGCGCTGCTCGGGCGCCATGGTGCCAAAGCCCGGCAGCTTGGGGATTTCGAACAGGCCGAACCACATCGTCGGGTTCGAGAAGGTCGACGATGACACCATCACCCAGCCGCTCAGCGGGATGCCGATCATCAGCACATAGAACAGCAGATGCGTGGTGCCCGCGGCGAACACCTGCCAGCCCGGCATGCCGGCCGGCGGGGGCGGTGGTGGATTGAACAGCCGCCACACCAGGCGCAGCACCGACAGCGCCAGCACGGTGATGCCGGTCGCCTTGTGCAGCTGGATGGTTTCGAAGGCGGCCCGGCGCAGCGCGTTCGCCTCGTCGGTCTGGCCGGCCGCGGCCAGCGTGCGCGCCTGGTCGATGGCATCGCCCATCCACCAGCCCGCCAGGATCTGGCCGACAATTGCGGCCGCGATCAGCCAGTGCAGCGCGATGGCCACCGCGGTGTAGCGGGCCTCTCGCATGCCGTTCGGCCCCGGCAGGGGCGATACCGTGATCTCGGCATTGGCCATGGTGGATCCCTCTCCGCGGTGACGGCGCCCGCGCCGCGCCGACCTGTGTCGGTCACGGCCGGGGTCGGGTCAATGCCGGCGCGATCAGCGGCGCAGGAATTCCGTCTCGATCCGGATGGTCACCTGCTCGCCGATGACGGGCAGGTTGGCCGTCAGGCCCCAGTCCGAGCGGTTGATGGTGGTGGTGGCCGAAAAGCCGATCGCATGGGTGCGCGCGAACATGTTGAACATGCCGCCATTGAAGGTGACGTCCATCACCACCGGGCGGGTGACGCCGCGCATGGTCAAATTGCCGGTGACGCGGCCGGTCGTCGGGCCCGTGCGCTCGATCGCGGTAGACACGAAGGTGATCCGCGGATGGGCGGCGGCGCTGAAATAGTCGGTGCCTTCCAGCTTGTCGTCAAAGCTGGGCAGGCCGGTCGATACCGATGCGGCATCGATGTCGGCGGTCAGGGTGGAGCGCTCGGGCGCCGCGGCATTCCATTCCAGCGTGCCGTTCACCCGGTCGAAACGGGCGGTGTATATCGACAGGCCCAGATGGCTGATCGACCAGTGGACCGAGGTATGGGACGTGTCCATGCCATAGGTGCCCGAGGGCGACTCGGCCGGATTGGTGTCGGGCGCGGCGACGGCCACGGGGGTGGCCAGGACCGTCATGGCCAGCGGCGTCATGGTGGCGAGGGCAAGGGCGGCAAGGGCACGGCGCATGGGGGGGTCTCCGGTTCGGTGTCACCGCGAACCTAGAGCGTGGCGGCTGGCTGCCAAGCGGCCCGCACGCCTGGCGCAGTGAACACAGTGTTTCCGTCCGCGCCGTGGTGGGGTCGGTGGTGGGGCTGGCGGCGGCGCACCGGGTCTTGCCGCCCCCGCGCCTCTATTCGGCCGGCTGGCGGGTGCCCGGCCCGTCGCGCTCGCCGGCCTCCCACGCCTCGATCGCCTGGGCACGCGCCTCGGGGCTGCCGCTGAACCGCACCAGGAGGTCGTACAGCACCGGCACGACAAACAAGGTCAGGGCCGTGGCGAACGAGACCCCGAACACCACCACGACGCCGATGGCCTCGCGGCTCTCGGCCCCGGCCCCGGTCGAGGTGATGAGGGGTATGGCGCCGACCACGGTGGCGATCGAGGTCATCAGGATCGGGCGCAGGCGCAGTTCGGACGCTTCGAGGATGGCAGCGCGCCCCGCCATGCCGCGGTCGCGCAGCTGGTTCGCGAACTCGACGATCAGGATGCCGTTCTTGGCCGCAAGGCCTATCAGGATGATCAACCCGATCTGCGAATAGATGTTCAGCGACGCATCGAAGGCATAAAGGCCGAACAGCCCCCCTGCGACCGCGATCGGAACCGTCAGCATGATGGTCAGCGGGTGGACGAAACTCTCGAACTGGGCGGCCAGGACCAGATAGACGATCAGCAGCGCGGCCAGGAAGGCAAAGAGGATGCCGCCCGCAGCGTCGCGGAACTGCTTGGCCGCACCGGTATAGTCTATCTTGGCGCTGGTGCCGGCGATCTCGGCCTGCGCTGCCGCCTCGAGCACGGCCAGCCCCTCGCCCAGCGTGGCACCGGGCGCCAGCGAGGCCTGCACCGCCACCGCGCGCATGCGGTTGACGCGGTTGCGTCCGGCTTCGTCGCCGACGGTGCGCAGGCTGACCAGGTTGGACAGCGGGATCAGCTGGCCGGTGCGGTCCGACCGGACCTGGACGGATTCGAGGTCCACCAGCCCCTCGCGCTGGGTGCGCTCGGCCTGGATGATGACGTCGAACTCCTCGCCGCGGTCCTGGAAGGTGGTGACCCGGCGTGACCCCATCAGCGCCTCGAGCGTGCGCCCGATCGCCTGGGTGGAGACGCCCAGGGCCGCCGCCCGTTCGCGGTCGATGTCCACCACCACGCGCGGGCTGGAGGGGTCATAGTTGGACCGCGGCCGCAGCAGCAGCGGGTTGTCGCGCACACGGTCCACGACCCGCTCGGCGATGCCGGCGATCTCGCCATAGGTGCCGCCCGCGATGATGATCGACACGTTGTCCCCGGCCCCGCCGCCGCCCTGCTGGATCGGGCCGGGCATGACGGCGCGGAACACCGCCCCCGGGATGGTGGCGAGGTCGCGGTTCATCTCGGCGACGATTTCCTGGCCCGAGCGCTCGCGCTCGTCCCACGGCGCCATGAAGACCCGCCCGAAGCCGCGGTTGAAGCGGTTGGTTCCGATGTCCTGGAAGGACGGCACCACGATGAGGAAGCGGGTGACCTCGCCACGCTCGACATAGGCCTGAAGCTTGGCCTCGGCCTGGAGCATGATGTCGAGCGAGACCTCGAACGAGGCGCCCTCGGGTGCGGTCATGATGATCGAGGCATTGCCGCGGTCTTCCTCGGGCACCAGCTCGCCGGGCAGCTGCTGCAACAACCACCACCCGCCGCCGGCCACCACCAGGAACACCAGCACCGTGGCCCAGCGCAGCCGCAGCACCAGCTCGAGCGAGCCGCGATAGGACCGCCGCAGCCCCAGCACCATGCGCTCGGTGAACCGCGCCAGCGGCGAGGCGCCGCCCGCGGGCCGCAGCAGCAGCGAGCACATCATCGGCGTCAGCGTCAGCGAACAGAACGCCGAGACCGCGATGACCCCGGCCACCACGACCGCCAGCTCGATGAACAGCCGGCCGATATAGCCGCCCACGAACAGCAGCGGCACGAACACCGCCACCAGCACGGACGAGGTGGCGATCACCGCAAAGGCGATCTCGCGCGTGCCGCGGATCGAGGCGACCGGTACGGGCTCGCCCTCGTCCAACCGCCGCTGGACATTTTCCAGCACCACGATCGAGTCGTCGACCACCAGTCCGATCGACAGCACCAGTGCCAGCAGGGTCAGAAGATTGATCGAGAAGCCGAACAGCGCGATGATCGCGAACGCACCCAGCAGGCACACCGGGATGACCGCCGCCGGCACCAGCGCCGCCCGGAACGACCCCAGGAACAGGAAGATCACCAGGACGACCAAGATCACCGCTTCGATCAGGGTCTGCCAGACCTTGTCCACCGCCTCCGAGATGAAGACGGTCGAGTCGAACGCCACGATGATGTCGGTGCCCTCGGGCAGGGTCGGCCGGATGCGTTCGATCTCGGCCTTGACCGCGTCGCCGACCTCGATGGCATTCGAGCGCGACTGGCGCACGATGCCCAGCCCGATCTGGTCCACCCCATTGCCGCGGAACAGCCTTCGGGTTTCCTCGGCCGCGACTTCGACACGGGCCACCTCGCCAAGGCGGATCTGGTGGCCGGCGGCACTGCGCCCCACGGGCAGGCGCTGGAACTGCTCGACGGTCTCGAAACCGCGGGTGACGCGCACCGTATAGTCGCGCTGGGTGCCCTGAAGGTATCCGCCCGGCAGCTCGATGTTCTGGCTGCGCAGGGCGGCATCGACATCGTCGACCGTCAGCCCGCGCGCGGCCAGCGCCTCGGGGTCCAGCCAGACGCGCATCGAGGGCCTCTGGCCGCCGCCGACCCGCACCGTCGCCACACCCGGCAGCACCGAAAGCCGGTCGACCACGAACCGCTCGGCATAGTCGGTCAGCTCGACCCGCGACAGCGTGGTCGAATCCATGTTGAACCAGATGATCGGATCGGCGTCCGCGTCGGTCTTGAAGACTTCGGGCGCGTCCGCACCCACCGGCAATTGTCCGGTGATCCGCGACACCGCATTGCGGACATCGTTGGCGGCGGCCTCGATGTCCCGCGACAGCAGGAAGGTGATGGTGATGCTGGAACGCCCGTCGCGCGACTGGGATTCGATCAGGTCGATGCCCTCGATCCCGGCCAGCTGGTTCTCGATCACCTGGGTGACGGTCGTTTCCATCACCTCGGCCGAGGCGCCGCGATAGCCGACATTGACCGACACGACCGGCGGATCGACGTCGGGCAGTTCGCGCAGCGGCAGGCCAAAGAACGCGATCGCACCGAAGACGATGATCAGCAGGCTGGCCACCAGGGCCAGCACCGGGCGCTTGACCGAGATGTCCGAGATCATCATCCGCGTGGCGCTCCGGCCGTCACGGGGGCGGCCGCGTCGGCCGCGGCCGGCGGCTGGATGCGCACCGGCTGGCCCGGCCGGACCCGGTTAACCCCCTCCATCACGATGCGCGCGTCGGCGGCGAGGCCCTCGAGAATTTCGACCCGGCCATCCTGGCGCCGTCCGGTGGTCACGGTGGCCGGGCGCACGACATCGCGTCCCTCGGCCGATACGATGGTCATGACCTGACTCTGCTCGCCGCGGTCGATCAGCGCCAGTTCAGGCACCGACAGCGACTGGCGCGGCTGGGCGCGGACCGCCACCTGCAGCAGCATTCCCGGCCTCAGTGCGCCCGCCCGGTTGGGGATCAGCGCGCGCGCGCGGACCGTGCGGGTCTGGGGATTGACCCGGCTGTCCAGGGTGGCGACGCGGCCGGTGAACACTTGGTCGGGGACCGCCGCGGCGCGCGCCTCGAGTGCGACGCCGGGACGGACATATTGCATGTCCACTTCCGGCACATCGAAATCCAGCTTGATGGTCGAGGTGTCGTCGATGGTGGCCAGCGGATCGCCGGGCCGCGCCAGTGCACCGGCCGACACCGTGCGCAGGCCCATGCGGCCGCTGAAGGGTGCGCGGATGAAGCGCTCCTCGACGCGGGCGGCCAGCGCATCGACGCGCGCGGCGGCGCGGTCCCTGGCAGCGACCGCCGTATCCAGGCGCGCCTTGGGCGCAAGCTGGCGGTCGGCCAGTTCCTGGATGCGGTCCAGATTGGTCTGGGCCTCGGCCAGGACGGCGCGCGCCTCGGTCAGGTCGGCCTGCTGCTCGAGGCTGGCCAGTTCGACCAGCACCTGCCCGCGCCGAACGAAATCCCCGCTCTCGAAGCGGACGGCCCGCACCACATCGGTGACCTTGGACGAAATGACGGCGGCCTCGTTGGCGCTGGCGGTGCCCGGCGCCTCGACCAATTGATAGAAGGTCGCGGTCGCCGGCGACCCGGCGACGACCACGGGCGCTTCGCCACGCGGCGCGCCTGCTCCGGGCGGACCGCCTGTCGGTCGCGCGGCGGCCTGCTGGCCGG
>DBAV01000225.1 GCA_002291875.1 Hyphomonadaceae bacterium UBA1001
CTCGCCGGTCCCCCCCCGGCGCGGGCGCCCCCGGCCCTCGGGGCCCGGGGCCGGCGCCAGCGCCCGCGATTTCAGGAACCGCGCCCGCCACAGCCACAGATCGATGCGCAACCGCTCGCCCGAAAACCCTTGGCCCGAAAACCTTTCGCCTGAAAATCCTTGGCCCGACACGCTGCCTCCGCCTGGATCGGTCCGGCAGGCCGTCGCGGCACCGGACGCGCGTCAACGCTGAGCGTCCGCCGGCGTTTCCGCAAGAGCCTTCTGGAGGCCCCCGCCATGACCACCACCACCGAGGTCCGCAGCCCCGCCGCCGGCGTGCCCGGCCTGACGCGCGCCGACCTGCTCGAGGGCCGCGCCCTTGTCGGCGGAGACTGGATCGACGCCGACGGCGGCGCGGCGTTCGAGGTCACCGATCCGGCCGACGGGCGCGTGATCGCCCATGTTGCCGACCTCGGTGCCGCCGAGACCGCCCGTGCGGTCGATGCCGCCCACACCGCCCTGCCGGCCTGGCGCGGCGCCCTGGCCGGCGAGCGCGAGCGCGTCCTGCGCCGCTGGCACGACCGGATCAACGCCCATGTCGACGATCTGGCGCGGCTGATGACCGCCGAGCAGGGCAAGCCGCTGGCCGAGGCCCGTGGCGAGGTGACCTATGCGGCCGCCTTTCTCGACTGGTTCGCCGGCGAGGCGCGGCGCGTGCGCGGCGAGGTGCTGATGCCGCACCAGCCCGACCGCCGCATCCTGGTCCTGCGCCAGCCGGTCGGCGTGGTGGCCGCCATCACGCCGTGGAACTTTCCGGCCGCCATGATCGCACGCAAGGTCGCCCCCGCGCTGGCGGCGGGCTGTACGGTGGTGCTCAAGCCGTCCGAACTGACCCCGCTTTCGGCCCTGGCCCTGGCGCGTCTGGCGCACGAGGCGGGCCTGCCGCCCGGCGTGCTGAACGTGGTCACCGGCCGTGATGCCGAGGCGATCGGCAGCGTGGTGCTGGACGACCCGCGGGTCCGCAAGCTGACCTTCACCGGCTCGACCCCGGTGGGCAAGAGGCTGGCCGCCCGTGCCGCGGGCACCATGAAGCGCATCTCGATGGAGCTGGGCGGGAACGCGCCCTTTCTGGTGTTCGACGATGCCGACCTCGGCGCCGCCATCGACGGGGTGATGGCGTCCAAGTTCCGCAACACCGGCCAGACCTGCGTGTGCGCCAACCGCATCCTGGTGCAGGCGGGCGTGCATGATGCCTTTGTCGAGCGTCTGGCCGCGCGTGCGGCGGCCCTGCGGGTGGGCCCGGGCCTGGGCGGGGAAACCGACCAGGGGCCGCTGATCGACGCCCGCGCGGTCCAGAAGGTGGCCGCCCATGTCAGCGACGCGGTGTCGGCCGGCGCGCACGTCCTGACCGGCGGCGGCCCGCACGCGCTGGGGGGCAATTTCTGGCAGCCCACGGTGCTGGCGGGCGTGCGGCACGGCATGCGCGTGACGCTCGAGGAAACCTTTGGCCCCTTGGCCCCGGTGATGCGCTTCGAGGACGACGACGAGGGCTTGGCCCTCGCCAATGCCACGCCCGCCGGGCTTGCGGCCTATGCCTTCACGCGCGACATGGCCCGCACGCTGCGCATCGCCGAGCGGCTGGAGTTCGGGATTGTCGGCATGAATACGGGGCTGGTCTCGTCCGAGATCATCCCGTTCGGCGGCATCAAGGAGTCCGGCATCGGGCGCGAGGGCTCGCACCTCGGCCTCAATGACTTCCTGGACGTCAAGTCGGTCTGTATCGGCGGCGTGCGGCCATGAGCGCGGGTGCCCCGCCGCCGGACGTGACGGACCCTGCGGCCCTGGCGCGCCAGGGTGCGCGCGCGCTCCAGACGGGCGAATGGGCGGTGGCCGAGCGCGCCTTTGTCGCCCTGATGGCCGCCGGGCAGGCCGATGCGGCCATCCACACCGCCCTGGGCATGGCCAGGCTGAACCTCGGGGATGCGGCGGCGGCACGCGCGGCGGCCGATGCGGCGCTGGCGCTCGATCCGGGCTATGCACGCGCCCTGGTGCTGCGAGGGGATGCCTTCGAGGCGTCGGGGCTGGGCGTCGAGGCGCTCGAGGCCTGGCGGCGCGCCCTCGCCGCGCCGGGGGCGGCCAATCCGGCGCCCGACCTTGCCGCCCTCCTGACGCGCGCCCGGGCCCGCATCGCCCAGGCCGCCGAACGCGCGCAGGCCGATCTGGCACGCCGGATCGAGGGGCTGGGCCCGGCAGGCGATGACGACGCCGACCCGATCGCCGGCTGGCGCGCGCGTCATGCGGTGGACCTGCTGTTCGGCCGTGCCCAGCGCCACGTCCAGCAGCCGCGGCGCCTGTACTGGCCCGGCCTGCCCGACATCGGTTTCTATCCGCGCGCGGCAACGCCCTTCCTGTCCCGGCTCGAGGCCGCGACCCAGGCGATCCGCCAGGAATTGCTGGCGATCATGCGCACCGACACCTTTGCGCCCTATGTCGAGGGCGACGCGGCCGCCGCCGCGCGCGATCGGCACGGGCTGGTCGGCAACCCCGACTGGAGCGCTTGGTATCTGTGGCGCGACGGTGCCCCGCTCGAGGCGAACCTGGCGCGCTGCCCGGCCACCGCCGCCGCGCTCGAGGGGCTGCCGCTGGCGCGGGCGCGCGGGCGCACGCCCAATGTGCTGTTCTCGTTGCTGCGGCCCGGCATGCACATCCCGCCCCATCACGGCCTGGTGAACACCCGCCTGATCTGTCACCTGCCGCTGATCGTGCCTCCGGGATGCGCGTTTCGGGTCGGCGCGGAGACGCGCGAATGGCGCGAGGGCGTGGCATGGGCCTTCGACGACACCATCGAGCACGAGGCGTGGAACCGTTCGGACCAGACCCGCGTGATTCTGCTGCTGGACGTCTGGAAGCCCGAACTGACCGCGCATGAACGCCAGGTCGTCGAGGCCGTATTCGAGGCGGTGGACACCCTCTCCCCCGCCACCGACTGGTCCGGCTGACCCCCCCCCGGAGCCCGGGCTTCCAGGC
>DBAV01000034.1 GCA_002291875.1 Hyphomonadaceae bacterium UBA1001
TCCCGCCCTGGATCAACAAGTTCTACATCCTGGATCTGACACCCAGGAACTCGATGGTGAAGTGGCTGCTGGACCAGGGCGTGCCGGTCTTCATCGCCTCGTGGGTGAATCCGGACGAGGACCTCGCCGAGGCGACCTTCGAGGACTACATGCGCGACGGCGTCCTGACCGCCGTCGAAGCGGTGCGCGCCATCTGCGACGTCGAGAGCGTCAACACCGTGGGCTATTGCATCGGCGGCACGCTGCTGGCCACCACGCTGGCGCTCCTGGGGCGCATGAAGGACCAGCGCATCCATTCCGCCACCTTCTTTGCCGCGCAGACCGATTTCGACGAGGCCGGTGACCTCAAGGTGTTCACCGATGATCCGGCGATCGCCTATGTCGACCGGATCGCCGAGGCCCAGGGCGGTGTCCTGGACGCCGCGAGCATGGCCGACACCTTCAACGCGCTGCGGGCGAACGACCTGATCTGGTCGTATGTCGTGGACAACTATTTCCTCGGAAAGCAGCCGCGGGCCTTCGACCTGCTGTTCTGGAACTCGGACCAGACGCGCATGCCGCGCGCGCTGCACCATTTCTATCTGACCCGCTTCTATCGCGACAACGCGCTGGCCAGGGGGCAGCTCGAGGTGGCCGGCGTGCGGGTCAGGCTCTCGGACATCGCGACCCCGTGCTATGTCCAGGCCTCGCGCGAGGACCACATCGCGCCCTTCCGGTCGGTCTATAGAGGCGCGCGCATGTTCGGCGGCGAGACGGTGGTGACGCTGGCGGGCTCGGGCCACATCGCGGGCGTCATCAACCCGCCCGAGGCGCGCAAATACCAGCACTGGACCAACGCCGCCCTGCCCGACACCACCGACGAATGGATCGCGAATGCGCAGGAACACCCAGGATCATGGTGGCCGCACTGGATGGAATGGCTGGGCGCGCGTTCGGGTCGACGGATCAAGGCACGCCAGCCCGGTGAGGGCGGGTATGAGGTGCTCTGCGATGCGCCCGGAACTTATGTGAAGGTGCGTTCGGGCGAATGACGCGTCGCGAATGATCTCGGTGCCCGCCTCGGGTCGCCCCGGCTCACCCGAGGTCCATCGAGCGGTCCAGCGCCTCCATCATCGGGGGACGTTCAAGCCTGACCACGCGCCAGATCAGAACCTGGTCCAGACCGTCGGCATACCAGTGGGCGGCAAGGTCACGGAACCGCATCGCCTCCTTCCAGGGAAGGCCCGGTCCGATCGCGTCGAGATGACCGTCAGGCAGGGCTTTCAGAGCCTCGCCGAAGCGGACGAGAAGGTGAACAATGCCATCCTGGCGCTCGCTGTTGGCAAGGTAGGTTTCAGCCGTGTCGCTGGCGGTCCTCTCCATCGCCCGCCGCGCAAGCGTTACCGCAAGCTCGACGATGCGCCGGGTTTCACGGGGCCGACCACGGGTGCGATCGCTGTCAGAAGACATCGACGAGGTCGCGCTCGACCGATCGCTGAAAGGCCGGCAGGCGCGCCAGCCCGGCGTGGTCGTGAACCTCAACCGGCGCGCCCAAAAGCCGCGCGGTCTCGTCCTGCACGCGGATCAGGTCGAACAGCGAGAACGTCTCGCTGGCGGGGCTGATGAGCAGGTCCACATCACTGGCGCCATCGGCTTCGTCACGCGCGACCGAGCCGAACAGGAACATGCGCGCCACGCCCAGCGCCCTGAGCTCGGCGCGGTGCCGTCGCAGGATCTGGAGGACATCGGCGCGACGCATGCCGTTTTCATATCATCAGCCAGCCCCCCTGTCAGGGGCACCGCCACACGGTTTCAACGCCCCGCGAAGTTGGCACGCCGCTTTTGCAGGAAGGCCGCCGCGCCTTCGATGAAGTCGGCGGTGCGCCCCGCATCGCGTTGGAGTTCGCGTTCCACACCCAGCTGCTCCTGCCAGTCCCGGTCGAGCGCGTCCCAGGCGGCGCGGCGGATCAGCGCCAGCGAGGCGGGACCGTCGGCGAGGCGGCGTGCATAGTCGCGCGCCGCATCCATCAGCGCAGCGTCGGGCACCACCTTGTTGATCATGCCCCATTCCAGCGCCTGCGCGGCCGGAATCTTCTCGCCCAGCAGCATCATTTCCATGGCGCGTGCACGGCCCACCATGCGCGGCAGCAGCCAGGTCGAGCCCCCATCAGGGATCAGGCCGATCCGGCGGAAGGCCTGGAGGAAGTAGGCGCTTTCGGCGGCCACGATCAGGTCGCCCAAAAGGGCGATCGAGCAGCCGACACCGGCCGCCGCCCCATTGACGGCCGTGACGATCGGCACGCGCAGGTCGCGGATGCGCGTCACCAGCGGATTGTAGGTCGTCTCGAGCGCTTCACCGGCGTCGAACGATGCCGGATCGGCATTCGCCATGCGCGGGGCCGACAGGTTCGCCCCCGAACAGAAGCCCCGGCCATTGCCGGTCAGGATCACCGCCCGGGCCTCGGCCTCGGCCCGTCCCAGCGCCGCGCTCAGCTCGTCCGCCAGTTCGATGCTGGCCGCATTCAGCGTCGATGGGTCATCCAGGGTCAGCGTGGCAAGGCCATCGGTGACCTCGTATCGAATGCGGCTGGGCTCGGACATGGCCATCTCCGTGGACGTGTTTGCGCCCTCCTAGAGGCTGGACACGGTGCAGCCAAGCTGCCGCGACGGGAGGCGGGATGCGCGCTCAGGCCGCGGTGCGGCGGTCATTGCTGTCGGCGGTGACGCAGTTTCGGCCCTGATGCTTGGAGGCATAGAGCATGGCGTCGACGCGCGCGATGAAGTCCTTGGCTTCCTCGCCGCGGCGCCAGACACCGACACCGCTCGAGATGGTGACAAGGCCCAGCTCCTCGGCGGTCGAGCGACGCAGCAGCTTCTTGGTCTCGACCGAACGGCGCACCGATTCGGCGAAGGCAACCGCATCGTTCAGCGAGGTGCGCGGAAGGATCAGGGCGAATTCCTCGCCGCCGATCCGCGCCACCAGATAATCGGAAAGCGCATTGCGCTGCAGGCTGGCCCCGATGAAGCGGATCACCTGGTCGCCGGTCTGGTGCCCCCAGGTGTCGTTGAAGCGCTTGAAATGGTCGATGTCGCACAGGATCAGCGAGAGCGAGCTGCCAAAGGTTTCGGCCTCGGCAATGCGCAGCTTCAGCACCTCGTCGAAGTTGCGCCGGTTGGCCAGACCGGTCAGCGGGTCCGACAGGGCCTCGGTCCGCACCAGTTCGAGCGCATCGCGCAGCGCGCTCATTTCACGCGTCGTCTCGTTCAGGCGCGTGGTCAGTTCCTTGTTCTGGACGATCATCTCGGTGGTCGTCCGCGCCAGGCCCGTCAGCAGCGCCGCCAGCCGCGACGGCTCCATCTGGCGCTCGAGCGCGCGGGTGACGTCGACCAGCCGCTCGCTGTAGGCGCTGGTGCGATTGCCGGCCGCCTCGAGGTCGCTGACGACGCCCTGGATCTGCTGGATCGCCTTTTCGTTGACCGCCGCGGTTTCCCGCGCGAGGTCGCCGGGTCCGAAAAAGCGCTGGTGCAGTTCGTCACACACCTTGTCGGTCAGCGGCGCGCCCGAATCGATCACCGTTTCGATGGCGCGGGCGAGGTCGGGGTTCGACTGCGCTCGCCATGCGCTCAGCACGGCATAGACCATGGGCGACGGATCCAGCCCGTGCCGCTCCATCAGGTCGATGGCCTCGCGGGCCGCCACAAGGGGAGACTTGATAACGCCGTTCACTTCGCGGACATTCCTTGATGGCGCACGCCTGCGCGCCCCGGTTCTGGCGCACCGTGGTTAACGCCGTGTTTCCGGGGCCGCATCAAACGATCGCGCGAGCGCCGGCCGTCGCGCCGGCCCATGGGCTGGAGGAGTTTGGACAATGAACGCGGTGCAAACCCAGGCAATGCTCGACCCCGCCTCGCGGATGTCGATCCAGCTCGAACGCATGAAGGCAGCCCAGCTTCGCGAGGGCCCGCCCGATGCCGGCGTGCGCGAGGATCGCCTCAACCAGGCGATCGCGCTGCTGGTGGACAATGAGCGGGCGCTGGTCGAGGCGCTGGATGCCGACTTCGGCGGGCGCAGCCACGACCAGTCGCGCCTGACGGACATTGCGGGCTCGATCGGCCCGCTCAAGCACGCAAAGGCGCACATGCGCCGCTGGATGCGCCCGCAGCGTCGCCGCACCGAGGCGCCCTTCGGCCTCTTGGGCGCGCGTGCGGACCTGACCTTTGTTCCAAAGGGCGTGGTGGGCGTGATCGCGCCGTGGAACTTCCCGGTGAACCTGACCTTTGCGCCGCTGGCAGGGGTGCTGGCGGCCGGCAACCGGGCGATGATCAAGCCCTCGGAATTCACCCCGGCCACGTCGCAGCTGATGGCGGACCTGTTTCCCCGCTATTTCGCAGACGACGTGATCTCGGTGCATCCGGGTGGGCCGGATGTGGGTTCGGCGTTCGCGGGGCTGGCGTTCGACCACCTGATCTTCACCGGCGGCACCGGCATCGGCGCCAAGGTGATGCAGGCCGCGGCGCGCAATCTGGTCCCGGTGACGCTCGAGCTTGGCGGCAAGTCACCCACGATCATCGGACGCTCGGCCGACCTGGCGCTGGCCGCGCGCCGGATTGCCACCGGCAAGACCATGAACGCCGGCCAGATCTGCCTCGCGCCCGACTATGTGCTGGTGCCGAACGACCTGCGCGATGCCTTCGTCACGGCCTATGTCGAGGCGCTGCGGGCCATGTATCCGCGCTTTGCCGGCAATCCGGACTACACCGCCATCGTCAGCGACCGCCACCACCAGCGCCTGACCCAGTACATCGAGGACGCCCGCACCCAGGGCGCGCGGGTGATCGAGGTCGCACCGACCGAGGCCTCGGCCGAAACTGCCAATGACCGCCGCATGGCGCCCGTGGTGCTGACCGACGTGTCGGAGTCGATGACGGTGATGCAGGATGAAATCTTCGGCCCCGTGCTGCCGGTCGTCGGCTATGACACGATCGACGAGGCGATCGATTTCGTGAATGCCCGTCCGCGTCCGCTGGGCCTTTACTGGTTCGGCAAGGACCGGGCCGAAGAGGAGCGCGTCCTTCAGCGGACGGTTTCGGGCGGGGTGACCATCAACGATGTGATCTTCCACGTCTCGATGGAGGATCTGCCCTTTGGCGGCGTCGGTCCCAGCGGCATGGGCGCCTATCACGGCCAGGACGGGTTTCTCGAGTTTTCCCACCGCCGCGCGGTCTATCGCCAGACCGGTGTCGATGCCGTGTTCGGCATGCTGCGCCCGCCCTATGGCGAGGGTTTCCGAAAATTCGTGGCCGGCCGCATCAGCCGCTGAGGTGCGGGCGGCGGTCGGGGGCGCGGCGCCAGGCCGTGCCCTCGGTCCCGCCAAAGGGACTTACCCGGCCTTCTTGGCTGCGGCCGCGGCAATCTGGGCGCGCAGGAAGGCGGGCATGTGATCGTCGCCAAAGCCCGGCGCCGCCCCGGCCGGGGCCCGTTCGCGCTGCCGGTGCGGCCGGTCGTCCGAGCGCGGCCCTGACCGGGGGTCAGAGCGCGATCCCGAGCGCGCTTCGCCACCATGCGCCGCCGCGCGCGAGGGTCGCCGCTCGCGGCGTTCCCCGCCGCCGTCCGCGCGCGGCCGATCGCGTTCGCGCTCGCGTCGCCCGTCCCGCGGCCGCTCGGAAGACGCAATGGCTTCGGCGGCAGGCTGTTCGGACTTTTGCGCACGCTCGGACTTTTGCAAGCGCTCGGGCCGGGCGCGCTCGCCGCCCCCTGCCCGCGCACGGTCCCCGCCGCGACCACC
>DBAV01000045.1 GCA_002291875.1 Hyphomonadaceae bacterium UBA1001
CGATGCCGATGACGCGCACGCCATTGATCTCGCGCGGGAGAAGCTGGAGCGGCACACCCGACGCGCTGGGCACGCACAGATTGGTCACCACGATGGTGTCGTAGAGCGCCGGATCGGCGAGCTGGTGGACGGCGTCGCGAATGTCCTCGAACAGCTTGCCGGTCACCAGCGTTTCGGAATTGAACGGCACATAGCCGACCGAACGGCGCGCGCCGTAGAAATGGCTGGTGAAGGTCAGGCCATAGACGCAGCAGGCCGATCCCGACAGCACGCTGGCGGTGCGGCGCATGCGCAGGCTGACCCGCAGGCTTCCAAAGGCCGGGCACATGCTCTGCGGCTGGTCGTGGGGGCCGCGCGGATAGTCGGCCGCGAACCGCGCCAGCATTTCGCCCTTGCCGGCGGCGATGGCCGCTGCTGCCAGCCGGTCGGCCCCGGCATGACAGCCGCCCGCGTCCGCCAGTGGGGGCGATGCGAGGTCGGGCCGGGACGGTGTGGGCGCGTCCATCGATCAGATTCCGTCGTAGATGACTTCGAGCGAAGGACGCGGCGCGAACGCCGCCCCCCGCAGATCGGCCTGGGTGGCCGGAACCAGGGTCACGTCCCGCCCGGTCTCGGAGGCCGAGAACAGGTTCAGCAGGCCCTCCTGGCTGAGCGGGGCGGGGCGGTGCGGCGGGCTTTCGGCGACATTGGTGGCCAGCAGCGCAAACAGGTCCGCCCAGCGGTCGCCGGGCTTGCCGACGATCTGATAGTTGGCGCTGCGACGGCGCAGGTCATCATCCTGGGGGATGGCGGCCAGAACCGGGATGCCGACGGCCTGGGCGAAGGCGTGTGCCTCTCCGGTGCCGTCATCCTTGTTGATTACCATGCCGGCGACGCCGACATTGCCGCCCAGCCGGCGGAAATACTCGACCGCCGAGCAGACATTGTTGGCGACATAGAGCGACTGGAGGTCGTTCGAGCCGACGACGATGACCTTCTGGCACATGTCGCGGGCGATCGGCAGGCCAAAGCCCCCGCACACCACGTCGCCCAGGAAGTCCAGCAGGACATAGTCAAAGTCCCACTCGTGGAAGCCCAGCTTCTCCAGCGTTTCGAAGCCGTGGATGATGCCGCGCCCGCCGCAGCCGCGCCCCACTTCGGGCCCGCCCAGCTCCATCGCGTAAACACCGTCCCGCACGAAGCACACATCCTCGATGCGCACCTCCTCGCCCGCCAGCTTTCGCTTGGACGATGTCTGGATGATGGTGGGGCAGGCCTTGCCGCCGAACAGCAGCGAGGTGGTGTCGGACTTGGGGTCGCAGCCGATCAGCAGCACCCTCTTGCCCTGCTGGGCCATCATGTAGCTGAGGTTGGCAAGGGTGAAGCTCTTGCCGATGCCGCCCTTGCCATAGATCGCGATGATCTGGGTCCTGGAAACCGGTTCCGCGTCGGGCGCGTCCTCGACCTCGACAGGGTCGGCCGGGGCGGGCCGGTTCTGGATCAATGTCACCGAACTCATGGGCAGCCCTCCCAGTCGAGCACCATCTTGAGGCAGGCAGGATCGCCGAAGGCGGTGCGGTAGGCAGCCGGCGCGTCGCGCCAGGCCGAACGGTGGGTCACCAGGCCATCGAGGCGCAGGCGGCCGAACTCGATCATGTCGAGGGTCCGCGCCAGATCGGCCGGTGTCCATTCGGCCGCGATGCGCAGCCGCAGCGCGCGCATGAAGGCCGGAGCGAAGGCAAACGAGAGGCGATCCTCGTAAAAGCCGGCGAGCACGATTTCAGCGTCGCGCGCACAGCGCGACACCAGCGAATCGAGGATGGCGTCGTCGCCGCTGGCGTCGCACACCACAGCGTAGTCGCGCCGCGGATCGTCCTCGGGGCGGACAACCTCGTACGCGCCGCCGGCATCCATGCGGGTGGGGTCGATTTCCCAGACCGTGGGCGGGGCGTGGCCGTCGGCGATCACCATCCGGGCAATCAGCCGGCCGAGCGCGCCGTGGCCGACCACCAGCTCGGGTGGGGCATCAGGGTCGACCGCGTGGCGGGCAGTTGCAGCCAGCGCCACCAGCACGCCCTCGGGCACCGGGTCGATGTCCACACGCGCCGCGCGGGCGGCGGGGACGACCAGGTGGCGGGCCGCGCCGCCGAACAGGCCCTTGACCTCGAGGAAGGCATTCGAGCCGCCCACAAAGACGGTTTCGCCGATGCGATGGCGCGCGCTGGCGCCGGCGTCGACCACCCGCCCGAACGCCTCATAACCGGGCACCAGCGGATAGCCCATGCCCGGGAAGGCCGGCATGCGGCCATCCCAGAGCAGGCGCTCGGTGCCGGTGCTGATGCCGCTCCAGGCCACTTCGACGACGGTGTCTTCTGCAGACGGGTCGCGTAGGCCCACCGTGCGCACGTCGAGGGCGCGGGGCGAATCGAGAATGACCGCGGCGGTCTGCATGGCAACCTTTCGGACCCGCGCCGCCTGAAGCGGTTCGGGGAGGGACGCCGAAACCCAACCAACGCCCCGGTGTCAATGTAAATGGACACCGCGCTGTGTCAATCCGATTGGTCGGTCGATGTCGTTTCGCCAATGAGACAGTCTGTCGCGTCCCCCAGCGGCGCTCTGCGGCGGTCAGGTGTCACGCCCGCGCCGTGACAACCCGGCAGATCATGGGGATGGCGGTGGCGCGGGGCCGGGGCGAGCGAAAATCGGCCTCGTCCAGCAGGCGCATGATCTCGCGCGGGGTACGGGCGCGGCCGTGGCCCATTGCCCGCAGGTAGAACCCGAAATAGGCCTCGGCCATGGGATCGCGGCGCGGTGCGTCCGACATCGGCTCGGCAACGACCACCATCCCGCCCGGCGCGATCGCGGCGCGCGCGGCGGCCAGGACGGCGCGGACCGTGTCCTCGCCGTGGTCATGCAGGATGCGCACGAAGGTGATGACATCCGCCCCGGTGGGCAGAGGATCGCGGCGGAAATCGCCTGCAATCGCGCGTGCCCTGGTGGTCATCGCCTCGGCGGCGATCCGTGCGTTGGCGGCTTCGGCGACGGTGGGCAGGTCGAAAACCTCAACCGTCAGGTGGTCATGTCGGCGTGCGCAGGCCAGCGCGAACGCCCCCGTTCCGCCGCCAATGTCCAGCAGGCGCCGCGCGCGCGACAGGTCGAGCGAATCGATCACCTGCTCGGCGATCATGGGCTGGGTGGCGGCCATCAGGCCCGAATAGTCGAGGGTCTGTTCGTGCGCGTCCGGCTGTCCATAGGGCCACCAGTCCCGCAGCGAACCCGCCCCCGGACCGGCCTTCAGAAGGCCCACCGGATCGGCAAGGTCGCGATAGAGCACACCGTGGTGGCGCACCATCCGGTCCAGGCCCGGTGTGCCGGAGAAGGCGGCACCCAGGGGCCCCAGTGCATACCGGTCATCCCCCATGTCCTCGAAGAGGGCGAGGGCGGCCCCGGCGCGCAGGAGGCGGTGCATCGCCCCCTCGGGCAGGCCGGCCTCGCGGGCGAGGGCGCCGGCCTCGCGCGCGCCGCCCGCCAGGTGGCCGAAAAGGCCGCACTCCACCGCGGCGGCCAGGGTCTGCGCATAGACAAAGCCTGCCATCAGGTCGAACAGCCGCCGCGCGGAGTCGCGCGCTGCGGGCCGGAACAGCGGAAAGGATGCGCCAAGCCGGCGAAAGCCGGGATCGGCCAGGAGGCGGTTGCGAAGGTTCACCCAGTGCCGGTGCAGGACCCCCGCCATCGCGCGTTCAGGCGACCGCGAGGACCAGATCGCGCGGGACCAGCCGGGCGGCCTGCAGGCGCACGGTCTCGCGCAGGGCTTCGGCGCCCGGACAGTCCGGAACCGCGTTGGCGGCTTCGGCGACGTGCCGCCGCAGCAGTTCGACCGCGCCCGCAACGCCCAGCGTGCGAACCGCGCTGGGCCGCTCGAGACGGGCATCCTGGCCAACCGGCTTGCCTGCGGCGTCTGCGCTGCCGGCATGGTCCAGAAGGTCGTCGGCAATCTGATAGGCCGCGCCGATCCGCTCGCCCACCGCACGCCAGGGGCGCGGGTCGCGCCCTGCCGCAATGGCCCCGCCGCAGACCGCCGCCACGAACAGCGCGGCGGTCTTCAGCGCATGATAGCGCTGGACGCAGACGTTCGGCTCGCACTCCCAGGCCTGGCCAGCAACGATTCCACGCGGCGCGCCGACGCCGGCGGCGATTTCTGCGGTCAGCGAGACCGCACGGCGGGAATAGGCGCCCGCGGCTGCGGCAATGCCCCCGAAGGCCTGGACGATCAGTCCGTCGCCCGCCAGCAGGGCCAGTGCCTCGCCATGGACGGCATGCACCGAGGGCAGGCCCCGTCGGGTGTCCGCGTCGTCAAAACAGGGCAGGTCGTCATGAACCAGCGAGGCGCAGTGCAGCAGCTCGACCGCCACCGCGGCGGCATCCGACAGTCCGGGTGCATCGTCACCACATGCAGCGGCGACCGCCAGGCACAGTCGCGGCCGCACGCGCGCGCCCCCGGGAAACACCGCGTGACGCATGGCCGCGGCAAGGCCGGGCGCACATTCGTCCGCCGCAAGCGGCGCAAGCGCCGCCTTGAGGGCCTGTTCGATGCGTGCGGACATGGGCATTCTCCTGATGCCGTGTCAGAAAACTCTGACAGTTATTTGTGTCCAGTCAATCCGCATGTCAGAAGGGCGCATGCGCACATGCCTGTTTCCGAGCCGACCTTGAGCAACGCCGGTCACGGGGCCGACGGGCGCGGACGCCCCTTTGACAAGCCTTTGCCGCCGGGCGGCTATGCCTGGTGGTATCTGGATGCGATCAGCGATGACGGCTCGGAGGGCCTGACCACGATCGCCTTCGTGGGCAGTGTGTTTTCCCCTTGGTATGCCTGGTCGGGCTGGAAGGATCCGGCCGACCACTGCGCGCTGAATGTCGCGCTCTATCGGCTGCGCCCCAGGCGGGGCGGGGCATGGGCGATGACCGAGCGCGGGCGGCGCACGACCCGCCTGTCCGCCGATCGCCTGGCCGTGGGCGCGAGCGAAATGGCGTGGACCGGGCGGACCCTGCGGGTGGAGGTCGATGAGGTCACGGTTCCGCTGCCCTCACCGCTGCGTGGCCGCATCAGCGTCACCCCGGTGCTGGGCCCGCAGGGGCCGTTCGCGCTGGATGGGGCTGGCCGCCATCGCTGGGCGCCCCTCGCGCCTTTGGCCAGGGTGGAGGTCGAATTCACGCATCCGCGCCTGAAATGGTCCGGATGGGGCTATCTCGACTCGAACGAGGGCGACGAGCCGATCGCGGACGCCTTCCGCAGCTGGGACTGGGGGCGGGCGCATGTCGAGGACGGGGTGGTGGTCTGCTATGACGCGGTCGATCGCGCCGGCCACCAGACACGCCTGCGCCTGGCCTTCGGGGATGCGGGATTGCAGGCGGATGCGCTGGCGCGGTGTCCGGCCGGTGCGGCCACCCTGTTCGGACTGAGGCGGACGGGGTGGGCGGCCCAGGGCGAGCCGACGCTGGAGGCCACGCTGGAGGATGCGCCCTTTTATGCGCGCAGCCTGATGCGCACCGACCTGGGCAATGGGCCGGTGGCGATGATGCACGAGACGCTGGACTGTGACCGCCTGCGTTCAGCGCTGGTCCGGGCCATGCTGCCCTTCAGGATGCCCCGCCTGGCCGGGTGAGGCCGGCGCCCTGTTGCGGCGACGCGGCGACACCGACCGGTATTCGCGGATCGCGAACCCCAGTGCGATGCCCGCAAACAGCAGGAACTCGAGCAGGAAAAGGTCATGCAGGTCCAAGGCCGCCCTCCGCAGCGGGCCGCCCCCGATGAGGGGCAGCCCGCGCAGGCAAGGGTGGTGCTGGGGCGCCTGAGTTCAAGCCCGGCCTACTGAAAGCGGATGATGGTGCGCACCCCCCAGACCCGCGGCGTGGGCAGATAGGCGGTGAACGCACGCCCGGGCGCAAACCCTTCGGGGTTGCCGGCGTCGATGTTGCGCTGGGCGACGCGGATGGAGTCGTCGTCGGTGGCGTTCTGGACGAAGGCCATCAGCGTGGCTGGGCCCAGCTCGAGGCCGACGCGCAGGTCGACATTGGTATAGGCCGGCAGCGTGGTCAGGTTGCTCTCGTCGGTGAACCGCTCGGACCGGTGTTGGGCGGCGACCTCGGCGAACCAGGAATTCTGGCTGCCGGCGATCGGCTGACGCCAGATCGCCGACGCATTCAGCGCATGTTCGGGTGTCTTGGGCACCCTGCGTCCGCTGAAGTCGGCGCAGGCATTGCCGGCCTCGGTGCGGAACTGGTCCGACGAGGTCTGGCCCTGCGGGACGCCGCAGGCGGTGAAGGCCGCCGCCGGAGAGCCCGGCGGTGGTCCGCCGACATAGTTCTGGAAGGTGGCATCGGTGTAGGCATAGCTGAACGCCAGTTCCAGCTGATCGAGCGGGAACCACACCACCTCAAGCTCGCCGCCCTGGGATTCGACGGCGGCCGCGTTGACGATGCCGGCAACTGCCACGATCGTGCCGCCCGCCCCGGCCTGGTTGCGCTGCACGCCGATCTGCTGGTCGGTGTAGTCGTAATGATAGATGGCGGCGTTCACCAGCAGGCTTCGATCCAGCGATTGCGACTTGAAGCCCAGTTCCAGCGCGTCGACGAATTCGGGCAGATAGGATTGCCCGGTCAGTTCGATCACCTCATTGGTGTTGAAGCCGCCCGGCTTGTAGCCGCGCGCAGCGATCGCATAGACCATCAGGTCGTCGGTGAGGCGATAATCCAGCGTCACGCGGGGGGTATTCTCTTCATAGGCCAGCGCCTCGGTGCGCGGGCAGGCCACCACGACGCCCGGTGGCGGAACGGTGGGACCGGGCACGCCTGCGAACACCGCGCCCTGCGCCAGTCCGGGAATGCATCGCGGGGTCAGCAGGGACAGCGAGGTGTCCTGCAGGCGAAAGCCCGGAATGGTGTAGGTGATGTCCTCGCGGCTGTAACGGTTCTCGAGGCCCAGCCGCAGCCGGTCAGTGATGCTCCAGCGCACGCGCCCATAGACCGCCTCATAGGAGGTGTCGCGCGTGATGAAGGCCGGAAAGCCGTTGTCGCGCTGGCGGTTCGACAGAAAGAAGGGCGGGCCGCCCAGTGGCGAGGCGGGGTTGCGCAGCCAGAACCGGCTGTTGTTCAGCAGCGAGGACTCCTCGCGGAAGACCTGCACGCCGAGCAGCAGGTCGACCGCCCCCAGGGTGTGGGTCCAGTACAGATTGTGGTCGTCATGCTGGTTTTCATAGTCCAGCTGGTTGATCACCGACAGCGACAGCACAAAGCCGGGCGGGGCCGGGAAGCTGGTGAAATCCCCGTCCTGCTCGATGATGCTTTCATTGTTCAGCCAGCCATAACTGTAGATCACGTCGCCAAGGGCGCTCTGCCAGCGTGCGCGCAGGGCCGCGATGTCCTGGGTGGTTTCCATGCCGTCGGGCGGGGAGAGGGTCTGCTCGTTCAGGCCCATCTGGATGTCGCGTTCGGACGCGCGCAGTTCGCCCAGGAACACCCCGCGCGTGCACGAGCGCACCACCGCCGCCGGCAACCCGGTCAGGCTGGGCGGGCAGGCCGTGGGCGGGGTGCCGGGCGGGCCGGCGGTGAAGGTGCCGCCGGGGACCGGCAGGCGCGCGTTCGCGGGCACATAGGCGGTGGGCAGGTCGCTCATGTCGAGTGTGGTGGTCTGCCAGCTGGCGTCCAGCGTCAGCGTTTGGGTGGGCGTGAAGCGCAGGGCCAGCGTGCCACCGGCAAAATCCTGCACGCCCAGTTCGTTGCGCGTGATCGGGTTGGAGTAGAACCCGCCCGACGTGCGCGCTGCCGCATTCACCCGCACCGCCAGCAGGTCCGGAATGATGGGCCCCGACCACGAGGCGCCGACCGACGCCTGATCCCCGCTGGCCGCCTCGAGCATGATCATGCCTTCTGGCGTGAAGCTGGGACGGCGCGGGATGAAGTTGATCGCGCCGGCAAAGGCGTTGCGCCCGAACAGCACCGACTGAGGGCCCTTGACCACCTCGATGCGCTCGATGTCGATCACGTCGGGCACCACCCCGGCCGTACCGCCGGCGATCGAGAGGTTCTCGCCCGAAAGGTCCTGACCGTCCAGCATGATGGCGACCGAAGGGCGGCCACGCTCGGCGGCCAGCCCGCGCAGCGAGGGCCGTGTGTCGTTGGGAAATGCGCCGATCTCATAGCTGAGGCCAGCGCTGAGACGCGCCACGTCGTTGAGATTGCGCACGCCCTCGCGGTCGATCTCCTCGGCGGTCAGCACGCGGATGGTCAGCGGGACTTCCTGGAGGTTCTCCTCGACGCGCCGCGCGGTGACGATGATGGTCGGCAGCTCGCCCGCCGCTGCGGTGTCCGCCGCAGGCTCGGTCACCGTGTCGGCTAGCGCCGGCACCGCCAGCAGCGGGGTCGCCAGCGCCAGCATCGAAAGACCGGCCAGTGCCGTGCCGACCATCAGTGCGCCGCGTTGCGCCGGGCGGTGACGGACAGCCGCCGGGTCCGAGTGAATCATGAATGCGTCCCCTTGGAATGACATCCACCGATGTCCAAACGAATGGACATTTGGGTATCCGAAGCGAGGGCGGACCCGCAATCGCAGGTGCCCGCGCCAGGCGCGACATCCGGGCCGATCCGGCGACATCGCGGCGTCGCACATGCCTTCGTTGCGGTGCGGTGAGGCCGCGGCCACGCGTTGGCGTTTGGTCGATAACCCTTGAAGGTGAAGGGATTTGGGTTAGAAGGGGTGGCAGCGGGCTCGCGGCTGTTTCGTGTACCGGCTGGGACAGGGCCTGTGGCAATCTATCGCAATCTCGAATGGGAGACCGATGGCGCGGATTGGCCCCTGCGCGCGCATTCGCGCCTGCTGACGGTCGGAACGACCCGCTGGCACATCCAGCGCCTGGGGCAGGGCCCGCGCCTGCTGCTGCTGCACGGGACAGGCGCCTCGACCCACAGTTGGCGCTTTCTGGCGCCGCTGCTGGCGGAACACCACGAGGTCCTGTCGATCGACCTGCCGGGGCATGCGTTCACCCGCATCGCCGAAGGCCGCAGCCTTTCCATGCCCGGCATGGCGCGCGAGATCACCGCATTGCTGGCAGCACAGGACTTTTTCCCCGACCTGGTGGTGGCCCATTCCGCCTCGGGACCGCTGGCCGCCTCGATGGCTCTGGCCCATCAGGTCCGTCCGCGTGCGATCATCGCCTTCAACGGGGCGTTCAAGGCCTATGAGGGCTGGGCAGGGCCGATTGCGCCCGCTCTGGCGCGAGGGCTGGTGCTGAATCCGTTGGCCATCCACTTCTTTGCGGCCCAGGCGCGCGATGCGGCCAATGTCGGGCGCCTTCTTGCGCGCACCGGCTCGCGCCTCGACGCATTCGGCATCCAGCTTTATGCGCGCCTGTTCGGGGCCTCCGGGCACGTGGCATCGACGATCGGCATGATGGCGCGATGGGAGGTGGCGCCCGTGCTGCGCCGGCTGCACACCCTGGGTACAAGGCTGGTGCTGGCGGTGGCCCAGAACGACCGTTTCGTGCCGCCCGACGTGTCGCGGCACCTTCTGCCGCGGCTCGCCAGCGCCAGCCTGGTCGAACTGGCGGGCCTGGGTCACCTTGCGCACGAGGAGGACGCGGCGGCCGCTTGCGCCGTGGTCACGCGTACGCTGGCCGAGCTGCAGGATGGCGTCCGTGCCGGCGCTTGACCTTGAAGCCCATGCCCGCTCACCCTCGGGGGCGGGCGAGCGCGACAGTCGTCCCGCCCCAGGATCCCGCTGATGACCCCACCCGACTCTCTGGCGCATGCCGCTCCGCCCCCCCCTTACGATCACGCGACGGCGCGCCCCCATGCGGTGGTCGTCGGCGCCGGGCTGGGTGGTCTGGCAGCGGCGGTCAGGCTGGGCGCACGGGGATGGCGCGTCACGGTGCTGGACCGTCTCGATGGGCCGGGCGGACGCGCCTACACCTTCCGGCAGGACGGTTATGTGTTTGACGCGGGGCCGACCATCCTGACGGCACCACACCTGTTCGAGGAGCTGTGGGCGCTGGCGGGCCGCCGGTTTGCCGACGACGTGGCCTTGCGCCCGCTGGACCCGTACTACCGCATCCGCTTTGACGACGGCGATGTGTTCGAGCCCGGTGGCGATCCTGACCGGCTGCGCGCGCAGATCGAGCGCATCGAGCCTGGGGCCTGGGACGGCTATCGACGGTTCCTGGACCTGAGCGAGCTGATTTTCGAGGCGGCCTTCACGCGCCTGGTGGACGTGCCGTTTCACCGGCTCTCGACCGTGGTGCGTGCCGCCCCGGACCTGATCCGTCTGGGCGGGTATCGCTCGGTTCACGCCAAGGTGCGCCAGTACTTTCGCTCGGAAAAGCTGCGGATCGCGTTCGGCTTCCACCCGCTGTTCGTGGGCGGCAACCCGCTGACCGCCACCGCCTATTACTGCCTCATCGCCCACCTCGAGCGCATGTGGGGGGTGCACTATGCGATCGGTGGCACAGGCGCGATCGTGCGCGGGATCGAGGCGCTGGTGCTGGGGCAGGGCAACCAGGTGCGTTATGGCGCCCAGGTGGACGAGATCCTGGTGCGTGACGGGCAGGCTTGCGGGGTCGCCCTGACCGACGGCACGCGGATCGACGCTGACATCGTGGTGTCCAATGCCGAGATCGTACACACCTATGGGCATCTGCTGCGCCGCGCGCCCCGTCGCGGCTGGACCGACCGGAGGCTCTCGCGGGTCGATCACTCGATGAGCCTGTTCGTGTGGTATTTCGGCACGCGGCGGCGGTTCGATGATGTCCATCACCACACCATCGTGCTGGGCCCACGCTATGAGGGGCTGCTGCGAGACATTTTCGGCCACCGGCGCAGACCCGACGATCCCAGCCTCTATCTGCACCGCCCCACCGCCAGCGATCCGTCGCTGGCACCGGGCGGGTGTGATGCGTTCTATGTGCTGGCCCCGGTGCCGCACCTGGACGACGGAACGGACTGGACAGCCATCGCCGAACCTTTCCGAAGGGCGGTGGCGCAGCGGCTGTCGCAGACCGTGCTGCCGGGCTTCGAAGAGCACATCGTGACCTCGCGGGTGATGACGCCGCTCGATTTCCGCGATCGGCTGCTGTCCACCAAGGGTGCGGCGTTCGGGCTCGAGCCGCGCCTGTTGCAGAGCGCCTGGTTCCGGCCACACAATCTCAGTGGCGATGTGGCGGGGCTGTTCCTGGTGGGCGCGGGAACCCATCCCGGCGCTGGCGTGCCCGGCGTCATTTCCTCGGCCAAGGTGGTGGACCGGCTGGTGCCGGACGCGGCGGCATGGGCGCAGGGCGCGCGGCCCTAGGCCCTGTGCGCCAGATCGTCCAGCACGGCTGACGCGCACAGCCGCCCCGACAGGGTGGCCATCGGAATGCCTGCACCCGGATGCACGCTGGCGCCGGCCAGATAGAGGCCCCCCAATGGCCCCCGCGCGGCGGGCCGCCGGAAGCTGGCCCATGGGCCATGGGTCGCCATGCCATAGAGCGCCCCCTGGCTACCCGCAAAGCGCGCCGCAAAGTCCTCGGGGCCGGTTGCCGTGATCGCTTCGACGTCGAGGCTGGCCCCGCACGCCCCCAGACGCGTCAGGACGCGTTCCCAGATCGCCTGCGGGTGCGGCAGGCGAGCATTGGCGGGGGGGCCCTTCACCAGCACGAACAGCCTTTCGGAACGGTCGGGCCCGCCGGCCGCTGCGTGCGCCTCGCCGCGGTCCTGGGCACAGACATAGACGGTCGGGTCGTCGCAGACCGTGCCTTGGCCGACGATCGCGCGGAATTCGGCCGGATAGTCCTGTCCGAAGAACACGGTATGATGGGCGAGGTCGGCGCCGCGCACCCGCGCTGTGGCGCACCAGGTATAGGCCGACAGCGAGCGCTGACCCCGCTCGGGGTGGCCGGTGCGCCCCTCGTGCAGCAACCCCTTCAGCGCACCATGGTCGCCGGCGTGGACCACGACCTGCGCGCGATGGTGCACGCCGTCGTCCGTCAGCACCCCTTCGACGCGGCCCGCGCGATGGTGAATGCGCGTGACTGACACGCCCGAACGCACCGACACACCCAATTGTGCCGCCAGCGCCCCGATGGCGCGCGCGATCGCGATCATCCCCCCTCGCGCCTGCCAGACACCTTCCTGCTCGACATGGGCGATCAGCATCAGTGTCGCGGGGGCAGCGAGGGGAGAGGAGCCGCAATAGGTCGCATAGCGCGCAAAGAGCTGACGCAGGCGGGGGTCGGCAAAGATCCGTCCCAGCCGCCCCCAAAGTGTCGAGAAAGGCCCCAGCATGGCCAGCACGCCCGGATCGCGGGCAGCCAGGCGTGCCACCAGCCGCGCCACGCCCGGCCGCTGGACGGTCATGAAGGTGTCGCGCAAGGCGTCATGGATGCGCCCGGCCTCGGCACAGAAGCGGCCAAAGGCCTGGGCTTCGTTGGGGCCGGCGAACCGGGCGATTGCGTCCTGCGAGGCCGCGCGGTCGGCGTGGAGGTCCAGCGTGGGTCCATTGTCCCAGGCATGGCGGGCCAGGACGGGCGCGCGATGCAGGACCACCGCGCGGTCAAAGTCGCTGCCGGCGTCATGAAACAGCGCATCGAACACCCATTTCATGGTGATCACGGTGGGGCCGGCATCGATCGGCTGGCCGGCAACCTCCTGCGTGCGCATCTTGCCGCCCGGCTCGTGGCCCGCGTCGAACACGGTGACCGCATGGCCGGCGCGGGCGAGGTCGATGGCCGCGGCCAGTCCGCCCATGCCGGCCCCGATCACCACGACCTGTTGCGCGCCCATCCCCGATGCTGTCCTTTCGCCTCGTGACAGGGCGCCGGACCGATCCGTGCGCTGCCGGTGGAGTTGTCTTGCACAATCCCGCACAAAGTGCATGGTAATGCGCTGCAGCGTGTCCCTTCGGGCGCGTGTCCGGAGGATGCGGCGTGACGCCAGCCCAGCCTGTCGCCCTGGTCGGGACCGTCGACATCGACCCGCACACCCCCTACGGGCCGCCCGTCACCGACACCTTCGCCAGCGAGGCCGACCGCCGTGCCGTCCGGCGGCTGATCCGCGGCGGTTCGCGGTCGTTTTACGCTGCCTCGCACCTTCTGCCGCAGCGCCTGCGCGACGGGGCCTATGCGCTTTACGGCTTCTGCCGGGTGGCTGACGATGCCGTGGACGGCAAGGGCGGCAACCAGGCGCGGCTGGATGGCCTGCGGCTGCGTCTGGACCGGGTGTATTCGGGGCGGCCGGGACAGGCACCGGCGGACCGGTGCCTCGCCGACGCGGTGCGTGCCTATGCCATTCCGCGCGCAGCGTTCGAGACACTGCTGGAAGGCTTTCAGTGGGACCTCGAGGGGCGCGAATACCGCACGCTGGCGGACCTCGAGGCCTATGCCGAGCGCGTGGCCGGTTCGGTGGGCGCGATGATGGCGGCGCTGCTGGGCGTGCGCGACCCCGACATGATCGACCGTGCCTGCGATCTGGGCGTGGCGATGCAGCTGACCAATGTCGCGCGCGATGTCGGCGAGGACGCGCGGGCAGGGCGGGTCTATCTTCCGCTCGACTGGCTGGCGGAAGCCGCCATCGACCCGGTGCGCCTGCGCGCCCGCCCGCTGCATTCGGTGGCGCTGGGACGGGTCATTGCGCGGGTGCTCGACCGGGCCGACCAGCTGTATGCGCGCGCCGATGTCGCGATTGCCTGCCTGCCCTCGACCGTGCGTCCGGCGATCTGGGCGGCGCGCCTGCTCTATGCGGCGATCGGGGATGACCTGCGGCGCAACCGACTGGACGCCGTGCGGCGCCGCGCGCGCACCTCGCTGCGCCGCAAGCTGATGCTGCTGTCGCGGGCCGAACGGCGGGGGCGGCTGCCCGCGCTGGTCAGGCCGCTGATGCCGCACGACGAGGCCAGCGAACGGGCCCTTGTGCGCGCCGTTCTGGCGGCCGGGCCTGCCCCTGCGCACCTCAGGCCCACCATCGTATCGGACGTGCAACGCACGATCGACATCCTGTGGATCCTGGAAAGTCGCGATCGGGCGGCGCGGCTGGTGCGCGGCGCGGCGTGACCTGCGTGCCGCTCAGCGCCGCGGTCCGGTGTCGGGGGTGCCGCACGCGATCAGCCCGCCCACCGGCACGACGGTCTGCTCGCCGTCGCCCAGGCGAACACTCAGCGTCGAGGCGTCCACCAGCATGCCATCGGTCAGGCCCGCATCGGGCCGGAAGGTCAGCGCGGCGGTGATCTGGACATCGCGCGCGGCATAGGTCTGGCGCTCCTGAAAGCCGAACGCTTCCTCACCCTCCAGCGCCGTGCGTTCCATCCGCAGCGTGCGCCGGTTCAGGTCCACACGGGCCGAGGCGCTGCGGGAATCCGCGATGAAGATCAGCTGCGGCGAGGGCGTGCGGGACCACAGGAACAGCTTGCACTCGGCATTCGCAAGCCGCTGGGCGGGCAATGCCCCGAAACTGAGATTGCCGACCTCGACCGTGGGCGTCTGGGCGATGGCGGCAGTCGGGGCGGCCTGGGTCGCCACCAGCGCGGCCGCCAGCAGCACCGCCTTGCTGGCCCGGTTCAGAAAGGTGCCCATGTGAATTCTCCCGAGCTGGGTTGATCCGACGTCGATGATGGCGGTGTTTCCGGCGCCCACAAGGCCGCAAGAACGGCTGAGAGGCGAACGCTGCCGCGCCCATCGGGCGACAGCCGCACCTCGATGAAGGCCGGCCCGCCATCGGGCGGCGCCAAGGCTGCGACCGCATCGCGGCCCTCGCAGCGGATATCGGTGACAAGGTTGGCGCCCGTGACACCCCAGCGGGCCGCATTGCGTTCGAGCGCATTGGTCGAAAGCACCCCGGCGGCCGTCACGCAGCGCTGCGCGTCGAACCGCAGACGAAGGGCCTGCGCCCGCACGTCGAACGGCTCGAGGCGGGGGTCGGGGCGCAGGTCGATCAGGTCCAGCTGCTCGGTCTGCAGCGTTCGCGAGCCATCGAGGCCCCGCGCATAGCGCAGGCTGCCCTGGGCCTGTGTCGATGCGAGGTTTACCCTGGCGCCGAGGCGACCGAGCGGCACTGCCGACAGGTCCGCCTCGACGGCGGCGTCACCCAGCGCGACCGCGCCAATTCCAAGCCCGCTCAGTCGCCCCGACCAGACGGTGCCCTCGACCGCGCGCACACGCCAGCCTTCGCCAGATGCGGGCTGAATCACAAGGGCGAGGGGCAGGGTGGCCAGCGCGCTGGCAATCACCACCAGGATGAACAGGCCGACCTGCCATGGCCGGATCATCGCACCGGTTCCTGCGCGCTCGACACCAACGTCAGCTCGGCTGTGATGGTGCCCGATCCGTCCGCGCGCGCCAGCGTGGTGCGCTGCAGGACGATGGCATGATCTTCGCCCAGTGCCGCCAGCCAGCGCCACACCGCCACCGAATCGGCCGACGCAGTCATCACCGACACGCCGCCCCCGGGGGCCAGTTCCACCCGCGTCAGCGCCACCCCAAGGTCGCCTGCACTCGCCAGCGCTGCCGCCCGCACCGCATCCGGCCCGATGGCAGGGGTCGTTTCGGGCGCGCGGGGCAGGGCCGCCAGGCGCGACACGTCGTCCAGCACGGTGCGCGCCTGGGCCAGGTCCGCGCGCGACTGCACCCGCCAGGCGCTGATTTCGCGCCAGGCGAATGCCGGAAGCGCCACGAACACGACGACGATCACCAGCACCAGGATCAAGGTCCGCTCGCGCTGGGAGCGGGCACGCCAGAGCGCCAGCATCAGCGCGCCTCCGCGTGCAGTTCAAGCTGGAGAACGGCGCGACCGGCCTCCTGCCGGATGTCGCCGGGCTCGAAGGCGGCGCCGCGACGCCGCAGGTCGGCCAGCATGGGTTCCAGTGCGCCCGCCGACGCAGCCGACACCACCACTTCGATGGGCGCGGTCGGGCCCGCCTGGGTCAACCGGTCCAGCTGCGCATCCGGGTGGGCGGCCAGGGCCGCGGTCAGCGGCTCGGTTGCGATCAGAAGCGCAGGGAGGCCGCCTTGCCGGGACTGCTGGAGGCGTCCGCGCACCTGCGCCTCGAGGTTCACGATCCGCTGGACTTCGGGGAACGCCGCCCGAAAACGGGTTTCCGCTTCGGCCCGCAGGGCGCTGGCCATCTGTGCATCGCGCCAGGCTTCGTGCGCCAGGGTGCCGAGGTGCAGCGCACCCGCCAGGGCGGCCAGGCCCAGCACCATGCCCCATCGGCGGCGCGGGGCATTGCGAAGCCTTGCCGGCGCATCGGTATTGCCGCCGAGGTCCGCACCGCGCCCCTCCGCAGCCCTCCGCGCCATCTCGACCATCGGGTCTGCGAGGTCCCAGGCGATCTGCTGAATGGCTGCGGGCAGGCTGCCCACAATCTGTGTCGGCACGCTGGCGTGCAGGGCGATGGTTGCCGGACGCGGGTCCAGTGCATCGAGCCATTGCGCAAGCACCCGCGGTGCCAGCGCCGGTTCGATGGCGAACCCGCCATGCCCCCCGCCTGCCACCACCACGCGTTCGCCCAGCATGAGAACGCCTACCCCGCCCGGTGCGTCCAGCAGGTTGGCGTCGACCACGATCCGGCCGGGCGGGGCGATGGGCGTGACCGCCTGCTGCCATGCAGACAGCCGGTCGCGATGGACGACGAGGGCCAGCGCCTGGGGCAGGCGCGTGCGTGGCCCGTCAAGCACGCAGACCTGGTCTTCCGCCGGCTGGGCGCTGCCGGCGGCCATCACCCAGGGCAGCGCCATGCGCGCCTGCGAGAGGGTCGAGGCCTCCAGTGTCACCGCGCGCATCAAGACGTCGCTGGCCGGGATAATCAGCAGCACGGCAGGCACGCCCGCCGGCGGGGGCATGCCGAAACCGCCCTGCGCAAGGACAGTGTCACGATCGGTGTCGAGGTGCACCCAGGCCGGCGGTGCGTCCGGAGCCGCACCCCCGATCAGCACCAGAAGGGGCGTGCGTCTCATCGGCCTCCCCCCAGGTCCTGACCGCCGGGCAGACGTCTGACCACGTTCACGCGTCCCGTCCCAGCCACCTCCAACAGTGCGGTGGACACCGTGCGCGCGGTGGCGTGGCGGATGTCGGACACCAGGATGAAGGCGTCGGACCGCGTGCCGAACCGGCTGGCGAGGCCCTCGCGTTCTTCGGGGGCGACCACGCCCAGGGCGGCAACGAAGGCAGGTGCGTCAGGCCATCCGCCTCCCGGGCGGCGCCGCAGGGCCTCGGCCGCGGCGCCCGGTGTCAGCGCAGGCCCGACCATCGACACCAGGAACGGGGCATGGGCCGGCGTGAGGGTGTGGATGTTGGGCGTAGTGGCGCGTTCATCCGGCAGTGCGCAGGCGAGAGGGGCCAGACGGTCGATGATCCCGGGGTCAAAGCCTTCGATCCGCGCCAGCTCCGCGACATCCGCCAGCAAAAGGCCGGGCGCAAGGTGCGGTCGGACGCGATCACCATAATGGTCGTCCTCGGCGCCGCCGGGCAGGGCGGAGCTGTCGCTGTCCAGCCAGTCGGTCAGGCTGGCGGTCAGCTGTTCGGCGCGTGCCGGGGCCTCGCCCAGCGCCACCAAAAGGCGGGCAAACTCGGTCTGCATGCGGGCCTGACCCACAAGGGTGCCATCATCCTGGCGCTCGACCACCGCGTTGAGGTTGAAGCAATTGGTCGCGTCGCGCAGCATCAGCCTCATCAGCCCGGTGTCGGTGGGCAGTTCGACCACACGCCCCAGAAGGCCCTCGGGGTCGGCGAAACGATCGGGATCGGCGCCGAGGGCCTGCTCGAGGCGGTGGGCAGCATAGGTCTCGGCCCCGGCCTGATACCAGCGCGACTGGACCAGATCGGCCTCGTTGGCGGTCCGCTGCATCGCAAAGCGCATGCCGTCCAGCATCGCCACCATCAGGCCGGACATCACCACCAGCACCACCAGCACGCTGACGAGGGCGGCGCCGTCCTCGCTGGAACCGCTGTCCGCATGCCTCATGGGGCCGGCCCCACAGGCAGCAGCAGGACCACACGGCCTGCACCGGAAAGGCCCAGATCGAGCGACATGATGACCGGTGCGGGATCGGAGGCCGTCATGCGCGCCACCCATGCCGGCCGCCATGCCCGTCCGTCCGAGAAACGGACATCGACCGAGTCGACGCGGCTGAGGATGACGCGCTCGGCCGACACAGCGCCAGCCTCCAGCGGGTCCAGCACATTGCGCGCGCGTCGCACGATGCCCGCCTCGGTCATCAGCCAGTCCACCCGTTCCAGAACCCGTCGCCCGTCACCGCCCGAGCGGGGGTCGAGGCGGCTGCGTACCAGCGACACCAGCGCCCCCTGACCGCCGGCGAAGGCGGGCAGTGTCGGCCCCAGGGAGGTGCGTTCTTCGCGTGCGGCGACATGGGCCAGATCGGCGGCCAGGAGCGCACGCAACACCTGAAGCTCGGCAAGGGCGGCCTGTGCACGCGCCGAGCGGTCGTGGGCGGCAACCGACTGGCCCAGGATGGCAACGCTGGCCGCCGCGATCAGCGCAAAGATGAACAGCGCGACCAGGACCTCGACCAGCGTGAAGCCCTGTTCGCCCGTTTGCGGAGGCTTGCCGCGCGCGCTCATCGCGGCAGGGCCCGGTCGAACGCATCGACGCGGACCCGCGCGCCGTCGGCCTCGACCTCGACACTGACCCGCACGATGGCCGGGTCGGGCGAGGGGACAACGCGTTCACGCCACGTCCAGTCACGCCCTGCCAGCGTGACCTGCCCCTCGCGCTCGCCCGGGACGGGCGGACTGAGCGCGCGCGTCGTCTCGACCAGGCGGTTCTCGGCCACGATCGAGGCGAAGACCCGCGTTTCGACCTCGCGCAGCGCGCGCAGATTGGCGGTCTGCAATTGGGCCAGGGCCAGAACGCCCAGCGCCAGGATGCCCAGCGCGACCAGCACCTCGATCACCGAAAATCCGGCCTCGGCCGATGCGGCCGACGGTTTGCCGTCCCCGAGCGCCCACCGCCCGGGTGTCATGGCGCGACCTCGTGGACGCGTGCGCCGCCGCGCGCGTCGATCCGCACGTCACGGGTCTGGCGGCCATCGCTGAGGCGCACCCAGGCTGGGTCTGCCGCCCCGACCTGGTCGAACTGGACCGCAAGCGCACCGTCCTGGTCACCGCCGCCGTCGAATACGGCTCTGATCGGATCGTCGAAGGTGCGCGCGCTTCCGCGGCCGGTGATCTGATGCCATCCGGCCGCACCGAAGGCTTCGACATGCCATCCGTCCTGTCCGATCACGACCGCCCGCATCGAATTGGTCAGGATGGCCTGGCGTGCAGTCTCGTCGAGTGCGGCGGCCAGTCGGCGTGCTTCGGCGGTCAGCAGGCGGTCCGGTCCGGGCACGGCCAGCGCCACTGCGCCGGCCGCCATGCCCAGGAGGGCCAGAACCACCAGCAATTCCACCAGGCTGAAGCCGGCTCGCGGATCGTGCTGGCCGCGCCTGACCGGTGCAGCATGATGGCCGCTCCCGGCCGACGCATCCGCCGCTCCTCCAGCGCCCCGGTGGTTGTCCCGATCACTGGCCCGAGCGGATGTCGGCATCATTGCCTTGCCCCCCCGGCCGTCCGTCGGCGCCCAGCGAATAGAGGTCGAAGGGAGCGTTTTCGGCCGGGCTGATGAATTGATAGGGCCGCCCCCAAGGGTCCTGCGGCAGCGAGCGGACATACCCGCCCTCGCGGAATCGCGCGGCCTCCTCGGGCGACAGGCGTGCGGGCGGGGTGACCAGCGCCTCGAGGCCCTCGTCGGTGGTCGGATAACGCGCGATGTCCAGGCGAAAGAGGTCGAGCGCGCTCTCGAGCGTGGCGATGTCGGCGGCCGCCTTGGTGACGCGCGCCCGGTCCTGCGACGGCAGCACGTTCAGCGCCACCACCGTGGCCAGAAGTCCGATGATCAGGATCACCACCATCATCTCGACCAGGGTAAAGCCGGCGTCGCGGGCGTTCCGGGTCGGTGGCAGGGTTCGGGCGTGGCGGGTCATCCGGTCACCAGTGCATTCATCTGAAGGATGGGGAGCATGATCGCCAGGATGATGGTGGCGACGATCGCCCCCATCACCACGATGATCAGGGGTTCGAGCAGCGCGAGCGCGGTGTCGGTAAAGGCTTCGAACTCGCGCTCGAGACCTTCGGCCGCCTTGTCGCACATCCCGGGAACATCGCTGGCGGCCTCGCCGCTCGCGATCATGTGGACGGCCATTGGCGGGAAGATGCCACCCGCACGCAGGGCCCGCGACAGCGACTCGCCCGAGCGGACGGCTTCGGCCGCCTGCTGCAGGCCGGACACGAACGTCATGTGTCCGGTCGCACCGCGCGCGGCGGTCACCGCGTCCAGTACCGGCACGCCGGCGCGGATCATGGTGCCCAGCGACCGCAGCACGCGTGCAGCATGGACGTCGCGAACGCGCGTGCCGAGCAGCGGAAGCCGCAGCAGAAGCCCATGCCATGCAGCCCGGACCCCGGGCATGCCCAACGCCATCCGCGCGCCAAGGATGGCGGCGACCACGAGCAGCCCCAGCGCCCACCAGCTTTCGCGCAGGCCATTGGCGATGGCCACAAGCACAATGGTCAAGGTGGGCAGGTCCTGGTCCATGCCTTCGAACTGCTGTGCCAGCACCGGCACCACGAACGTCATCAGCCCGATCACCACGCACCCCGCCACGATACTGAGGACCGCAGGGTAGATCAGAGCGGTGGTGACCTTGGTACGCACCCGCTCGTCGCGCTCCAGATGGTCTGCGAGCCGATGGAGGACGGCCCCGAGGGTCGCGGTTCGCTCACCCCCCGCCACCGCGGCGCGGTACATGCCGTCAAAGGTGCCACCATGGCGTGCCATGGCCATGGCCAGCGTCATGCCTTCTTCGACGCCGTCCGCGACCGAGGCGGCAAGCAGGCCCATCCGGGCATTGGGGGCCTCGCTGGCCAGCATGCGCAGCGCCTGGTCGAGCGGGATGGCGGCATCGACCAGCACGGCGAGCTGGCGGGTCAATTTCAGACGGTCGCGCTTCGAGAGCGCGATATTCGGCGTGCGGGATGCGGTTGTGCGGGTGGCGGCATCGCTCTGGACAAGACGGACCGGCAACAGCCGGCGGCGCTGCAGCAGGGCCCGGGCCGCGTCTTCGCCGGCAGCCTCGACCCGCCCGCGCCGCTCGTGCCCTCCGGTATCGACGGCAACATAGTCGAAGGCCTGCATGGCTCAGTGCACCGCGTCGGGGCCGCAGGTCCGCAGCACGTCCGAGAGGCTGGTCACGCCGTGCGCCGCTGCGGTCAGGCCTGCATCCAGGATCGCCTGAGAGCCGCGGCGGATGTGCGCCGTCATCAGGTCCTCGGGCGCCTGGTCGTGGATCATCCGGCGCAGATCGGCGTCGATCTCGACCAGTTCGTGGATGCCAACCCGCCCGGTATAGCCCGTGCCGCCGCAGGACGCACAGCCTGCCGGCTCGTAGACGGTCGCCCCGGCATGGCCCGCCGCGTCCAGCAGTGCCCGCTGGGCCGGGCCGGGCTCGGTGGGCTGGCGGCAGTGCGGGCAAAGGCGCCGCACCAGTCGCTGGGCCAGCACGCAGCGCAGTGTCGAGGCCAGAAGATAGGGCTCGATTCCCATGTCGCGCAGGCGGGTGATCGCGCCCACCGCATCATTGGTATGCACCGAGGAGAGCACCAGATGCCCGGTCAGGCTGGCCTGGACGGCGATCCTGGCGGTCTCGGCGTCACGGATCTCGCCGATCATGATGACGTTGGGATCATGGCGCAGGATGGCCCGCAGGCCGGTTGCGAACGTCATGCCGATGCGCGCATTGACCTGGGTCTGGCTGATGCCGTCCACGCCATACTCGACCGGGTCCTCGATGGTCAGGATCGAGCGGGTGCCGTCATTGAGCTGGCCGAGCGCCGCATAGAGGGTCGTCGTCTTGCCGCTGCCCGTCGGGCCGGTGACCAGGACGATGCCGTGCTGATGCCCCAGCGCGCGCCTGAGGCCACCCAGCTGGGCGGGCGCCAGGCCCAGCTGCTCAAGCCGCTGCAGGTTTTCCGAGCGGTCCAGCAGGCGCATCACGACCCGCTCGCCCCCGCGGGCCGGCAGGGTGGCAACGCGAACGTCCACCGTCCTGCCGCCGAGCGTTACCGAAAGCCGCCCATCCTGCGGCAGACGCCGCTCGGCGATGTCGAGGCGCGCCATCACCTTGACCCGCGACACCAGGCGCGGGGCGGCGCGCGCGCCGATGCGCAGGACCTCGCGCAGTTCGCCGTCGACCCGCAGGCGAACGCCCACATGGCTCTCATAAGGGTCGATGTGGATGTCGGACGCATTGTGCCGGATCGCCTCGCCGATCAGGCCGTTGATCAGGCGGATCACCGGAGCATCGTCCTGGCCGTCCAGCAGGTCGGCCGTGGTCGCTGCCCCGGAGGCCAGGCTGTCGAGGTCCTCGGCGGTGCCGACATCGTCTGCCAATGACCGTGTGGCCTGGGCGCTGATCGCATAGCTGCGCGCGATCTCGGCTTCGAAGGCCTGGGGTTCGAGGGTTACAAGCTCGAGGCCGGCACCGAACAGGCGGCGCACCTCCAGAAGGGCGGTGGCGGAGGCGTCGGGGCGCATGCCCACCCGCACGGGCGGACCCGGATCGAGCACCACCACGCCATGATCGCGTGCAAACGCATAGGACAAGGCGGGGGCGAGGGAGACGCTCATGGCCGGACCCCGCGGGTTTCAGCGAGGGGCCGGCGGCGGTGCGGCCGTCGCGGGCGGGGCTTCC
>DBAV01000090.1 GCA_002291875.1 Hyphomonadaceae bacterium UBA1001
CGCCGGCGCTGGTGCGCTGGAATGCCCGCAAGTCCTATCTTGCGGCCTTCGAAGCCGCCGGCATCCCCATCGTCCCGACGGTCTGGGCCGACACCGCCGATGTCCGCAGCGTCGCCCAGGCCTTTGACCGGTTCGAGGCGGCCGAGCTGGTGGTAAAGCCGGCGACCGGTGCCGGCGGGCGCAACACGCTGCGGCTGGCGCGCAATCGCTGGAGCGAGGCCGACCTCATGGATGGGCTGCGCGGCCCGTCCCTGATCCAGCCCTTCCAGGCCGCCGTGCAGGACGAGGGCGAATTCTCGTTCCTGTTCGTGGGCGGCACGCTGGCGGCCACCATCCTGAAACAGCCCGCCCCCGGCGGCTGGCTGACCCCCGCCTCGCAGGGTGCGGTCAACCGCGCCGTCACCCCGCGCGACGACGACCGCCAGGCGGCCTGCGCCGCATTCGAGGCGCTGGGCACCATCCGCCCCGAACCGGCGCTCTATGCGCGCATCGACATGGTCCGCGACGCCCGCGGCCGACTGGTGCTGATGGAAGCCGAACTGATCGAACCCTTCCTCTACGTCGCCCTGGCCCCCCAGACCGCCGAGGCTCTGGCCACCGCCCTGCGCGCGGGGGTCTGAGCGATCGTCACCACCGAAGTCATCCCGGAACCGGTATCCGGGACCTTTCCCGGCAGCGTGAGGGGATGGGTCCGGCCCTGCGCTACGCTCCGGCCGGAATGACGGTTGTTGTTTCAAAAAACGGAACGTCATCCCGGAACCGGTGAGCGCAGCGAAGCGGTATCCGGGATCCAGCCCGCAAGGGTCGTGGACAGGTCCAGGCTGCGCCGTCTTTCTCTGGGCGCCGGGTGTTGCTGCATCGCAACATCACACCGGCAATATGATCACGGCCTTGTGACCACGTCGCGAATTTGTCATGCGGACCGGTGGAAAGCGCGTTCGCGCTGTGACGGGGATCGACATGACCAACGGATCGGGCGCTGCCCGCTGGCTTCTGGCGGGGGCCAGCGCTGTCACCATCCTGTGCGCGACCGCCCAGGTGGCGCACGCCCAGGGCACCGAGGCGGTCCAGCCCGCCGATGCCGGCCAGATCGAGGAAATCATCGTCACCGCGCGCAAGCGCGAGGAGGCGGCCCAGGACGTGCCGGTCTCGGTCTCGACCTTCGACGCCGAAGGCTTTGCGGCGATCGCGGCGGGCGGGGCGGACATTTCGGTGCTGTCGGCGCGCACCCCGTCGGTGGTGGTCGAAAGCTCGTTCGGGCGAACCTTTCCGCGCTTCTACATCCGCGGCCTGGGCAATACCGATTTCGACCTGAACGCCTCGCAGCCGGTGTCGCTGGTGTATGACAATGTGGTCTATGAGAACCCGGTGCTGAAAGGCTTTCCGGTGTTCGACATCGCCTCGGTCGAGGTGCTGCGCGGACCGCAGGGCACGCTGTTCGGCCGCAACACGCCCGCCGGGGTCATCAAGTTCGATTCCGTCCTGCCCGACCAGGACTTCGACGCCTTCGTGCGGGTCGGCGCGCGCAGCCTGCGCGGCGCTGAACTGGAAGCGGCGGTGGGTGGTGGGCTGACCGACACGCTGTCCTTCCGGGTGGCGGGCCTGATCCAGACCCAGGGCGATTGGGTGTCCAACAGCCGCACCCCGGGCGCGGGCGACACGCTGGGCGACTATCGCGACCAGGCCGCACGGGCCCAGCTGCGCTGGCGTCCGACACCGGCGATCGACGCGGTGCTGCAGGTCAATGGCCGCAATCTGATGGCGACCTCGCAGCTGTTCCGCGCCAACATCATCCGCCCCGGAACGGGCGGGCTGGTGGCCGGCTTCGACCGCGAGCAGGTGTCCTATGATGGGGGCGACGGCAACAACCAGCGCCTGCAGACCTGGGGCGTCACCGGCACGGTGCGCGCCGACATCGGCGAGGCGCTGACGCTGGTCTCGGTGACCGGCCTGCAGAATGTCCGCTTTTTCGGCCGCGGCGACATCGATGGCGGCTTTGGCGCCTCGTTCGCGCCGCCCTTCGGCCCCGGCTTCATCCCCTTCCCGGCCGAAACCGCCGACGCCATCGACGACCTGCAGCAATTCACCCAGGAGGTGCGCCTCGAGAGCGCCGGCGGCGGGCTGCTCGACTGGACCGTGGGCGCCTATCTGTTCCGCGAGGAGGTCGAGATTTCGACCTTCAACTTCGACACTTTGGCGCGCGGCCGCCTGAACGGCTTTGCCGGCCAGACCCAGGAAACCGATGCCTGGGCGGTGTTCGGCTCGGTGGACGTGCGCCCGACCGAGGCACTGACCCTGACCGCGGGCCTGCGCTGGTCCGACGATTCCAAGGATTTCGTCGGCCGCCGCTTCCTCAGCCCCTTCGGCGCGCCGGCGCTGGGCCCGGTGCGGGTCGGTGTGGGGGACAGCGCGCTGTCGGGCGATGTGTCGGCGGTGCTCGAGCTGAACGACGATGTGAATGTCTATGCCCGCTATGCCCGCGGCTTTCGCGCACCCTCGATCCAGGGGCGCATCCTGTTCGGCGACGCGGTGACGACGGCCGACTCCGAGACGGTGGATTCCATCGAGGGCGGGGTGAAGTCGTTCCTGGCGGACCGCAGCGTGCGGCTGGACGTGTCGGGCTTCTGGTACCGCATCCAGGACCAGCAGCTGACCGCGATCGGCGGGGCGGGCAATTTCAACCAGCTGATCAATGCCGAGGAGGGCACCGGGTATGGCCTCGAGGCCGAGGGCGAGTGGTTCGTCACCGACAGCCTCGCGCTGAACGGGTCGGTGTCGTGGAACCGCACCGAAATCCAGGACCCGGGCCTGGCGGTGGCCGCCTGCGGCGCGCCGTTTCTGCTGTGCACGGTCACCGACCCGCTGGTGGCCGGCGGGCTGGCGGTGATCGACGGCAACAGCTTTCCCAACGCGCCCGAATGGATCGCCAATGTCGGCGCCCGCTATGAGCGCCCCTTCATCGGTGGCCGGATGACCGCCTCGACCGACTGGTCGTACAAGGGCGAAACCAACTTCTTCCTGTACGAGAGCCGCGAATTCCGCGAGGACGGCTTTTGGGAAGGCGGGGTGCGCCTGTCGCTGGCCGACCTCGACGGCACGCGCGAGATCGCCGTCTATGGCCGCAACATCACCGACGAGACGCGCCTGGTCGGGGGCATCGACTTCAACAATCTGACTGGCTTCATCAACAACCCGCGCATCTGGGGCGTTGAGGTGATCCTGCGCCGCTGAGCCCCCCGGAGCCCGGGCTTCCAAGCCCGGTGGTGCGGGAACAGGCGCGCCTGGAAGCGCGCGGTCCGGAGCCCGGGCTTCCAGGCCCGGTATTGCGGAAACAGGCGCGCGTGGAAGCGCGCGGTCCGGCGGCTTGCGCGGGCGCGCGCCTTCGGTGCAGACTTTCGCGATGTCCCTGGTTTTCGCCCTGGTGCTGCAATTCGCGCTTCCACTGGCACTGGCCGGGCTGGTGGTCGCCGTGGTGTGGCTGGCCGCAAGGCGCGCACCGGCCGCGCACTGGCGCAGGCTGGGCGCGGTGGCCGCTGTCGGCGCCGCCGCCCTGACCCTTGATGCGTTGAACGTGTTCGACCGGATCGGTGGCGCATTGTTCCCGCCGCCGATCGTCCAGGAGGCCGCCCTGCCCGGCTTGAGGGGCGGCGCGCTGACGGTGGGGGTCCTGCATGATGTCGACCTCGGGGCCGAAGGGCGCGCCGCCGAACTGGCAGCGGCACTGGGCGAGGCGGCTCCGGACGGGCTGGACCTGCTGCTGTTCGTGGGCGCGGTGGGGGCCACCGATGCCGGCACCTTCGCACCGCTGCGGGCGCTCTCGCCCCGCGAAGGCATGTTCGGCGTGCTGTCGGATTCCGATTGGGCGGGCGACGCGCTTTCGACCGAGGCGCGCCTTTCGGCGCTTGGCGTGCGGATGCTGGCGAACGAGGCGGTGCCGGTGGAGATCGGCCGGCGCACCGTCTGGGTGGCCGGTGTCGAGTCGCGACGTTCCACCCGCGGTGCGAATGACCCCGCCCTGGCGATCCGGCGTGTGCCGGAGGGCGCGTCGCTGGTCGGCATGGGCCGGGAATGCTGTGGCCCTGGGGCGGACGCAATTCCCATGCGCGAGGTGCGGGTGACCCTGGCGTGTGCGTCGCGCGAGACGGAGCGAACACCCTGCCGCGCCTTGGGAATCGAGCTGCGCGGCGGCGCTTCGGTCCTGCGGCTGCGTTCGCCCTACGCGCCACCGCCGGTGCGGGTGGTTGACGGCTGAAAAACCCCCGATCACGGCACTGTGGGCGTGTTGTTAGCGGCGCACGCGTCCTCTACGGTCGCCCGCCTGATCCGGGCCGGAAACCGGCCGCGCCGCAGGGGGACAGGGGAGCGCATGAGCGAGGAACGCCGCACCTTCACCGACGAGGAGGCGCTGGCCTTCCACCGCGACCCCACCCCCGGAAAGCTTTCGGTCACACCGTCGAAACCCATGGCGACGCAGCGCGACCTCAGCCTGGCCTATTCGCCGGGCGTGGCGGTGCCGGTGCGCGCCATCGCCGCCGACCCCGAGAGCGCCTATGACTACACGTCCAAGGGCAACACCGTTGCGGTGATCTCGAACGGCACGGCCATTCTGGGCCTGGGCAATCTGGGGGCGCTGGCGTCCAAGCCGGTGATGGAAGGCAAGTCGGTGCTGTTCAAGCGCTTTGCCGACATCGACTCGATCGACGTCGAGGTGTTCACCGAGGACGTCGAGGAGCTGATCACCACCGTGCGCAATATCGGGCGCACCTGGGGCGGCATCAATCTGGAAGACATCAAGAGCCCCGAATGCTTTGTCATCGAGAGCCGCCTGCGCGACGAGCTGGACATTCCGGTCTTTCACGATGACCAGCATGGCACCGCCATCATTGCCGCGGCGGGCCTGATCAATGCCTGCGAGATCACCGGGCGCCGCCTTCAGGACATCAGGGTGGTGGTCAATGGCGCCGGCGCGGCCGGCCTGTCGGTCATCGGCCTGATCAAGCATCTGGGCGTGCCGCACGACAACGTCATCGTCTGCGACCGCGAGGGCGTGGTGTATCGCGGCCGCCCGTCGGGCATGGACCAGTTCAAGGCCGCCCATGCGGTGGACACGCCGCTGCGCACGCTGGCCGATGCGATGGCGGGCGCGGACTGTTTCATGGGCCTTTCGGTGGCCCGCGCGGTGTCCAAGGACATGGTCAAGTCGATGGCGGCCAACCCGATCATCTTCGCCATGGCCAACCCCGACCCCGAGATCACGCCCGAAGAGATCAAGGAGGTGCGCGGTGACGCCATCATCGCCACCGGCCGGTCGGACTATCCCAACCAGGTCAACAACGTCC
>DBAV01000095.1 GCA_002291875.1 Hyphomonadaceae bacterium UBA1001
TGCGCCAGCGCGGCCGCGCCGGCCGGTCCGTTGGCGGCCGGGCCCTCGAGGGCCAGGGCCGCCGCTTCCAGCGCGTCGGCAACCGTTCCGTCTGCATCGAAGGCCGCCGCGACAGGGTTCAGCACTTCGGCCGAGCCCTGGCGGATCAGCGATGCCGCATCGCGCTGGCCCTCGGCACCCGCCTTAGCCCGCTCGATCGCAACCAGCACGAAGCCTTCGAGATGCGCGGCGCGCAGGGCCGTCGATGCGGCCGCGTCCAGCCCCTCATAGGCACCGGCTGCACCCGCTTCCCCACTTTCCCCGCCCGGCGCGGCGACCGCAGGTGCGGGCGTCGAGGAAACCCCGGCGGCTGCGGACTGGCCCCCGCCCGCGGCCTCGGGGGCCGGGCCGCACGCCGTCAGTGCGCCCGCCCCGGCCAGCGACAGTGCTGCCAGGCTGGTCCACACCCTCAGGGTGACAGCGAGGCTGGGATTGGGCAATTCACTGGAAGGGCGCGTCATCGGTCGATCCGGCAGCTGTTCAGGACTGCCAGAGCCGATAGGACCCGACAGCGGAGATTGCAAATGGTTCGCACAAGCAGCGAAAGGACTGGGGGTCATCCCGCGCCATGCTGATCATTTCGATCCTTGATGCGCCTGAACTGGCATTGGTGCGTGAGCGCCTTGCCGCCCTGCCCTTCGGGGACGGCAAGGCAACGGCCGGCCCGATGGCACGCCAGGTCAAGGCCAACACACAGGCCGACGGCGACAGCCCCGAAACGCGCGCACTGGCGAGCCATGTCCGCGAAGCCCTGATGCGCAACGACACCTTTGCGACAATGGCCCTGCCGCGGCGGTTTTCGACCCTGCTGTTCTCGCGTTACGGCGTGGGTGACCGGTATGGGCTTCATGTCGACAACGCCCTGATGGGCAAGGGCGAAAGCGCCCTGCGTGCCGACATCGCCTTCACGCTGTTTCTTTCCGATCCCGACAGCTATGAGGGCGGCGCCCTGCGTATCCATCAGCACTCGGGCCATTCGGACGTTCGTCTGGCCGCAGGACAATGCGTCCTCTATCCGTCTTCGACCCTGCACGAGGTACTGCCCGTGACCCGCGGCGTGCGCGAGGTGTGTGTGGGATGGGTGCATTCCTGGCTGCGTTCGTCCGAGCGTCGCGAGGTGATCGGCGACCTGGCCATCGTGCGCCTGCGCGCTCGCGACAAGGTCGATTCCGAAACACTGCTGCGGCTCGACCGGGTGCAGGCGCACCTGTTGCGGATGTGGGCGGATGACTGAGCCCGGCGCATCGCGACACCGCGCCCGCTTGCGCCCCGTGGCCCATGTGGCAGGAGGGCGTCATGGAACGCGCTTTCACCTCGCGCTGGCGGCGTGGCCGCACGGGCCTGCTGGTCAAGCTGAACCTGGTGGTTGGCGGGGCAGCCGCCCTGTTCGCCGCGCTGAACAGCGCCAGTCATCCCGGCGTCCACGGATTGTGGCTGCCGGCCATGCTGGGACTGGCGACCGCCTTCTATTTTGCGCCGATGCTGTCGCGGCGCCCGGTGATGGAGCTGACCGAAAACGGGGTTTGGCTGGACGCGCTGGGGCTGGTCCCGTGGACCCGTGTCGCGGCAGTGGAAGGCCGGCACTTCCTGCGCCAGGGCCGCTCGGGCCTCGAACAGCTGGACCTGTCGCTCGACCGCCCCATCGAGTTGGCGCTGGTGGCGCGCGCGCCGGCTCCGCCCTGGCGCGACTGGCAAATCCGGTCCTGGAGGGTGCTGGGCCCAGAGCGGATTCGTGTGGTGTTCGGGCGCCTGGAAGATGACCCGCTGGAAATCCGCCGCGCCTTCGACGAGTTCCTGACCCGGCCGCGTCCACCGCAACCGTGATTGCCGCCGGCGTATCGGCGGGGCTAAGGCCGATCGCGTCACGAAAGGACCCAGCCCATGTCGCTTGCGGGAGCGTATGACGACCAGAACGTGTTCGCGCGCATCCTGCGCGGCGAACTGCCGTGCGTGAAGGTATTCGAGGACGAGGTCGCCCTGGCCTTCATGGACATCATGCCCCAGGCATCGGGGCATGTGCTGGTGATCCCCCGCACGGTGCGGGCGCGCAATTTCCTGGACCTCGATCCGGCGATGGTCGGTGCGTTCATGGAGCGGGTCCAGACCGTGTCACGCGCAGTGGTGGACGCCCTGGCCCCGGACGGGGTGACGCTGGTGCAGTTCAACGGAGCACCGGCGGGCCAGACCGTCTTTCATCTGCACTTCCACATCATCCCGCGTCGCGACGGCGACACCGTGGCAGGGCACGGGACGGCTCCGATAGCAGACCGGGACGCCCTCGAGGCACTTGCGGTGCGTATCCGGGCGGCCCTGCCGCGCTGATCCGGGTTGCGACGTCTGCCCGTCCGGCGCACTCTGGCGGACGGGATACCGAGGGGGAGACCACAATGACCCGCATCGACCGCTGGCTCGTTGCCGCTGCTTCCAGCCTGACGCTGGGCGGCTGCCTGCATGTCCAGCACACCACGATCGCCGCGCCGGAAGCGGCCGCGGAGGCGAGCTATCAGGGCAGCTATGTAAAGCGCCAATTGCTGGTGGTTTCAGACATCGACCGCGCGCTGACCCTTTGGCGCGACGTGCTGGGCTTCGAGGTCAACCCCGTCACGGTCTCGGGACCGCAATCCTATTCGCGCGAAGTGTTCGCCATCCCGCCCGAGGCCCAGCTTCGCTTCACGACCCTGAATGCCGGGCCCGGCCAGCAGCGCACGCTGGCGCTGCTCGAGGTGCGCGGCGTGGCGCTGCCCCCCCAGGACGGCATCCGGCGTGCAGGTGCGGTGATCGACGTCCGCGGCCGCCTGCGCGAGATCGCCGCCCGCGCGCGGGCCATGGGGCTGACCGTCCTGACCGAGCGCCCGCTGGTCACCGCCCATCAGGGGACCGGCCTGGAACAGGGCCTGATCGACTGGGACGGCAATGTGATCGTCCTGTATGAACTGCCCCGCAGCGACCCGCCCAACCGAAACTAGCGCGCCGCCCTTCGCACCCGTCAGCGTCCCCCGGCGGCGACCAGGTGCGACACCCGCGGTGCGCGCGCCAGGACCGCAGCCAGCTGGGCCTGGCTCTCGACTTCGGTCTTCTTGAAGATGGCCTTGAGGTGGAACCGCACGGCATTTTCGGAAATGCCGCGGTCGAGCGCGATCTGGGAAACCGGGCGGCCCCGACCGACGGCGTCGGCGATCAGGGTTTCGGTTTCGGTCAGCCCCCACCAGGCCCGGGCCCAATCGGGCGCCACGAGGGGGGCTGCGTGGGCACTGCCGGTCAGCAGCATGATCGTCGCTCCCTCGAGCACGCCGCGGGGCACCGGCCGCACCTCGGCCGGCAGACGCATGGCCAGCATCAGGGTGTGGTCCGAGCCAGCCCGCCCCCTTATCGCGATGGTGGTATTGGCAGGGGCCTCGCGCAGCCAGCGAAGTTCGGCATCGGTGCGCGGGTCGGGGAATACCGCACGTCCGTCTCGCAGCTGGATCACGCCCGCCTCGACCAGGGCCATCGCCGGCTCGTTCACACCCACAACGTCGAAATCAGAACGCAGGATCATGATCCCCGAAGGCGCGCGGTCGAGCGCGGCCGTGCTGGCGGCGTTGATCAGGTCCACCTCGCCAAGCCGCAGCGAAATCCGCGCCGCGCGCTGGATGTGGGGCACCAATACCTTGACCATGCGCAGTCCGGGCTGAATGTCCCAGCCAGCGTTTCCGCCGATGAAGAACACCAGGCGCTCGCCCGCCCATTCATCCACCAGTGCGCCGATGAACCGCTCGAGGTCCCAGTGGCGCAGGAAGTTTTCATAGAAAAAGCTCTGTTTCAGCGCCTCACGCGAAACAAGCTGGTCCGTGTCCAGCACCTCGCCGACCTGGATGCGCTCGAGTGACTGGGTCAGCGGATTGGTGATCGCCATGCCGGCCGCGTAGAGCGATCGCGCCACCGGCTCGATGTTGGCGGTCCCGACGAACCGGACATCGTGAGTGGTCGGATGCTCCCACATCAGGCAGGCGTTGGGGTCGTGGGCCGGGCTGAACTCGGCCGCGAACATCTCCATGGCCGCGTCCCATTTCGACGCGTCCAGCGCAGCATCGTAAACGGCGGTGACCAGGCGGTCGAAGAGGTCGAGCGACACTGAACCAGCCCCGACGATCGGAAAGATATCCGCTTCGCCAATGCCAATATGCATTCACGGCGTCGTGATCAAGCAGAACTCCGTGCAAGGATTTGAGTGCATCCAGACCCCGCCGGCCGGACGGATGCCGTGAACGCCCACTGAATGGGGCGCCCCGGATGCGTTCAGGCCAGGCAGTGCACAAGGGCGTGGTCGATGCCGCCGCAATGGAAGCATCCCGAAAGGAGTACCACCCATGACGAGCAAGACCCGCACCCGCACCTCGTCCTTTGCCGCCGTGGGCCTGGCGGTCGCGATGGCTGCCACCATGCTGGCAGCCACCCCGGTCGCAAGTGCCGAAGGCATTCCCGGATGGTCGCAGCTTTCGCGTGACTGCCAGCGCGGCGCGCTGGTCGGTGCCCTCGGCGGCGGTCTGCTGGGCGGGCTGTTGTCCAAGGACAAAAACCGCCTCGAGAACGGGGCCATGGCCGCAGCCGGCGGCGCGGTTGCAGGGTGTCTGCTGGCGCGCCAGTTCGGACCCTCGGACAATGAGCGCATGGCGCGCCTCCAGCACCGTGCGATCACCACGGGCAACCCCGTCAGCGACCGCTGGCGCAACCATGAGGGTCGCATCGTCAACGCCCACGCGGTTCCGTTTGAGACCGGGCGGTTCTGCCGCCGCGCCACCGTGCGCTACACGGTCGATGGCTTTGACCAGTCGCGCTTTACCGGTGACCGTTTCTGTCAGGACCGTCGCGGAAACTGGGTCGCCGCCTGACGCGGGCGGCACACGCACTGTAGTCTTGAAGCCATGCGGGGTCCGGCCTGATCGCCGGGCCCCGTTTTCCTGCGTGCGTGCTGTCCCCCTTGACACGACGGCGGACGCACGGTCGGTCACAACCGTCCGTCCCGGAGCGCGCGCCATGCCCGACACCCTTCCCGCCCTTGACTGGAATGCGCTTGACGCAGGCAAGTATGCCGACGAGGAGCGCGAGGCGATTCCGGCCCTGCTGGCCGATCCGCCGCTTGACGAGGCCAGCCGCGCGGCCGTCCTGGCCGAGGCGCGCGCAATCGTCCGGCGCGCCAGGGGGCTTGGACGCCGCAAGGGCGTGGTCGAGAGCTTTCTCGAAGAGTTTTCGCTTTCGACTCAAGAGGGCTTTGCCCTGATGTGCCTGGCCGAGGCGTTGCTGCGCACGCCCGACGCCGAAACCGTCGACCGCCTGATCGCCGAAAAGATCGGTGTCGGCGAATGGCAGGCCCATCTTGGCCAGTCGGACAACTGGCTGGTCAACGCCTCGACCTGGGGCCTCATGCTGACCGGACGGCTTGTGGAACTGGGCAGCGAGACGCGCGGGGATGTGGGTTCGTTCCTCCGCCGGCTGGTTGCGCGCTCGTCCGAGCCTGTCGTGCGTGCCGCGGTCGCCCAGGCCATGCGGATCATGGGCGAGCAGTTCGTGCTGGGGCGCACCGTGGACGCCGCCCTGCGGCGCGGGGCGGGCATGGTGCGGGCGGGCGATGCGGCCCATTTCTCGATCGACATGCTGGGCGAGGGCGCCCGCACCGCCGCGGACGCCCGGCGCTACCTGGCGGCCTATGCCGATTGCATCGACACCGTGGCGTCGGCCAGCGGCCAGGGCGCGCCCGAGGACCGCACGGGTGTTTCGGTCAAGCTGTCCGCCCTGCACCCGCGATACGACGCCCGCCAGCGCGCACGCGTGATGGATGAACTCTATCCAGATGTGCTGGCACTGTGCCAGCGGGCGGCGGCAGCCGGGATCGGCCTGTGCCTTGATGCCGAAGAGGCCGATCGGCTGGTGCTGTCCCTCGAGATCCTCGAGCGCCTGACGCGCGAGCCGACGCTGTCGGAGTGGACAGGGTTGGGCCTTGCGGTGCAGGCCTATCAGAAGCGCGCGCGGGGCGTGATCACCCTGCTGGAACAACTGGCCGTGCGCACCGGCCGCCGGCTGATGGTGCGCCTGGTCAAGGGCGCCTATTGGGACGGCGAGATCAAGCGCGCCCAACAGCAGGGCAGCCCCGATTATCCGGTTTGGACGACCAAGGCCGCCACCGACGTCGCCTATCTGTCGTGCGCGCGCGCCCTGATCGGCGCAAGCCCGCGCCTTTATCCCCAGTTTGCCACGCACAACGCCCACACGGTCGCGGCTGTGCGCCGGATGGCCGAGGCAGCGGGCGCACGGATCGAGTTCCAGCGCCTGCATGGCATGGGCGAGCAATTGTACGCTTCGGTCGAGCCACGCGTGCCGGTGCGGGTCTATGCACCCGTCGGCGCGCACGAGGACTTGCTGCCCTATCTGGTGCGGCGCCTGCTCGAGAACGGTGCAAACACCTCGTTCGTGCATGCCTCCATCGACGAGGCGGTTCCGGTCGAGCAGGTCGCGACAGACCCGATCACCACACTGCAGGCTGCGCCACGCCGCCACCCGCGCATCGCCCCGCCTCCGCTCCGATTTGGGCTGAGCCGACGCAATTCTGCGGGGCGCGACCTTTCACTGGCCGCACATCGGGCGGCGCTGTCGGCGGCGGTGGCAAGGCTGGATGCCCAACGCCTGGCAGCTGTTCCGATCATTGCAGGGCGCACCGAGCCGGGCGGCGGCGGCGTGGTCAGCGCACCCGCCGACCGCTCGCACGCGATCGGTACCGTTCGCGACGCGACCGAGGCCGACATTGCAGCGGCAATGGCCTCGGCGGTCACGGGTTGGAAGACCTGGAATGCGCGCGGCGGGATCGAGCGGGCGCGCATCCTTCGCCACGCCGCCGACCTTCTGGAGGCGCGAACGGACGACTTCGTCGCGCTTCTGGCGCGCGAAGCGGCCCGCACCTTCCCCGACGGGGTCGACGAGGTTCGCGAGGCGGTGGACTTTCTGCGCTATTATGCCAGCGATGCCGAGCGCCTTTTCGGCGAACCGCTGGTGCTGCCCGGCCCGGTTGGCGAGACCAACACGATGACCATGCACGGGCGCGGCGTGTTCGCCGCCATCGCGCCATGGAATTTCCCGCTGGCGATCTTCATCGGCCAGGCCGCTGCCGCCCTTGCGGCCGGCAACGCCGTCCTTGCCAAACCCGCGCCGCAGACCCCGCTTGTGGGTTTCGAAGCCGTGCGACTGCTTCACGAGGCCGGCATTCCGCCCGACGCGCTGCATTTCCTTCCCGGCGACGGCGCCGTGGGGGCGGCCATCACGCGTTTGCCCGGATTGGCAGGCGTGGCGTTCACCGGCTCGACCACCACTGCCCAGGCCATCAATCGCACGCTCGCCGCCAAGGATGGTCCGATCCCGGTGCTGATTGCCGAGACGGGCGGGCTGAACGCCATGGTGATCGACAGTTCGGCCCTTGTGGAACAGGTGGTGGACGACGCCCTGCTGTCCGCCTTCGGATCAGCGGGCCAGCGGTGCTCGGCGCTGCGGGTGCTCATGGTCCCGCGTGAAACCGCCGCAATGGTAATCGAGCGGCTGTCGGGCGCCATGGCAGAACTTGCGCTGGGTGACCCCGTGCGGGTGGAAACCGACGTGGGCCCGCTGATCGACGCGCGTGCCGTCGCAGCGATGCAGGCGCATCTGGATGCGCTGGTGGCGGGCGGTGCGCGTCTGGTGGCGCGCTTCGAGAGCCGGCATCCCATGCCCGCGCGGGCGGACTTCTTCGCCCCCGCCATCGTCGAGTTGCCCTCGCTGGACCTCCTGGTCCGCGAGCCCTTCGGCCCAATCCTGCACGTCATCGGCTATGACGCCCGCGGCCTGCCCGCTTTGCTGGGCGAGTTGTCCGGGCGGGGTTATGGCCTGACCCTGGGGATCCACACCCGCCTTGATGGCTTCGTCACGATGGTCAGGCAGGCGGTCAGCGCGGGCAATGTCTATGTGAATCGCTCGATGATCGGTGCGGTCGTCGGGGTCCAGCCCTTCGGAGGACACGGCCTGTCCGGGACGGGACCCAAGGCGGGCGGGCCGAATTATGTCGCCCGCTTTGCCGCCGAAACCGTCATGACCGAGAACATTGCCGCCAAGGGTGGAGACCCTTCGCTCTTCACCCTCTGACAGGCGCGCGGGACATCGGCGGAAAAGAAAGGTCGGCGGACACCGTTCGCGGGGAATGAGACGCGCGCCCGCCGACTCTATGCGATCGGGCCCCTACCCCTACGCAAGGTGGTCAGAATGGCAGGTCAGTCGGTGCTTCGCATGGGAAATCGACGCCGAAACCGCACCCACTGTGGTCAAACGAGTCGAATATTGAGTTGAAGCACCACCGCGGGTGGCGGGGCATGATCGTGACGCAACCGTACACGTATCCTCTTGGCACAGGAAAAGTTTCAGTGTGGATGGTGACATCGCGCCGAATCTGCTTCATGTTCACGACATGTTCGCAGGCTTCGACTACACCCTGTTTGACCGCGACCTCTTCGACGAGCTGGTGCGGGCCCAGGTGCCAACGCTGCCCCTTCACCAGCGGGCGCGTGCGATGCATCGGGCCGGCCGCATCCGCGCCGTGGCGGTCCGTGCGGATCTGCGGCTGGGCAATGACTGGCGCGACGAGGCCGTCCGCCGCCGGCGCCACTCGATCTGGCATCGCGCCACCCGCAAGGCCGGCCTTTGCTGGCATCATGGCGAATGACCCCCTGGGTCTGGGGATCACCTCTGGCAACCGCGCGCCGGCGATGAACGTCTTCGTGATGGCCCGATCGGCGCAAGACTCGTCTGCCCCGATTGAGGAATCTGTCCTGCTCTCTAGGTGAATGAATGCGCGGCCAAGCCGTGCGCAGCCCGTGGTACCGGCCCCACCCCGGAACCGCGGGTGGGCCGGATTCCCTCGTGTCCCCGGGAATCCGGCCCAGCCGGCCGCGCGGCACGCAGACCGACACGCGAATGTCACACAGCCTGCCTAAGCCCATCCGGCAAACGCCGAGGGGGCCAATGGATCGTCGGAATCTGCTGCGCGCGGGGCTTGCCGCGCCTGTTCTCGCCACGCTGGCCCTGCCCGAGGCTTCGGCCCGGTCTCGCCGTCGCGGGCCACGCAGCGTCATCTTCCTGCATCCCGATGGCATGGGCGCCAACACCTGGATGGCGGTACGCCTTGCCGATGTAGGCCCGGATGGGAGGCTGGCGTGGGACAGATTGCCTGCCGTGGCTGCCTATGTGGGCCCCATGATCGATTCGCTGACCGCTTCGTCGAACGGTGGCGCGACCAGCCATGCGTGGGGCGTGCGCGCGCACAGCGACAGCTATGGCCAGGTGGGCGGCGCCCGGATCGCGCGTGCGCTCTCCGGCGCATCCGATCCGATCGGCCCTGAGGCGCTCGGTGCGGGCAAGGCAGTCGGCCTTGTGAACTCGGCCACTATCACCGAGCCGGGGACGGGCGCCATGATCGCCGATGTGGCCAACCGGCGTGACCATGCTGCGATCGCCGCACAACTGGTGGCCGCCGCGCCCCAGGTGATGCTGGGTGGTGGCGAGGCGCACTTCCTGCCCGCCGGCAGCCAGGGGCGGCATGGCGCCGGGCGACGGACGGATGGACGCAACCTCATCGAAGAGGCGCGCGCCAAGGGCTATACGGTGGTCTTCACGGCGCAGGAGCTGGCGGCCATTGCGCCGGACACGCCGCGACTGCTGGGCCTTTTTGCCGAGGAAGACTGCTTCAACGACGGATCGCAGGCGGACATGGCGGCGCGCGGTGTGCCGATCTGGCAGCCACAGGCGCCGACCTATGACGTGATGGTCGAGGCTGCCCTGCGCATTCTTATCCGTGCCCGCCAGGGCTATCTGCTGGTGGCCAATCACGAGGCCACCGACAATCTGGGCGGTGACAACAATGCCCGCGGTGTGATCGAGGGGGGCATCCAGGCCGATCGTGCGATCGCGGCGGCGCGTCGGCTGGCCGAGCGCGATCCCAACCTGACCATCGTTGTGGCGTCGGATTCGGACTGTGGTGGCCTGAATGTGCTGGCGGACGACGTCGTCGCCGGTCAGCCCGTGCCGCCACGAAACGAGAATGGCGCCCCCCATGATGGTGCGGACGTGGCGCGCACCCCGTTCCTGGCTGCACCGGACCGCGCAGGACGGCGCCTTCCGTTCGCGGTGGCATGGGCCAGCGAGGGTGACCTGTCGGGTGGAACGATCGCACGGGCGCAGGGCCCGGGCGCGGTCCATGTCAGCGGCACCATCGATTCGACGGACATCTATCGCGCCGTGCATTTCGGCCTGTTCGGCCGCCGCATCTGACGGCCCATGCGCCTCAGCGCCCGAACGGGTCCTGCACCAGAATGGTGTCCTCGCGTTCGGGACTGGTCGATAGCATCGCCACCGGGGCGCGGATCAATTCCTCGATGCGGCGGACATACTTGATCGCCTCGGCGGGCAGGTCCTTCCAAGATCGTGCCCCGCGGGTCGAGCCGCGCCACCCTTCCAGCGTCTCGTAAACCGGGGTGGCGGCGGCCTGTTCGCGCATGCCCGATGGCAGATGGTCCAGCACCCGGTCGCCGATGCGATACCCGGTGCACACCTCCAGCCGCTCAAACCCGTCCAGCACATCCAGCTTGGTCAGCGCCACCCCGTCTATGCCGCCCGTCAGCACGCTCTGCCGGACCAGCACCGCATCGAACCAGCCACAGCGACGCGGACGCCCCGTCACGGTTCCGAATTCATGCCCGCGCTGGCCAATCGTGCGTCCGGTCTCGTCGTGCAGTTCCGTCGGGAAGGGCCCTTCGCCCACGCGCGTTGTGTAGGCCTTGGCGATCCCCAGCACGAAGTCCAGCGCGCGCGGACCCAGTCCCGAGCCTGCCGCCGCCTGCCCCGCCACCGTGTTCGATGAGGTGACATAGGGATAGGTGCCGTGGTCGACGTCCAGCAGCGCACCCTGCGCGCCCTCGAACAGGATGCGCTCGCCCCGCGCCGACGCCTCGGCCAGGTCGCGCCAGACCGGGCGTGCATGCGGCAGAACCTGTGGCGCGATGGCAAGAAGCTCGCGCTCGAGGGCCGCCGCATCAACCTCGGGCAGCTCGAGACCCCGCCGCAGCGCATTGTGGTGCGCGAGCAGCCGCCCGATCTTCAGCCGCAGCGCCTCCGGATCGGCCAGATCGGCGACCCGGATCGCGCGCCGGCCGACCTTGTCCTCATAGG
>DBAV01000078.1 GCA_002291875.1 Hyphomonadaceae bacterium UBA1001
CCCCATTGGCGGCCGACGCGACATAGATCGACAGCGGCTTGAACGCGTAACCAAAGCTGCGCGGGATCATGAACAGCCGCACGCCTAGCCCGTCGCTCGCCACGCCCGCGTCGGCCAGTCGCGCCAGTGCCCACGCGCGGGGGTTTTCAGCATCCCCCTGACCATGTTCGCGTCCGCGAAACTCGAACAAAGCGGGCCGATTGACGCCGAAGAGCGGGCTCAGCCGATCGGCCTCGTCCAAGCGGTCCAGATCGAGCGCCATCACCAGCATCCGAAAGTCGAAGATCCTTCTGAACGGGGTCGTGCGGACATGACGCGTCGTCGCGTCGAACACCGTCAGCGGGCTGGTGTCCGCCTGGTCCGAAATCGCCTGCACGCGGCCCCTCCCCATGTCAGGCCGCCTCCACTCCGTCAGAAGCCTCGAGCGACGCCACCGGCAGCGCGCGATGCAACCCATGGGCATCGGCGGCCGCTTCCCAGGGCAGGGAGGCGCCGATCCGCTGCGCCACGTGCAGGCCCGAGCGCAGCCCGTCCTCGTGAAAGCCATAGCCCAGCCATGCCCCGGCGAACCAAAGCCCCCCTTGCCCCTGGATCGCATCGAACCCGGCCTGGGCCAGCATGGCCTCACGGTCGAACTGGGGGTGATCATAGCTGTAGGTCGAGAAGGTCAACTCGGGATCGGGGTCGATCGGCGGATTGAGCGTGACGAACAGATCGCGCGTCGGGTCGAGCCCCTGAAGCAGGTTCATCCAATAGGAGACCCCCACCTTGCCATCGCGGCGCCGCAGATAGTTCCAGCTGGCCCAGGCCGCGCGTCGGCGCGGCATCAGGCGCGGGTCGCGGTGAAGCACCACCCGGTTCGGCGCATAGCGTACCTGGCCAAGAAGGCGCCGCTGTGCGGCGGCACTGTCCGGCAACATCGCCATCGCCTGGTCCGAGTGACAGGCAAAGACAACGTGGTCGAACGTGCCAAGCGATCCGTCATCGCCCGAAAGCTCGACCCCCGCGGCGGTAGGGCTGGCCCTGCGGACGGGGGTGGACAGCCTGAGGCGACCACCCAGCCGCGCGGTGATGGCCGACACATACGAGATCGATCCACCAAGCACGGTGCTCCAGCGTGGACGCTTGGTGTGCAGCAGCCGGTGATTGTCGAAGAACCTCAGAAAGCTGTGTGCCGGAAAGGCCATCATCTCGCCCTCGCCCGAGGACCAGATCGCCGCGCCCATGGGCAGCAGATAGCCGTGACGAAAGGCGGGGCCGAACCGATGGCGGTCGAGGTACTCGCCCAGCGAATCAGGCCCCACCGACCCCGCCGCCAGATCGGCCCGCGCCTGTTTCGAAAAGCGCACGATCTGCGCCAGCATCGAAAGGTGACCCGGATCGAAGAGGTTGCGGCGCCATGCGAACAGCCCCCCGACGCCATTGCTCGACCATTCGCGTCCACCCTCGTCGGCAAGCGAAAAGCTCATGTCGGACGGACGGGTGGGCACGCCCAGATACTCGAACAGGCGGGTGAGCAGGGGGTAATTCGCCTCGTTGTAGACGATGAAGCCGGTATCGACGGCGATCTGCCGGCCGGTGTGCTCGATGAGCGCGGTGTTTGCGTGCCCGCCCGGTCGGCTGTCGGCCTCGAACACCGAGACGTCGAATGTCCGCCCGAGCGCGAGTGCCGCACCCAGGCCCGACACGCCTGATCCGATGACTGCGATCCTCATCCCTCAACCCCTTCGCCCGAAGACCCCTTGAGCACCGCGAATGCGTCGAGGGCGCGCGCGCGCGCAGCCTTGTGATCGACGATGGGCAGGGGATAGTCCGTTCCCAGCCTGACGCCCGCTCGCGCCAGCGCGCTGGGCAATGCGGTCCATGGCTGATGGATCACATTCGCCTCCAGTCGCGAGAGTTCGGGCACCCACCGGCGCACATACGCGCCTTCGGGATCGAACTTCTCGCCCTGCGTCACCGGGTTGAAAATCCGAAAATAGGGGGCGGCATCCGCACCGCTGCCGGCCACCCACTGCCAGCTGGCTGAATTGTTGGCGAGGTCCGCATCGACGAGCGTATCCCAGAACCAGGCCTGCCCGGCGCGCCAGTCCTGAAGCAGGTGCTTGATCAGGAAGGAGGCGCAGATCATCCGCACGCGATTGTGCATCCAACCGGTCTGCCACAGCTGGCGCATGCCGGCATCGACGATGGGATAACCGGTCCGCCCGCCCTGCCAGGCGGCCAGGGCATCCTGGTCCTGCCGCCAGGCCACCCTGTCGAAGGTGTCGCGCCAGTTCGCCTGTGGCAGGTTGGGCCAGTGAAAAAGCAGGTGTGTCGAGAAGTCGCGCCAGCCCAGTTCGCGCAGATAGGCCTCGCCATGGGCCCCACCCGCGCGCGTTACGGCCTCCCAGACGGTGCGGACCGAAATCTCACCCCAATGCAGGTGCGGCGACAGGCGCGAGGTGCCTTCGACGGCCGGAAGATTGCGCTGGTCGCCATAGCCGCCATGTGCGCCCAGCACATAGCGGTCCAGCTGCGCGCGTGCTCCGTCCTCGCCCGGCGTCCAGTCCGCGCCGAAGCCCGCTGCCCAGTCGGGACGGCCCCGATAGAGTGACCAGTCGGCCAGCGCTTCGCCGCGGGGGTGCTCTGGCGAGACCAATACATCGGGTGCCGGCTCGATCGCGCCCTTGGGCCCCAGCGGTCCGAGCGCCCGCCAGAACGGACTGAACACCTTGTAGGGCCCGCCCGAACCGGTCTTCAGCGTCCAGGGTTCCCGGATCACATTGCCCGGGTGCGAGTGCACCTCGACCCCGCCCACAGCCAGCACCGCCTTGAGTTCGGTGTCGCGTGCGACGGCATGAGGCTCATAGCAGCGGTTCCAGTGCACGCTGGCGATGCCGTGCTCCTGGCACAGGGCAGGCAGGATCAGCATGGGGTCGCCGCGCAGCAGCACCAGGTGTCCGCCCAGCGCTTCGATCCGCCCCTTCAGCTTGACCAGCGAGCGTTCCAGCCACCAGCGCCCGGCGCCCCCCGGAGCCCACGGGTCGGTGGTGTCGAGGACATAGAGCAGCAGCACCGGTCCGCGTGCCGCGGCATCGGCCAGTGCGGGATTGTCCGCCAGCCTCAAGTCCTGGCGGAACCACATGAGGCTGGGCCGGGGGCTGCCGACTTCGACGGGCGTGCGCTTGCTCATGCACTCATTCTACGGCCGCTCGGTGCGATTGGATCAATGAAAGCCCTCACGCTTGCGCCGCAGGCCCGCTATATGACGCCTGTTTGCGGAGCCAATGCATTGAACGCCCCTTTGTCCAGCCAGCCCAATCCCGTGGTCGAGATCGGTCCGCAGGGCGGTCGCCGCGTTGCGCTTTCGAACGGCTCGCGGCTTTCCTTCATCGCCGGGCCCTGCGCCATGGAGAGCCGGGCGCATGCGCTGGAGACGGCGACAGCCCTCAAGGAGATGGCCGAGCGGCTGGGCGTCGGGCTGATCTACAAGACCTCGTTCGACAAGGCCAACCGCACCAGCCTGTCCAGCGAGCGGGGCCTGGGCCTTGATGCCGCGCTGGACATCTTTGCCGAGATTCGCGAATCGACGGGCCTGCCGGTTCTCACCGACGTGCACCTGCCCGAACAGTGCGAGCCGGTGGCGCGTGTCGTCGACGTGCTGCAGATCCCCGCCTTCCTGTGCCGTCAGACCGACCTGTTGCTGGCCGCGGCCGCGACGGGGCGGGCTGTGAATGTCAAGAAAGGCCAGTTCCTGGCGCCGTGGGACATGAAGAATGTCGTGTCCAAGCTGACCATGGGCGGCGCGCGCGACGTCATTGTCACCGAGCGTGGCGCAAGCTTTGGCTACAACACCCTGGTTTCGGACATGCGGGCGCTGCCCGAGCTTGCCCGCACCGGCGCGCCGGTGGTGTTCGACGCCACCCACTCGGTCCAGCAGCCCGGTGGGCTTGGCGGTAAGTCGGGCGGACAGCGCGAAATGGTGCCGGTCCTGGCGCGCGCAGCGGTGGCGGTGGGTGTGGCCGCGGTCTTCATGGAAACCCACCCCGACCCGGACCATGCGCCCTCCGATGGGCCCAACATGGTGCCCATGCATGAGGCCGAAGCCCTGATGGCTCTGCTGGTGGAAATCGACGCCGTGGCAAAACGCCATCCGGTCACCTGACAGAGGGTTCGCGCCCCTTACGCACGAGGACCCGATGATCGACGTCAGCCGCCTGCAACAGCTGTTGGGCGAAGCATCCGGCAAGCGTGTCGTCTGTGTCGGCGACATCATGCTCGACCGCTATGTGTATGGCGAGGTCCGCCGCGTGTCGGCCGAGGCGCCGATCCCCGTGCTGCGGCAGGGCGAGGTGCGGGCCATGCTGGGCGCTGCGGGCAATGTTGCGCGCAATGTCGCCTCGCTGGGCGCGCTGGCGACCCTGGTGGGCGTGGTGGGCGAGGATGCCGCCGGCGCGGAGGTCACCCTGCTGGTGGGTTCGACCGAGGGCATCGAGGGCGAGATCATTCCCGCGCGTGGCCGTCCGACCACCATAAAGACCCGCTTCATCGCTGCCGGACAGCAATTGCTGCGGGTCGACAACGAGATCACCGCGCCGATCGATGCGGTCACGGCCAGCGCCCTGGCCGAAGCGGCCGAAGCGGCATTGGACCATGCCGCCGTGCTGCTGGTCTCGGACTATGCCAAGGGCACGGTCACCCAGGCGCTGGTCGAGCGGCTGACCAGGGCGGCCGCCCGGCGCGGTGTTCCGGTGGTGGTCGATCCCAAGGGCTTGGCGTTCGAGCGCTATGGCGCGGTGGATGTCATCAAGCCCAATGCCAGCGAACTCTCGGCAGCGACCGGGCTGGCGTGCGACACCGATGAAGAGGTTGTCTCGGCGTGCAGGGTACTGCTTGGCGCCTGCGCGGCGGGCGCGGTTCTGGTCACGCGGTCGGCGCGCGGCATGACGCTGGTCACCCGCGGAGGTCTGGTGGAACACGGCCCGGCGCGTCCGCTCGAGGTGTTCGACGTGTCCGGTGCGGGCGACACCAGCCTTGCGGCGATCGCGGTCGCTCTGGCCGGGGGCGGCGATCTGGCGGCCTCGATGCAGCTGGCGCTGGTGGCGTCCGGCGTGGCGGTCTCGAAGGTGGGAACAGCCGCGGTGTTCGCCGAAGAGGTGCTGGAGGCTGCAGCGCGCGACGAGCTTCAGTCCAGGCCCCTTGGAAAGATTGCCGATGCGGCGCGTGCGGCGGACATTGCCGACGGCTGGCGGCGCAAGGGCCTGACGGTCGGTTTCACCAATGGGTGTTTCGATGTGCTCCATGCAGGGCATGTCGACCTGCTGCGCCAGGCGCGCGGGCATTGTGACCGGCTTGTCCTCGGCCTCAACACCGATGCGTCGGTCCGGCGCCTAAAGGGCGAGAGCCGACCGGTGAACACACAGGAAGCGCGTGCGGCCGTGCTGGCTGCGCTTGCGACCGTCGACCTGGTCGTGCTGTTCGACCAGGAGACACCGATCGAGCTGATCCGCATGGTCCGGCCGGATGTGCTGGTGAAGGGGTCGGACTATACGGTCGAATCGGTTGTGGGGGCCTCGGAAGTGCAAGGATGGGGCGGGCGCGTTGTCCTGGCCGACCTGACGCCGGGCCTTTCGACCACCAACACCATCAGGCGCATTCGGAACGCGGGCAGGGCATGAGCCAGGGCTTGATCTATGTGACGGGCGGGGCGGGCTTCATCGGCTCGAACATTGTTGGGCGGCTGGCCGGGCGCCCGGACTGCGAGGTCGTGGTGTGCGACACCTTTGGCGACGCGCAGGACGGCAAATGGCGCAATCTGGCCAATCATCGCGTCACCCGTTTTGTTGCCCCCGCCGACCAGGATCGCTTTCTCGAGGATCATTGGCGCGCCATCCTTGCGGTCATCCACATGGGCGCGATTTCGGCCACCACCGAGCGTGACGTGGACAGCATCGTCGCCACCAACATCACCCTGTCCCAGCGTCTGTGGGAATGGTGCGCCCATCGCCAGTGCCCGCTGATCTATGCATCGTCCGCGGCGACCTATGGCGATGGCACGCAGGGTTTTGTCGACGACAATGCCATCGAGGCGGTGCGCGGCCTTCGTCCGCTGAATGCCTATGGCTGGTCGAAGAAGGTGTTCGACGAATACGCGCTCGATCGTGCGGCGTGCGGGGTCGCCCCGCCGATATGGGCGGGCCTGCGGTTCTTCAATGTCTATGGACCGAACGAATACCACAAGGGCGCCCAGAGATCGGTGGTCGCCACCATCCACCCCCAAATCATGGCCGAGGGACAGGTGCGACTGTTCCGCTCGCACCGCCCCGATTTCGCCGATGGCGGGCAATTGCGCGATTTCATCCATGTGCGCGACTGCGTCGATGTGGTGGAGTGGCTGCTGGAGAGTGGCACCCATGGCGGCATCGTGAATGTCGGTACCGGTGCGGCCCGGTCTTTCCGGGATCTGGCCGAGGCAACCTTCACCGCACTCGGCCGGCCGCCGCGGATCGAGTTTGTCGACACGCCCGAGGCAATCCGCGACAAGTATCAGTATTTCACGCAGGCCGACCTGACCCGCCTCAGGACCCTGGGCTTTCCGGGTCAGTTCACCCCACTCGAGGACGGTGTTGCGGATTACGTTCGCAACTATCTCGAACGCGAGAACGCCTACGCCTGAGGCGGAGGCTGATGTTCACCGGTGGTGTCGGGCACCAGTTTCAGCGACCCATAGGCAGGTTGTTCCACCGACACGCGGGCTGCCGCCAGGCGCAGCACCAGCGAACGCAGGGCCGGATCGTCGTGCGCCAGAACACCCGACCGGATGGCGTCCGCCAGCGCCCGCAAACGGTCCTGCCCGCCGGTCATCTGGCCCGAGGCGGCCAGCATCGCGTCCGCTTCGGCATTGAGTGGCTGCAGCAGTGCCCCATCCCCATCCTGCATCAGCTGGCGCCGGACAATCCCGAGCGTGTTCACGGCGACCTTTGCCAGAAACGCCTCGCGACCCTCGAGCCTGGGGGCGACCGTCTGGGCCAGGAAGTCCGCCACCGCCTGCAGCAGGTCGGCGGCGTCGGGTTCGCCCAGGTTCAGGCCGCGGCTCACAGACGTCCCTCCAGCAACAGCATCAGGTCCAGTTCGGTCTCACTGGTCCGCCGTCCGATCGCTGCACGCTCGACGCTGCGGTCCAGACCCTGCTCGAAGGCGCGATACATCATCAGGCACATGATGCCCCATTTCAGCGTTCCGAACACCAGCCACCAGTCAAAGCGGGCGCGGTCGACAGGGCGGCCGCCAGCCCGCTCATAGGCATCCAGGAGGTCACCAAGCGCGCCGATGCCCCCAACCGGACGCGCGGTTTGGCCGAACCGCCAGGACGGCACACAAAGCCAGGCCAGATCCTCGACCGGGTCACCCAGGTGCGCCAGTTCCCAGTCCAGCAGGCATTTCAGGCCTGTGGCGTCCAGCATCAGATTGCCCAATCTGAAGTCGCCATGCACCAATGTCGGCGGTGCGGCAGCGGGAAGGGTCTGTTTCAGCTGTCGAAAGGCAATTTCAAAGGCAGGGCGCGCGGAATCGAAACTGCGAAAGATTTGCTCATAGCGGACCAGCTGTGCGCCGGCCCCATCACTCTGGCCCGGCAGCACTCCCGGCGCCAGCGCCACCGCGTGCACCCGGGCCAGCGCCGCCCCGCAATCCGCGGCAAAGCGCTCGCGCGCACCAGCGAACGCGGCGTCACGCTGCAGCCGACGCGGCAGCGTCTCGCCCTCGACGCATTCCATGACATAGCCTGTCCCCAGGCCGTCCGGTGCTTCGAGGACATGCACCACGCGGGGTGCTGCGACCCCGTGGGGGACGATCGCGCGCAGCAGGCGCGCCTCACCGGCAAGCCCGATCGCGACCGGCTCGGCCGAGAGGTCATGGCCGCCCGGTGCGCGCCGCAGGATCAGCGCCTGCCGCATGTGCGCCGTCACAAGCTCGAACCGCCAGGTCTCCTGTGAGGCACCGCCCGACAGCCGCACGAGGTTTTCAATGGCGCCTTCGTGCCCGCCAAGGCGCATCGCCAGCGCCTGAACCGGCAAACCCGCCTCGACCGTCATGCCGTCTCGCCCCGTCCCATGCGCTCATCATAGCCAAAAAGCCTGAGCCCTTCGAGAATGGCGCGTCCCTGGTCCCCAGCCAGTTCCGGTGCATGATCCACCGCCAGGCGCGCTGCCCGATCGGCCGTTTCCAGCAGGGCGTCGTGCACCCCGCCGACGGCAAACCGGAAGTTCGGAAAACCCGACTGGCGCAACCCCAGGACGTCGCCCGCGCCGCGCATGCGATAGTCGACCTCGGCAATCCGGAAGCCATCCGCCGTGTCGCGGAGCGTTTCGAGCCGCCTCAGGGCCGTCTCGCCCAACGGGCCGCGATACAGAAGCACACACGCACCAGGCCGGCCGCCGCGGCCGACCCGACCCCGCAGCTGGTGCAGTTGCGCCAGGCCGTATCGTTCGGCGTGTTCGATCACCATGATCGTGGCTTCGGGAACATCGACGCCAACCTCGATGACCACTGTCGCGACCAGCAAGGTCGTCTCGCCGGCGCGAAAGCGGTCCATCGCGCGGTCGCGCTCTCGCACCGGCATCTGGCCGTGGATCAGGCCAACGCGATCGCCGAACCGGGCGACCAGTTCGGCGTGCCGTGCTTCGGCGGCGGCAAGGTCGGCCTCGTCCGATTCGGACACCAGCGGGCAGACCCAATAGGCGCGCTCGCCACGTTCGAGGGCCCCATCCAGCCTTGCCACGACCTCGGCAATCCTCGTTGAGCTGACAAGCCGTGTGGTGACCAGTGCGCGCCCCGGCGGTCGCTCGTCGAGCACCGAGAGTTCCATGTCTCCGTGCACCGCCAGCGCCAGCGACCTTGGGATCGGTGTGGCGCTCATGGTCAGGACATGTGGTTCGGCGCCCTTGGCCACGATCGCTGCCCGATCCGAGACGCCGAATCGATGCTGCTCGTCGATGATGACCAGTCCCAGACGGCGAAAGCCGACCGCCTTCTGGAACAGGGCGTGGGTTCCCACCGCCACCGCGATCGAGCCGTCCAGCAGCCCCTGCGCCTGGACCTTGCGGGCCGCAGCCGTGGTCGCACCGGTCAGCAGTTCCGCGCTATGGCCCCAGGCGCCCAGCAAGGGTGCCAGCACCCGGTGAAGCTGCTCGGCCAAAAGGCCCGTGGGCGCCATCACCGCAACCTGCAGCCCCCCCGCCGCCGCCATGCCGCACGCCAGTGCCGCCACCAGCGTCTTGCCCGATCCGACATCGCCCTGCAGCAGGCGATGCATCGGTGCAGGCGCGTCCATGTCCGCAGCGATCTCGTCGGCGGCGCGGCGCTGGGCCGCGGTCGGGACAAAGGGGAGGGTGGCCAGAAGACGCTCCAGCGTTTGCGCGCTGGCCTCGACGCGCGGTGCCTGCCGGCCCAGCCGCGCCGCGCGGCGCAGGCGCAGGGCACACTGGCGCAGAAACATTTCATCAAAGGCCAGACGTGTGCGCCATGGCGCGTCCGGGCGGACATCCTCGGCAGATTCGGGAAAATGCAGGCGCCGCAGCGCCTCGGCAAAGGCCGGCCAGCGCTGGCGCGCCAGAAGGCTCGGGTCCAGCCACTCGGGCAGGGGCGGAAGCATGGCATGGGCCTGACGCACCAGGCGCAGCATCTGCCGTCCGGTCAGTCCCTCGGTCAGGGGATAGACCGGCTCGATCGAGCCAAAGCTTTCGACCTCGGGGTCGATGATGTGGTCGGGATGCATCATCTGCCGCTCGCCGCGATGCCAGACCACGCGTCCGGCAACGATCCGACGTGACTCGACGGGCAATTGGCGGTTCAGCCAGTCGGGCTGTCCGCGAAAGAAGGCCAGCGAAAGATAGCCGGTCAGGTCGCGGACCCGCACCTTGTAGGGAATTAGTGTCGCGCGGCCGCGGGGCGGGGGAACATGCGCCTCGACAATCACGTCCAGTACCACTTCGGTGTCCAGCGGCGCCTGCGCGATGCTGGCGCGCACGCTCCAGTCGATCGCGCCCGTGGGGGCGGTGAAGGCCAGGTCGCGTACCAGCATGCCACCCGACACCCGCGCGAGGCGCTGCGCGGTGTGCGGCCCGACGCCGCGCATGAACTGCACGGGCATCTGAAAGCCGTCCTGGTGCTGTGCGGAAGGCAATGGCGGTCCCCATTCCGACGGCGCTACGGGCCTGACACCGCTGCGGGTTTGCAGTATGGCGCGGTCAAAGCAAGACAGGGTCTGACGCATGGATGCGCAACGGCGCATGCTGCGCCTTCGGGCGTGGCGACGCGGATTCCGCGAAATGGATCTGTTGATGGGGCATTTTGCCGATGCCCATGTCGAGGCGATGCCGGCGGCCGAACTGGTCCAGTTCGAGCAATTGCTGGCCGCCCCCGACCAGGACGTGTTTGCCTGGATCATCGGCCTCCAGCCGCCGCCCGCCGAGATGGACGGCAGCGTCCTGCGCCAGCTGCGCGCCTTTCGTGACACGGCCCACACCCATTGGTCGCCCGGGGGCGCAGCTTGACGGGGCTGATGGGCCATGGCGCGGGCGAAGCGCTTGCGGCGGTTGCACACTGCGTGCGCCCGATCGACATCCACTCGGTCATCGAGGGCCTTGATGTCTGGCTGGTCGCCGAGGCTGCCCGCCGCCGCAATGGTGTTGTCATGCTGGTGGTGCGCGACGAGGCGCGGGTGTCCACCATCGAGGCGCAGCTTGCATTCCTGGCGCCCGACATCGCCCGCCTGCGGCTGCCCGGGTGGGACTGCACGCCCTATGACCGGATGTCGCCAAGTGTCGCGGTTGCCGCCCAGCGCAGCGGGGCGCTTGCTTTGCTGGCGCGAAATCCGACGGGCGCACTGGTCGTTGTGACCACCGCCCAGGCCCTTGCTCAGCGGACGCCTCCGAGGGCGGCGCTTGAAAAGGCTTCGCTGTCGCTGCGCGTCGGGCAGACGGTGGATCAGGCGGGGCTGGACAGCTATCTGGTGTCGAATGGCTTCACCCGGGCGTCCACCGTGCGCGCGCCCGGCGAGTTTGCCGTTCGCGGCGGGGGGGGGGACGTGTTCGCGCCGGCCTCGAGCGATCCGGTGCGCCTGGACCTGTTCGGGGA
>DBAV01000227.1 GCA_002291875.1 Hyphomonadaceae bacterium UBA1001
CGTCGGTGTCGAAGCGGACGGGCACGTCGAATTCGAAGCCTGCGGTGATTGCCACGCCCGCGGCGGGGGCCGTGGTGAAGGTCACCAGGCCGGTCGCGGTGGACACCGACCAGCCGGAGGCCTGCGGTGTGCCGTTCAGCGCGATGGTGACGGTCCCGGCGACGGGCTTGGTGATGGTGCGGCTCCAGGACTGCGCGCCGGAGGTGTAGTTCTTGGTGAGCTGAAACAGGGTGGCCGCCCCGTTGCCCGTACCAATCGGCTGGTTGGTCGCCCCGGGCGCCTGCGAGGGCAGACAGGACTTGAAGTCGGCCCAATCCTTGAAGCGGAAACCGTGCAGGCGACCATTGCGGGCCTCGAAGAAGGCGACGACCGCCGCAAGATCGTCGGCGCGGCGGATGCCATAGGCGACGTCATAGCGGCGGCGGCTGTTGGCCCAGCTCGCGTTGCGTTCCTCGGCCCCGCTTGCCAGTTCGACGATCTGGGTGCGCCGTTCGGGACCGCCGCGCGCCCCGCGGCTGATGTTGTCCGGAAAGCGGACCTCGTGGAAGGCCATCAAGTTTCTCCATGGTTCGTGCTCTGGCCCCCGCAACCGGTGCCCACTTGCGGGGTCGCACTCACATGCCCCTCCGGCCCAGCGACACGGCGCGGGCGATGTCGCTCGCTACCTGCGTGCGGGACTGGCGGAAGCTCTCGGCGTCGCGGGCGTTGATCGTGACATTGACGGTGGACGCACCCTCCTGGCCGTACCCTGCAGCTTCGCGCCGGGAGAGAACCCGTTCGCCGCGTTGCAGGATCGCGGGCACCTCGTCGGGCCGCAGACCGGCCCAGCCCCCGTTGTGCATGCGCGGCGCGCCCGCAAAGGCCAGCGCCGGGACCATCCGGCCGGGACCGGGGCCTCCGACCACGCCACCCGCATGCAGGATGTTGGCGAATATGCCACCCGCCCCGCCCAGCGCGCCGGAAAGGGCATTGGCGATGGGCCCGAGGATGAAGCGCCGGGCGGCGAGCTTCGCGAGATCGGCGATCATCGATGTGACCAGATCGCGGAAGTCGAGCTTGCCGGTCTTCACGAAGTCGCCGATGGCGTTCTCGGCGCTCTGGAATGCCCCGACCAGCGCGCTGCCGATATCGCCGCCGATGTCGCGCGCCTTGGCGGCATAGTCGGCGAGTGCGGCGGTGACGGCCTGCCAGCCGGTCAGGGCGGTCTCCGCACCTTCGGCCGCGGCGGCTCCGGCCTCGCGCGTGGCACCGCCAGCGCCGTCGGCGGCGGTGGCCGTATCGTTCAGCCCGGTGGTCAAGGCATCGGCCGAGGCAGCGGCATCCGCCAGCGCGGTCTCGGCCTCGGTCCCCGTGCCGGTCACTGCATCCTTCAATGCCTGCCAGCTGGCGAGCGGCCGACCGGCTGCATCGGCCAGCATGCCTGCGGCCTCGCGATAGCCGTCGCCTCGCGCGCGGGCATCATCGGCCATCGCGCCGAGGCCGAGGTCAGGCGGTTCGAGATAGGTCCGCGACAGCGCGGCCGAGAAGGCATCCGCGGCGGCGGCACCGGCTGCGGTCGCGGCCCCTTCAAAGGGATTGCCGATGCGGCCGAGTTCGACCGGGTCGAGGATGCCGATCCGCACGCCACCTTCGCCGGTGGCCCATTCCGGCAGCAGGGCCAGCGCGGCGTTCAGCGTCTCGATGAAGCTGTTGATGCGCGTCACGACGCCGTTCAGCATCGCCTCGACGCCCGAGATCAGCCCGTTCGCCGCCTGGAAGGCGAAGTCGCCAATGGCCCCGGGCAGGCTGCCCCAGATCGCCACCGCCGCGTCATAGGCCCCCTGGAAGATCGCCGCAGTCCGGTCACCGAAGCTCACGACGCCTGCGATGGTGCCCTCGAGTGCCGAGAGACCCGCAGCCTTCAGCCCTTCCCATCCGGCCGCCATGCGGGCGAGTGCGGCGTCCAGCGACAGACCGATGCGGGACCAGAATTCGCTGGACAGATCGCCCAGCAGTCGGAAGGCCTCGCCCACCCCGCCGACCCGGGCCACCAGCTGCGAGAACTGATAGACGAGCTCACCCGCACCGACGATCAGCGCGCCGATGCCGGTGCGGATGAGGGCACCGCGCAGGAACACGAGCGCGGTCCCTAGGCCGCGCACGGACAAGGCGGCAGCGGCAAGCCCCGCGACCCAGCGACCCGCCATTACCGCTGCAAAGGTTGCGGCGTAGGAGGTAAGTCGGCCGAGATTTCCGATCAGCGTGTCGATGGCCGAGCGCAGGATGCCACCGTCGGAGGCAAGGGCCACGAAGGCATTGGCCAGCGCCTCGATAGTCGGGGCGACGGCGACCGCAATCCGGTTGCGCAGGCCGTCGAAGACCAGAGACACCGTGCCGAGCGCTAGTTGGGTGCGGCGCAAGGCTTCCAGCGCATCGCCGTCCAGAACCGCCCCGAGGGCGGAGGCTTGGTCGCCCAGCCGCGCCATCTCCGCTCCGCCGTTCCGCAAGAGCGGCAAAAGGCGCGTCGCATCCGAGGCCATCGCCTCGAGATAGAAGGTCATCTCCTGCTGGCTGAGGCCCGCCCGTTCCAGCGTGTCGACGTAAAGCTGCAGCGCCTCCGGCCCCGACAGACGCGCGAACTGATCGGCGGTGACACCGACCCTCGGGGCCACGTTCTCGAAGAAATCCGCCATCGGACCGCCGCCCGTCTGCAAGAAATCCCCGACCCGGTCGTTCACGTCCTTCAGGATGTCGGCCAGCTTCTCCTGCTCGATCCCGACCGTCCGTGCCCCGGCCGACCAGCGCTGCAGGGCCTCGGGCGTCGTATTGGCGACCTGCGCGAATTGCCGGATCTGGGCGGCGCTCTCGGCGGTGGAGCGGACGATCAGCCCGAGCGAGGCCGTCGCGGCGGCAGCGGCGGCCCCAAGGGCTAGGCCAGCCCTGCGCGCAAAGGCGGCCAGCCGGGTGTTGGCCAGCTCCATCTCGCGGCTGAGCCGACCGAGGCCCTTTGCCCCGGCCTCGCCGACACCCTCCAGTTCGGCGCGCACCTGGCGGCCGCCCACGGCGGCAAGCCGGACGGAGACGCGTTTCTCGGCCATGGGATCGGGGCTCCAGATGGGGTCAGTCGCGGTTCGCTGCGATCTGTTCGTTCACACGGCGGACCATCACCGCCTCGAGGGCCGGCAGAAATTCGGCGATGGCGGGCGGGGAGATACCGAGGGCCGCGCCCAAGGCTAGCGCCGCGCCCATGTCCCAGCCGATCACCGCGCCGGGGATGACCCGCATCTGCCCGCCAAGGCGCTG
>DBAV01000283.1:0-674 GCA_002291875.1 Hyphomonadaceae bacterium UBA1001
CCCCCGACCCGCTGCGACGCCGGCCACGGCGCTGGCGCGGTATCGCACGGCCCGCGCCGCGACGGACCCCGCGGGGCGCGCGGACGCCATGGTCGCCGCCCTGCTTGCCACCACCGCGTGGGCGGATTTTTCGGCGCTGGCGCGGCTGTTCGGGCCGGACCTGGTCAACCTGTCGCCCGACCCGCGGTTCGGCGTCGATGCACTGGTGATCGCGCGGGCCCTGCTGGCGGCGGGCCAGGCCGATCGCGTGCCCGCCTGGCTGGCGGGCCTGCCCGAAGGGGCACCGCGCCCAGCCCTTGGCCCGGTCGAGCTGGCGCTGCGGGCAAGCGGCACCCCGCTGCGTACCTCACCGACCGAAGCCTTCCGGCGCCTGTCGTCCCGCGACGCCGGCGCCCAGCGCGACGTGCTGATCCTGATCGCAGCCGGCGGGGCAGTGGATGCCGACGCCCGCGCGGCCCTGCTGACGGCCACCCCGGCGCCTGCCGCAACCGGGGCGAATGCGCCGCGCGCGCTTTCGCCGGGCCTGCTGGCCGCAATGGAAGAGGCCGCTTCGCGCGGTGCCCAGGGCGAAACCGCCCTGCTGGCCGTCGCCGCGCTTCAGGACGGGCCGCTGGCGCGGGCCGAGGGTGCGGGCCTGGCGGCGGTGCTGGTTGCGCTGCGCCGCGTGGGCCTGG
>DBAV01000283.1:993-2985 GCA_002291875.1 Hyphomonadaceae bacterium UBA1001
GCGCTGCGCCGCGTGGGCCTGGACAGCGCCGCGCGCGAGATCGCCGTCGAAGCCCTGCTGGCGCGCTGAGCCATGACCGGGGGGGCGAAAGGGGGCAGCACCGCGATCGCCGTCGAGGCCTTCCTCGAGATGATGGCGGTCGAGCGCGGGGCCGCACCCAAGACCCTCGAGGCCTATCGCACCGACCTGGCGGATGCCGCCGGGTTCACCCGCGCGCGCGGCAGCGCCCTCGAGGATGCGTCCGAGGCCCTGCTGGCCGACTGGCTGCAGGACCTGGCCCGGCGGGGGCTGGCGGTGGCGTCGCTGCGGCGGCGGCGCTCGGCCATCCGCCAGTTCTTCCAGTTCCGGCTGGGCGAGGGGTTGCGCGCGGATGATCCGACACGGCACCTGGACATGGCACAGGGTGCGCGCCCGCTGCCCCGCACGCTGAGCGTCGAAGAGGTGCGGGCCCTGATCGCCGCGGCGCGGACCCTGGCCGGCACGGCCGACGAGGGCGGCCCGTCGCTGGCTGGACGCCGTGCGCACGTCCTTTTGGAACTGCTCTATTCGACCGGGCTGCGGGCGTCCGAGCTGGTGTCGCTGCCGCTGGCCGCCCTGCCGCGGGCGGGCGAGGGCCTGGTGGTCAGGGGCAAGGGCGGGCGCGAGCGCATGGTGGTGCTGCGTCCGCAGGCGCGCGAGGCGCTGACGGCGTGGCTCGAGGTCCGCGAGGCCTGGCTGCCCGATGGCCCGCGCCGGGCCAATGCCTCGAAATGGCTGTTTCCCTCGCGCACCTCGGCCCCGGGCCACATGTCACGGCGCATGCTGCAGGAAATCGTCGAGGCGGCGGCGCGGGCGGCGGACCTGGCGCCCGAGCGGGTCAGCCCGCACGTCCTGCGCCATGCCTTCGCCACCCATCTGGTGGCCAATGGTGCCGACCTGCGGGCGGTGCAGACCCTTCTGGGCCATGCCGACATCGCCACCACGCAGATCTACACCCATGTCGCCGAGGACAGGCTGGGCCGGGTGGTCGCCGAGCATCACCCCTTGGCGCGCAAGCCCCTAGCGGACCAGTGATTCCGCGCGTTCGCGCACCGCGTCCCAGGGCGGGCGCCAGTCGTCCGCCCGCTCCAGCCGCCAGGTGATGTCGGCGCGCACGTCATAGGCCACACACCCCGCGACGGGCAGCGCGACACCAGCGCGGGCGGCCTCGACGATGCGGGCCTCGCAGCCATCGGCCATGCCGGCACCGGCAGCGCCCACCGGACGCGTCTCGACCCGATAGATGCCCGGCTCGCGGACCTCGAACGCCAGTTCGCCGACCGCGCTTTCGGTGACGCGGCGTACATCGGCGACGGCGGTGGCCCGCAGGAAATCCCCGCGCGTCAGCACCATGGCCACCGCGCCCTGGTCCACATGCACGCGATAACGCGCCACGACGCGGTCGCCTTTGGCCAGAGCCATCGGCCCGGTGACATTCCACCCCAGGCCCGGCGGCAGCGCCCCGACATGGGCCGAATGCGCGCGCAGGCGCTCGTGTCCGGCCCAGGTCAGCACCCCGCCCTCGCGCAGGGCGATCGACATGAACCAGGCCGCGACGGCCACGGTGGCCACTGCACCGGCCAGAGCCACGACCGGGCGCAGCGAGAGCGGGCGGCGATAGCCGGCGGGGCGATCTTCGATGAAGGTCCGCATGGCGGTCTCCCGGTGTCCTCTGGGGTGGCCGACGCGCTGGGACAGCTGGGGACGCGGGCACCCGTGACACGAAATTTGCCGGCCCAGCCTTGCCCGGGCGTGAACCGGCATGGTGAATTCCAGCCCCTGCAAGGTTTCCGCGGCCATGGCGCACGGCGCAGCGGCCTCGCGCCCCCCGCCCGGCAAGGCCTGCGAGGGTGAACGCCCGCTTACCATGCCTGCGCCTTTTACCGTCGAAACCCCCTCGGGCCCGGGATGACGTTTGTCAGGCAAAGAATGGATCCGTCATCCCGGAACCGGTGAGCAAAGCGAACCGGTATC
>DBAV01000245.1:0-8596 GCA_002291875.1 Hyphomonadaceae bacterium UBA1001
TCAGCGTCGCGTTGTCGACCGCAAAGCCGCCCCACAGCCACTGCGTCAGCGATTCACCGACCAGCGGAATGGCGCCGAACAGGTTGGTGATGACCGTCGCACCCCAGAATGACATCTGGCCCCAGGGCAGCACATAGCCCAGGAAGGCGGTGGCGACCATCAGCACGAAGATGACCACGCCCAGGATCCAGAGCAGCTCGCGCGGCTCCTTGTAGGACCCGTAATACAGGCCGCGGAACATGTGGATGTAGACCGCAAGGAAGAACATCGACGCGCCGACCGAGTGGATGTTCTGGATCAGCCACCCATAGTTGACGTCGCGGTTGATCCGCTCGACCGATTCGAAGGCCATGCTGACATGCGGCACATAGTGCATGGTCAGCACGACGCCGGTGATGATCTGCACCATCAGGCAGACCATCAGGATGCCCCCGAAGGTGTACCAGTAGTTCAGGTTCTTGGGCGTCGGGAAATCGACGAAGCTGTCGTGGGCGAGGCGCACGATGGGCAGGCGGTCGTCGAGCCAGCGCTCGAATTCGCTGTTCGGCTTGTAGGTCGAGGGACCGCTCATGGGCTTATCCGATCCGTACAATGGTGGGCGTGGTGTAGGTGTGGGGAATGACCGGCAGGTTCAGCGGCGCCGGCCCGCGCATGATCCGGCCCGCCGCATCATAGTGCGAGCCGTGGCAGGGGCAGAAATATCCGCCCGGATACTCGCCCGCATCCGCCAGCGGGACGCACCCCAGATGGGTGCAGTTCGCCGACATGATCAGGAATTGCGGGTTGGTCACCTGGCCGTTGGCGTCGGTGACCCGGGCATCGAACGACTGCGGGTCGCGCAGGTCCTGATAGGGCAGGGCGCGCAGCTCGGCGACCTTGGCGGCCGACAGGTGCGAGATGAAGATCGGCTTGCCGCGCCACAGACGCCGCGCGACCGAGCCCTCCTGGATGGTCGACAGGTCGACATTGATGGTCGCCAGCGCCTGGGTGTCCAGGGCCGGATTCCACTGGTCGATGAAGGGCCAGGCCACCATGGCCGCGCCCACCCCGGTCATCGCGATCGAGGCGATATGGATGAAGTCGCGCCGCGTCGGCTCGGCGGCGGCCTGCGCGCCGTCCTGCGTCGTGTTCCCTGTTGCGTCAGCCACGAGTGCCTGCTCCCGATTGGGGGGTCGAAGGTCGAATCTGCACCCCCCTGGATGCCCGCTCCCCCCGTACCGCGATCCGCCATGCCACGGCGGAGCACGGCATAAACTAGTGCAACCGGAGGCCTGCGGCGAGGCGGCAGTCCGCCGCACACACCCCCCGGTGATGTCACAAAGCCGCTAGCGCGCGTCTGCCATGGTTTCAACACAACAAACCACACGGCCCGCCAGCCCTTGCCATCCCTGCGATCACGCGCCGCAGGGTGGCTGCACGCACCGCGCCGGGTGTGCCATAGCAGCCTCGCCGACGCCTTCCGGGGCAGCCCTCCGGGGCACCGGTGCCGTCGTGCGGAGATCGCCACCATGCCAGACGCCATCGCTGTTCCCGCCACGATCGAAGCCCGCAAGGCCAGTGCCCGGGCCTGGTTCGAATCCCTGCGCGACCGGCTGTGCGCCGACCTCGAGGCATTGGAGGACGACGCACCCGATGCGCTGTTTCCCGGCGTGCCCGGCCGCTTCGAGCGCCTGCCCTGGGCGCGCGGCGACGGCGACGAGGACCTGGGCGGCGGGGTGGGTGCCATCCTGCGCGGGCGGCTGTTCGAAAAGGCGGCCGTCCACGTCTCGACGGTGTGGGGTGCGTTCGCGCCCGAATTCGCCAAGGGGATGAAGGGGGCGTCCGAGGATCCGCGGTTCTGGGCCAGCGGCATCAGCGTGATCGTCCACCCGCGCAGCCCGCACATTCCCACCGTGCACATGAACACCCGCATGATCGTGACCACCGAGACCTGGTTCGGCGGCGGGGCCGACCTGACCCCCATGCTGACGGCGCAGCGCCGCCAGGACCACCCCGACGCGATCCGCTTTCACGATGCCATGCGCGCGGCGTGCGCGCCCCATGACGCCGCCCATCACGAACGCTTCAGGGTGTGGTGCGACGAATACTTCCACCTGCCGCACCGAAACGAGCCGCGCGGCATTGGCGGCATCTTCTATGACCATCTGCAGGGGGCGGGCGGCTGGGACGGCGATTTCGCCTTCACCCGCGATGTCGGCGCCGCCTTTGCCGGCGTCTATCCGCAGATCGTGCGCGGCCATCTGCACACGCCCTGGACCGAGGCCGAGCGCGAGGAACAGCTGATCCGCCGCGGCCGCTATGTGGAGTTCAACCTGCTTTACGACCGCGGCACCCTGTTCGGCCTGAAGACCGGCGGCAACGTCGCCACGATCCTCTCCAGCCTGCCCCCCGTAGTGAAGTGGCCATAGGCGAGCGGGGCGCGTCCCGATCGCCTCACAGGTCGAAGCACATTGGCGGCGTGCGCTCGGACATTCTGCACATGGCCCGGCAAACGTGACATTCGCGCTGGCCTTAATTCAGAAATTGCTATAGTTTCTGACATATGGACCTTTCAGCCTTCACCGCCGGCCGCGAGGAAGCGCAGTATCAATATCGCAGCTTCCTGCCAGAACCCGTCCATCGGGCCTGGGGCGTTTCCGACCCTGACGTGCTGATGCTCAACAGTGAGGCCGACCGTCGCCTTGGGGCACTGAACGCCTTCGCCCAGCTGGTTCCGGACATCGACTTCTTCATCCGGATGTACGTCGCCAAGGAAGCCACTCAATCGAGCCGTATCGAGGGCACCCAGACGAACATCGAAGACGCGTTCAAGGCGCAGGAAGACCTTGATCCGGACGGCCGCGACGACTGGATCGAGGTGCAGAACTATATCCGTGCCGTCAATCACGCGATCGCGAGTCTGGAACATCTGCCGTTGTCGAACCGGCTGCTGTGCGAGACGCACGCCATCCTGATGCAGGGCGCACGCGGGCAGGCCAAGCGTCCCGGCGAGTTCAGGCTAAGTCAGAACTGGATCGGGGTCAGCCTGCGCAACGCCGTATTCATACCCCCTCACCATGAACACGTACCGTACCTGATGAGCGACCTGGAGCGGTTTCTGCACGATCCCGGCGTACGGCTTCCGCCACTCATCAAGATTGCGATGGCGCACTACCAGTTCGAGACCATCCATCCCTTTCTCGACGGCAATAGTCGTATCGGGCGCCTTTTGATCGGCCTGTACCTGGCTTCAGAAGGAATACTGGTGAAGCCCGCGCTTTACATCTCAGACTATCTCGAAAGGAACAAGACGGCCTATGTCGATCATCTGATGGCGGTTCGCCAGGGAAATCACCTCCGCCAATGGCTGATTTTCTTCCTTCACGGTGTCTCCGAGACCGCGCAGGAAGCCATCGAGGTCTTTGAAGGCATTCTGAAACTGAAGGAACGCATCGAGCGCGATATCCTTCCGCGTTTCGGCGCGAGGCGGCAGGAGAATGCGCGGGAACTGATGCGCCTGCTTTGGCAGCAGCCGGTGGTCAATATTGCGGACGCCCGTGTGAAACTTGCGACCTCTGTCAACACCGCGACGTCACTGATATCCGATTTCACGCGATACGGAGTGCTGTCCGAAGTCACTGGCGGACGTCGCAATCGCCTATGGATGTTTTCCGATTATTTCGATTTGTTCAGGCGGCGCGAGCGATGAATTGGTTTTTTGAGGTCCAGGACCGGCGGCAACGTCGCGACGCTATCTCCAGCCGCTCTCCCGTGGTGAAGTGGCCATGACGGTGTCGTTGCGCGCACCCGCCTGCGGTTAGAGGGGTTCAGGCCCCACCTTCACCTTGGGGAGAAGGTCGGATTCCGCGCAGCAGAATCCGGGTTGAGGGGCCTTGCGGGAAAGCATTGCGGACCGGCGTAAAGCTGTTGCTGCACCCTCCCCAACCCACGTGACGACACCTTCTCCTCGGGGAGAAGGTCGGGTTCTGCGCAGCAGAATCCGGGTTGAGGGGTCTTGCGGGAAAGCATTGCGGACCGGCGCAAAGCCGTTGCTGCACCCTCACGGCCTCTCTGCCACCCTCCCCTCAACCCGGATTTCGTGCCGAACTCCGACCTTCTCCGGGGGAGAAGGTGGCTTGGTCGGGGCCTTGCGGGAAATCCGAGCAGAGTGGCCCACGGCTTTTGCTCAACCCCGATGTCGTGCCGAGCGCCGACCCTTCGCGAGGTGAAGGTGCCTGGGTCATGGTGCGGGGCGGATGTCGGTTCGGATGAAATCCTCGCCCACGAAAAGCAGCGGCCAGCCACGCAGGCTCGCCAGTCCATAGGCGAAGCAGTCGCCGAAGTTCAGTTGCGCCGGACCGGACCCGCGGCCCCAGCGGCCATGGGCAGCGGCCACGGTTTCGGCAAAGGCCTCTGTCACCGGGACCACGTCCAGATCCAGCTCGCGGATCAGCATGCGCATGTCCGCGCCGACCCCGCGGCGGTCGGCCACGATCAGCGCCTCGGCCAGCGTGCCCGCCGAAATGGCGACCACGTCCGCCGTCGTCAGGGCGTGCGCCACGCGGACGGCTTGGGCTTCCCCCAGAATGACGGCCATGAGGGCGGAGGTGTCCACCACGATCATCGCGGCAGGCCGTCCTCGCCATAGAGCATGTCCTGGCTCCTGGCCGCATCGGGCCCCGACGGCAGCGCCGGGCGCGCTCGCCCCAGGAAGGCATCGAGGATCGCGCGCCGCCGCTCGCGCGAGCCTGCCTGACCCAGCGGCGTCAGACGGACCACCGGTTGACCGTGCCGGGTGAGGACGATCTCCTCACCCGCCTCTGCCCGCCGGACCAGCTCGGTCAGCTGCGCCTTGGCGTCGGTGAGGGGAACCAGATGTGTCATGCCCTTATTCTGGACCATTGGATGGTCCATTTCAAGCGCTGCCACCGCTCCAGGCGCCACCTTCGCTTTTGGGAGAAGGTCGGATTCTGCGCAGCAGAATCCGGGTTGAGGGGTCTTGCGGGAAAGCCTTGCGGACCGGCGCAAAGCCGTTGCTGCACCCTTACCGCCTCTGCGCCACCCTCCCCTCAACCCGGATTTCGTGCCGAAATCCGACCCTCTCCCGATGAGAAGGTGGGGCGGGTTGAAATGCGGGAAGGCAGTGCCGAGAAGGCTCAGGCGCGCCGGTTCACATACAGCCGGTTGCGCTTCGAGCCTGCACTGCGGACCGAAACGTCCTCCTCGAAGCCGGCGGCGAAGAGGGGGGCCTCGATGCGGGTGGCGACGTCGCGGATGTTTTCGCCCTCGACCTCGACGAAAACGCTGCGCACATGGGGCAGGGTGGCGCGTGCGCCGGCCAGGATCGGGCCCTCGACCCCGTCGACGTCCAGCTTGATGTGATCGGGCGCGGGCAGGTCGAAGGCGGCGCGCAGGCCGTCCACCGTCATTGCCATCACGCCCTGGTCAAAGCCGCGGACCGCCTCGCCGAACTGGTTGGCGGTGCCGGCCAGCGAATTGCCGGCCGAGCCGGGCGCCATCTGGGTCAGGGTCAGGTGCGTCAGGCCCGGTGCTTCGCCCAGCGCCAGGCACAGCGGCATCACCGCCCGGCCCAGATCATTCAGCGCCAGATGTTCCACCAGCACGCCAAAGGTGGTGGCCTTGGGCTCGAAGGCGACGACCTGGACCCCGGCGCGCTGGGCGGCATACATCGCGAACATGCCGGTGGCCGCGCCGACGTCCCACAGGGTGTGTCCCGCCAGCACATGGGTGTCGATCCAGGCCAGTGTCTCGGGTTCCTCGTCGTGGAAACCCACCGCGGCGGCGGCCAGATGCGGCCCGCGCAGCGAGATCAGGCGCAGCGGCCCGCGCCCGGTGTCCACCGTCAGGAGCGAGCGTGCCTCGAGCCGTTCCAGCAGGCGCGCCCGGGTGGCAGCCCGCTTCTTGGCCGACTGCGGTGCAACCGCCAGCGAGATCACGCCGTCCAGCAGGCGCGCCAGCGAACGGCTCACGCCGCCAGCGCGTCCTGCAGCGCGCGCAGGTCGGCCACCTTGGCCTGTGCGATGCGGCGGTGCGCCTCGTCCACGGCGTCCTTGAGGTCGTCCTCGGCGTCACGCAGATCGGCCGCCACGCGGGCGACATCGACATCGGCCAGGTCGACCGCACTGTCGGCCAGCACGGTCAGGCCGTCGGGCGTGACATCGGCAAAGCCGCCGCGCACGAAGATCCGCCGCGCGGTGGCACCGTTCAGGATGGTCAGCGCGCCGGGCCGGAGCACCGCCATGAAGGGCGCATGGCCGGGCAGCACGCCGAACTGGCCTTCCTCGCCGGGCGCGATGACGTGTTCGACCTCGCCCGAAAACAGCTCGCGCTCGGGCGCGACAAGCGAGAAATGGAAGGTGGCGGCCATCGTGCGGGTCCTTGGGAGGGTGGTGCGGCGCGATAGCCGCTTCGGGCCCGATTGGCCAGACGTGCGCTGAAACCTGCGCGATTGCGCCGGCCGCAGGCGCGGGTTATGGCCGCAGGCTTCCGGCGCGGCGGGCCCGCAGCGCCTCCGGAGCCGTCGCCATGGACGCCAGCACCGTCCCCGCCAACCCTGTCCCGCCCGGTGCGCCCGAGCGCCCGCGGGTCGGGCTGATCATGGGATCGACCTCGGACTGGGTCACCATGAAGGCGGCGGCCGACATCCTCGATACGCTGGGCATCGGGCACGAACGCCGGGTGGTGTCGGCGCACCGCACGCCGCGGCGCCTGGTCGACTATGCCGAGTCCGCGCGCGCGCGCGGGCTGGCGGTCATCATTGCCGGTGCCGGCGGGGCGGCCCATCTGCCGGGCATGGTGGCCGCGATGACCAGCCTGCCGGTGCTGGGCGTGCCGGTGCGCTCGTCGGCGCTGGACGGCATGGATTCGCTCCTGTCGATCGTGCAGATGCCCAAGGGCATTCCGGTCGGCACGCTGGCGATCGGCGAGGCCGGCGCCGCCAATGCCGCACTGCTGGCCGCCGCGATCCTGGCGCTGTCCGACCCTGAGTTGGGCGCGCGGCTGGACGCCTGGCGCGCGGCCCAGTCCGAGGCCGTGCCCGAAACCCCGCTGCCTGCGCCGGTCGCCTCGTGAGCGCCGCCGCGCCGCTGGCTCCGGGCAGCGTCATCGGCATCCTCGGCGGGGGCCAGCTGGGGCGCATGCTGGCGCTGGCCGCAGCGCGCCTGGGGCTGCGCACCCACATCTATTGCTCCAGCCACCTGGAACCGGCGCTGGAAGTGACGCCGCACCACACCATCGCCGACTGGACCGACGGGCAGGCGCTGGCCGAGTTCGCCGCGGCGGTCGATGCAGTGACGCTGGAATTCGAGAACGTGCCGGTCGAAGCGGTCGAGTTCCTGGCGGCCCTGCGCCCTGTCCGCCCGGGCGCGCGTGCCCTGGCGACGGCCCAGGACCGCCTGGCGGAGAAGCGGCTGGCCCGGGCGCTGGGTGCCATGACGGCCGAGTTCGCCGAGGTGACGTCGCTGGACGCGCTGATGCGCGCGCTCGAGCGCATCGCCCCCCCGGCGGTGCTGAAGACCATGCGCATGGGTTATGACGGCAAGGGTCAGGTGCGCATCGAGGCGCTGGACCAGGCGCAGGGTGCCTGGGCGGCCATGGGCGGGCGCACCGCCATCCTCGAGGCCTGGGTGCCGTTCGAGCGCGAGGTGTCGGTGATCGCCGCGCGCGGGGCGGACGGAGCCTTTGCGGCCTTCGAACCGACCGCCAACGAGCATCGCAACCATATCCTGCACCGCTCGGTCGCCCCGGCGGGCCTGCCGGCCGACCTGCGGGCCGAGGCCATCGACACCGCCCGCATCCTGGCCGAGGATCTGGATCATGTCGGCGTGCTGGGCGTCGAGTTCTTCGTGGTGCGGCGCGACGGCATTGACGGGCTGTTCGTCAACGAGATCGCCCCGCGGGTCCACAATTCGGGCCACTGGACCATGGATGGCGCCCGCACCTGCCAGTTCGAGCAGCATGTGCGCGCGGTGGCAGGCTGGCCGCTGGGCGCGCCCGACATGACCGCCCCGCGTGCCGAGATGATCAATCTGATCGGCGAGGACGCCGCCCGCTGGGCCGACCTCGCCGCCGAATCCGGCGCCCGGATGCACCTCTATGGCAAGACCCAGGTCCGCGACGGCCGCAAGATGGGCCATGTGAACCGCATCGGTTGAGCCAGCGCTGGACACGCCCTCCCCATGTCATCAAGGCTGACAAACACGCTCGTGCCCACCTTCGGGTCTCCGGACCCGGGGACGCTGTATGTCGAGCGGCCGAGTGCGTATGGGATCTGCCGCGGGGCGGATGGGCGGCTGGCCATTGCCGAGGTCGGCGGGCGTGCGCCCTACGAGTACGACCTGCCGGGCGGGGGTGTCGATCCGGGCGAGAGCGAGACCGACGCGCTGGTGCGCGAATTCCGCGAGGAGACCGGCCTGACCGTCGAACCGATCGCGCTGATCGCCCGGGCCAACCAGCTCTGGCACACCCAGTCGCGGCCGCGGAACTCGGCGGCGGGGTTCTGGGACGTCCGCCTGGTGGGGCGGGACGGCATCATCGTCGAACCCGACCACCGCCTGGTGTGGATGGAGCCCATGGTCGCGCTCCAGCGCCTGCGCCA
>DBAV01000245.1:8924-9212 GCA_002291875.1 Hyphomonadaceae bacterium UBA1001
CGCGCTCCAGCGCCTGCGCCACGATGCCCACGCCTGGGCGGTGGCAAAATGGCTGCGTTCGCCCGCCAGCACGGGCGGCCGCTGAGGCGCTGCATCCCCCGCCCGCCCGAACGCGGCCCGAACGCTGCCTGAACACGGACCCAATGCCGCCATGACGCGATGGGACGCTGACCGCGCAGAATTGCATGAATACGTTCATTGAACGTGTTCAGCGGCCTGCCCAGATGCTCTGGAGCGCAGCGGGCGGTGCGGGTCATCCCTCCCTCCCTCCCCCAGATGGCCCCCCGG
>DBAV01000203.1 GCA_002291875.1 Hyphomonadaceae bacterium UBA1001
CCCTCCCTCACCGGGAGGGTGCCCGGTCAATTGCTCACCCGCGCACAATAAAACTTGAATATCGGGGCCTTTTCGCTCATATGGGAGCGGTGTTGCTGAGCCCCGTCGAACTTGCGGCCATGATCGGGAGTCGCGTGCGCATGCGCCGCGTCGCCCTCGACCTTACCCAGGCTGACGCCGCGCGCCGGTCCGGCGTTTCCTATGCCACCTGGCGCCGGATGGAGGCCGAAGGGCGTGCCTCGATCGAGGACCTGGCCCGCGCTGCCATCGTCCTGCGCTGCGAGGAGGGCCTGGCAGCCACCTTCGAGCCGCCGCCCGCGCGCACCCTCGATGCACTCATCGCGCCGGGCCGCCAGCGCGCCCGAACCCGGACCCGAACCCGCACGCACCCCCGACCGCCCCGGCCAGAGCCGGAATGAGCGCCCCCTTGCCGCTCGAGGTTGGCCTTTGTGCATCGCACCCGGCGCTCAGCCTTGCACGCCTCGCGTGGGCGGGGCGACGGGCCGCGCTGGAATGGTCTGCCAGCGCCCTCGAGCACGGTGTTCCGCCCGACCCCCTGCTCTATCCGCTCGAGCGCGGGGTGATCGAGGCCCGCTCGGGCGTGCTCGAGGGGCTGCACGGCTTTCTGGCCGACAGTCTGCCCGATGCGTGGGGTCGCCGGATGATGCGACGGCGTCTGCGCCGACAGGCGATCGAATATGACCGGCTCGACGGGGTGGCAAAGCTGGCCCATGTCGGTCATCGCGGACGCGGCGCATTGGTGTATGGCGAGGCCAGAGCAGACGAGGACGCCGACGATGCTGACCTCGACCTCGACCTCGATCGACTGGCGTCGGCCGCGCGCGCCGCGCTGGGCGATGAGGACGCAGAGGCACCGCCGGCGGATTTGCGTCAAGTTGAGCTTTTCGGATCTGCATCCGGCGGCGCGCGACCCAAGCTGCATCTGAAACGCGGGGGCGCCGACTGGCTGGTCAAGTTTCCGGCACCGGAGGATCCGCCGGACATCGGTCCCATGGAACAGGCCTATGCCGAAATGGCGAGAGCGGCCCAAATCGAGATCAGCGAAACCCGGCTTCTGCCCTCGCGCACCGGGCCTGGCCATTTCGCAACACGCCGGTTCGACCGAACGGCCGGGGGCGGGCGCGTGCACATGGTTTCGCTGTGCGGGGCGCTGGAAGCGCCGCCGGGCCAGGCTGTCGTCGGATATGACGGCTTCCTGCGTGCCATCCGTGCCATCACCCGCAACGAACAGGACGTCGCCGCCGGTTTCCGGCGGATGGTGTTCAACATCCTCGCCTGCAATCGCGACGACCATTCGCGCCAGCACGCCTTCCTGCAGGAACCGCAGGGCGCGTGGAGATTGTCGCCGGCCTTTGACCTGACCTTTTCGGTCGGTCCGGGCGGTGAGCATGACATGGATGTCGACGGCGAGGGGCGGCGTCCGACCCGCGCCCATGTCGAGCGACTGGGCGCGCGTCACGGGATCAAGGCTGCGGACGTCCGGCAGGTGATCGAGGTCACCCGCGCCGCGGTTGCACGGTGGGGCGCGTTCGCCAGCGCGGCCGGCGTGACGCGGTCCAGCATGACGGCGTGTGCGACGGCACTGGCGCGGGTCGCCACGGATTTCGACTGATCCTGGATCGCGGCACGGGCTTCGGTGTGGCAGCCGTGGGCGCGTCCTGCCGGCGGCGCGGCGCCTCAGGTGGCGCTACGGGTTGCGGTCAGCATGTAGTTCACGTCGGCGTCGGCGCTGATCGACCAGCGGTCGGCGATCGGGTTGTAGCCGACCCCGATCGGGGGCGACACCGACAGGCCGCTCTCGCGCAGGGGGCGGGCGGCCTCCTCGGGGGTGACCAGGCGGTCATATTCGTGCGTGCCGGGCGGCAGCCAGCGCAGGATCCGCTCGGCCGCGACGATGGCCAAGGCAAAGGCCTTGCGCGTGCGGTTGATCGAAGCCACCACCATCAGCCCGCCGGGTGCCAGCAGCCGCGCACAGTCCAGCAGGAACACATGCGGGTCGGCCACGTGCTCGACCACCTCGAGCGTCAGCACGATGTCGAACGCCTCACCTTGCGCCGCCAGGATGTCCTCGACCGCCCCGACGCGATAGTCGATCGACAGGCCCGAGGCGCGCGCGTGCGCCATCGCCGTCTTGACGTTGCGCTCGCCCGCATCGATCGCGGTGACGCGCGCGCCCAGACGCGCCATCGGTTCGGAGACCAGCCCCCCGCCACAGCCGATGTCAATCAGGCGCAGCCCCTCGAGTGGGCGCCGGGCGGCCGGATCGCGGCCGAAATGGGCAATCGCGGTGTCCCGGATAAAGCGCAGTCGGGTGGGGTTGAAGCGGTGCAGCGGCCGGAACTTGCCGTGCGGATCCCACCATTCGGCGGCCATCGCCTCGAACTTGGCCAGTTCGGTCGGCGCGATGGACGGTGCCCGTCCGCCGGGCACGCCGCTGGCTTCGACCGCTCCTTCGTGGGCACTCATGGATCGGCTTGCCTCCACCCTGGGCCGGCGTGCACCTGATGGGCGGCGCCGGGTTTGCCACGCGACCGATGCCGGCCTAGACGGGCCGCCACGGGTGCGGGGAGATCGGTCTTCGGCGCGCCCGCGTCAACCGCCCGCGCCGTGGGCGCGCGCGAACGACGCAGGATGGCAGGCGGCATGGAACGGCTGGTGATGAAGTTCGGCGGCACGTCGATGGGGGCGGTGGACCGCATCCAGCGTGTCGCGCGCATCGTCGCCGCCGAACGCCGGCCCGGACGCGCCATCGCGGTGGTGGTGTCGGCCATGTCGGGCGAGACCGACCGCCTGGTGGGCCTGGCGCGCGGGGCGGCGGGCGATCTGGCCGAGCGCGGCGAGCGTGCAGGCCCCCAGGGCTTCTGGGACGAGTATGACGTGGTGGTGGCGGCGGGCGAACAGGTGTCCACCGGGCTTCTGGCGCTGGCGCTGCGGGCGCAGGGCATTCCGGCGCGCTCGTGGCAGGGCTGGCAGGTGCCCGTCCGCACCGACGAGGCGCACGGGGTGGCGCGCATCGACGACATTCCCGCCGAGGCGCTGGCGACGGCGATCGACGGGGGCGAGGTGGCGGTGATCCCGGGCTTTCAGGGGGTGGACGCGGACGGCCGGGTATCCACCCTGGGCCGGGGCGGGTCGGACACCTCGGCGGTGGCGGTCGCGGCGGCACTGAAGGCGGTGCGGTGCGACATCTACACCGATGTGGACGGCATCTACACCACCGATCCGCGCATCGTTCAGCGCGCGCGGCGGATGGAGCGGATTTCTTACGAGGAAATGCTCGAGATGGCGTCGCTGGGGGCCAAGGTGCTCCAGACCCGCTCGGTGGAACTGGCGATGGCGCAGCGGGTGCCGACCCGCGTGCTGTCGTCCTTTGTCGAGCCGGGTGAACCCAATCCCGGCACCATGGTCTGTGACGAGGACGAAATCGTGGAAAAGCAGATCGTCTCGGGCATCGCCTATTCGCGCGACGAGGCCAAGATTTCGCTGGTCGGGGTGGCCGACACGCCGGGTGTGGCGGCCGAGATCTTCGGGCGCCTGGCCGAAGCCGGTGTCAATGTGGACATGATCGTCCAGAGCCATGCCCGCACGCCCGGCGCCCAGAACATCGTGTTCACCTGCTCGGACCGCGACGCGGTGCGCGCGGTCGAGACGCTGGAGGGCGCGCGCGACCGCATCGGCTTCGAGACCGCCCAGGTGCGCCGCGATGTCGCCAAGGTGTCGGCCATCGGCGTGGGCATGCGCAGTCATGTCGGCGTCGCCCGCACCATGTTCCAGGCGCTGGCCAGCAAGAGCATCAACATCGAGGCGATCTCGACGTCCGAAATCAAGATCAGCGTGCTGATCGACGCGTCCTATACCGAACTGGCCGTGCGCGCCCTGCATTCGGCCTTCGGGCTGGACGCCGTCTGAGCCAGCGCCGGAGTCCGCCCGTGCCCGAACGCCCGCCAGTCCCCGGAGGCAATGCGCGTCAGCTGATGCGCAAGCTGACCGAGCTGTGGTCCAAGGGGGGCACGGCCGAGGAACGCCTGGACCGCCTGGTGGTGATGATCGCGCACACCATGGTGGCCGATGTCTGCTCGATCTATCTGCGGCGCGGCGAGGTGCTCGAGCTGTTCGCCACCGAGGGCCTCAAGCGCGATGCCGTCCATCGCACCCAATTGCGCCTGGGCGAGGGGCTGGTCGGCCTGATTGCCACCACCGCGCGGCCGCTGAACCTGGCGGACGCGCCCAGCCACCCGAACTTCTCCTATCGGCCCGAGACCGGCGAGGATCCGTTCTCGACCTTCCTGGGGGTGCCGATCACCCTGGATGGCCGGGTGGTGGGCGTGCTGGTCGTCCAGAACCGGCGCGGCACCGGCTATGCCGACGAGGATGTCGAGGGGCTGCTGGTCATCTCGACCCTGCTGGCCGAGCTGGTCAAGAGCGGGGACCTGGGCACCACCCAGGCCCTGGCCGGCGTCGAGGTCCGCCCCACCGCCCCGATGCGCCTGCCCGGGCGCGTGTTCGCCGACGGGCTGGCCATCGGCCAGGTGGTGCTGCACGACCCCCAGGTCTCGCCCACCCGCCTGTTCTCGGAGGATGTCGAGCAGGAGGAAGCCCGCCTCGAAGAAGCGCTGGGCCGGCTCGAGGCCAGCGTGCAGGCCATGCTGGAGGGCGAGCATCTGCCCGGCGACGGCGTGCCGCGCGACGTGTTGGAAACCTATCAGCTGATGGCGGCCGACCGCTCGTGGCGGGCGCGCCTGCGCGATGCGGTGCGCCGCGGGCTGACCGCCGAGGCCGCGGTGAACACCGCGCGTTCGGAACACCGCGCGCGCCTTGCGAACGCGTCCGACCCCTATCTGCGCGAGCGGCTGCGCGACCTCGAGGATCTGGACAACCGCATGTTGCGCCTGCTGGCCGGGCGCGACGCGGCACCCCAGGGCCTGCCCGACGACGCAGTGCTGGTGGCGCGCGATCTGGGCCCGGCGGAATTGCTGGAATACGGGGCAGGGCGCCTGCGCGCGATCGCGCTGGAAGAGGGCGGTCCGTCCTCGCACGCCGTGATCGTGGCCCGCGCGCTGGGCATACCGGTGGTCGGACTGTGCCGCGGCCTGATCGCCCAGGTCGAGACCGGCCACCGCATAGTCGTGGACGGCGAAAAGGGCGAGGTGCACCTGCGCCCCGACATCGAGGTGGTCGAGTCGGTGGTGGCGCGCATTGCGCTGGGGGCCCAGCGCTCGGAAGAGGATCGCGCTCTGGCCCTGGTGCCGGCCGTCACGCGCGATGGCCTGGCCGTCACCCTGGCGATGAATGCCGGCCTGTCGTTCGACCTCGACCGGCTGGATCTGGTGGGGGCGCAGGGTGTCGGGCTGTTCCGCACCGAGTTCCAGTTCCTGATCGCCGACCAGATGCCGCGTCTGGCTGAACAGACCGCGCTCTATCGCGAGGTGCTGGACAAGGCCGGCGACCGGCCCGTGACCTTCCGCACGCTGGACCTCGGGGGCGACAAGGTCACCCCCTATCTGCACCGCGACCGCGAAGAAAACCCGGCCCTGGGCTGGCGCGCCATCCGCATCGGCCTGGATCGGCCCGGCCTGCTGCGCTATCAGCTGCGGGCCCTGGTCGAGGCGGCGGCGGGCCGGCGGCTGTGCGTGATGTTCCCGCTGGTCGCCATGCCGGACGAGTTCACCGCGGCCAAGGCGCTGCTGGAACGCGAACTCGAGCGCGCGCACCAGCGCGGCCGGGCGCCTGCGATCGTCGAGGTCGGGGTGATGCTCGAGGCGCCCTCGCTGGCGTTCGCGCTCGAGGCGCTCAGCGGCCACGCCCAGTTCGTCTGCATCGGCACCAATGACCTGATGCAGTATTTCTTTGCCGCCGACCGCGCCAATCCGCGCACCGCCGACCGCTATGACATCCTGGCCCCCGCAGCCTTGCGCTTTCTGGCCGAGATCGAGGCGCGCGCGCGGGCGGCGGGGCTGGACATCACGGTGTGTGGCGAGGCGGCCGGCCGGCCGATCGAGGCGCTGGCCCTGGTGGCGCTGGGCTATCGGCGCCTGTCGATGCCGATGTCGGGGTTTGGCCCGGTCAAGCGCATGCTGCTGTCGGTCCACCTGGCCGAGGCGCGGGCCGAAGTGCTGCGCCTGATGCTGACCCCGGTGTCCACCATCAGGCCGGAACTGAAAAAGTGGCTGGAAAGGGCCGCTTCTTCGCCGCGATCCGTGGACAGCGGAATCAGACCGGGTTAAGCTTAGTCAAGGTTGCGGCACGAAATGTGCACACGATGGGCCCTGGGTGCGTTTGCGCGCCCGGCCTGCCGGAAAGCACGGGTGTGACCGGGGGTTGATCCATCCTGGAAGGCCGGCGGCAGGGATTGTCCTTGCTGGCCAGGTTTTGGTGTGAATCCAGGACACATGAGGCACAACGTGTTCCAGTCCGGTGATGTCGACCCCGCTTCCGAACCGACGGGCACCACCAGCCCGCAGCCCGCGCCCGCGCCAGCCCCTCACGACCCGGACATGCCCGGCCTGTCGCCCGGCCAGCGGCTGACGGCCGCGCGCCGCAACCGGGGCCTGACGCACGAGGACATCGCGCCGGCCCATGTGCCGCTGTCGACGGCGATCCTGCGGGCCCTGGAAACCGAGGACACCGAGCGCCTGCCGCCCTTTGCCATCACCCAGGGCATGCTGCGCAGCTATGCCGAGCATCTGGGCCTGGATGCCGTCGCCCTGGTGCGCCAGTGGCGCGCCGAGGTCCAGAAGGTCGAGGAACCGGTCGCTGCCGAGCCGCCGCGCCGCGGGGTGCTGCCGCTGCTGTGGGGCGCAGGCGCCGCGGGCCTGGCCGTCGCGATGATCGCGGGCGTCTGGTTCGGCGTCAGCGAACTGATGTGGGCCGCCGACCCCGCACCCGCCCCCGTCGTCGCCACCGCCCCGTCGACCACCACCGTGCTAGAGGCGCTGAACACTGCCCCCGCCGCCGCGCGCGAGGTGCGCATCGTGGCCACGCGACTGGCCTGGCTCGAGGCGCGCGGCCCCGATGGCGCCATCTATGTCTCGCGCATCATGGCGCCGGGCGAGACCTATACCCCCGAACTGGGCGCAGGCTGGACCGTCCATGCCCGCGACGCCGGGGCCTTTGTGGTCGTGGTCGACGGCATCGAGACCGGCACCCTGGGCGAGCCGGGCACCGCCGTGCTGTCGCGCCGCGTGGACCAGCTGGCCGTTCCGGTCAGTGAAGCCGCCAATGGTGGTGGCCGGCCCGGCTGACCGGCCCGGTAGACTGGCGCCGCGCCTCGCCACAGCGCGGCCTCCCGATTTCGTGATTGACATCGCGCCGTCCATGGACGCACCAATCGTCGGTGGGGGCACGGTGCGAGATGGATATGGCTGGGCGCAAGGATCGTTGGTTGGGACGTCCCTGGCAATGGGTCGCCCGCCTGGTATCGCGTGACCGTCGCGGCGTGGCCCTGCGCAGGGTGCAGGCTGCCCGCATGATCGCGTTCGGCCCGCGCCGAAGGCTGCTGGTCGGGCTCTTTGCCGGAATGGCCGTCGCGGCCTGCGACCCGCGATACCGGACGGTGACGGGGCCGGACCTGAACGGTGGTGGCGGCATGAGCCCACCGCCCTCGCCCCCGCCGCCACCGCCACCCCCGGGTTTCGAGGGCCACGAGCCCGTCCGAATCGGCAATGTGCTGGCGGGCGCCCCACTTCGGGTG
>DBAV01000164.1:0-13708 GCA_002291875.1 Hyphomonadaceae bacterium UBA1001
GCAGCCATGCCCCCTGCCCCCGGGGCTGGCCCCCAACGCTCGCCGCGGCCTGGGTTGTGCCGCCGGCACCGCGCCACATTCATCGGCAATTCATCCGCGCCCGCCCAGCCTTCGCGTCCATCGACCGCGGAGGCCCAGAGCCATGCGCACCATCCTCTTCAGCGGCTTGCTGGCCGCCCTGCTCGCCGCTCCGGCCGCATGGGCTGGCAACACCAGCACCAACACGTCGAACAACACCTCGACCAATACCAGCTCGGACTGGCGCTCGTCGAACGCGAGCTCGAACAGTTCGTCCAACCAGTCAGGGCGCGACTCGTGGCGCGACACTTGGCGCGACTCTGGGCGCGACTCTGGGCGCGAGGGACGCGTGGACGACTGGCGCCGCGATGAACGCATCGACGAGCGGGGGGACGGCGAGGTGCGCCGGTTTTCGCGCACGCTGCGCGAGGAATGGCGCACCGAGCGCGGCCGTTGGGAGCGCCTGGTCCGTGAACGCGGCTGGCGGTTCGAGCGGAGCCACGACGAGGATCGTGACGACCACAACGACGACTGATTCAGCACACCGCCGTGCGGCGACTTGTCCGTAGGCGGATGTCAATTGCCGGTCTAAGCCACCCGCCGATGGCCGCTCAGCTCTACAGCACCCATCCGCTCCGCCACGCGTGGATCGCGAATGTGGTGGTCACGCTGGTGGCACTCGCGATCGCTGCACGCGCGGTGCTCGCACCGGGTTGGATGCTGATGCCCGCAGACGACGGGCGTTTCCTGACCGTGGTCATGTGCCAGGACCATGGGGTGCAGCCACGTGTGCTCGACCTGGAAACCGGGGAATGGCTGGATGCGGGCATCCCGCCGTCGGGCAATCCTGATGGTGCGCCGGGGGACACTCCGCTCTGCCCCGGCGCCACCGCCACTGCGCTGTCCGCGGCACCCACGCCAGGCGACCAGGCGGCCGCGCCCTCGGGTCTTGCCGTTCCAGTCGCGAACGCGCGCCCTGCCGACCTGGTCCCAGGGCGCGGCCTTGCCGCTCCGCCGCCGCGCGCCACGGGCCCACCAGTCACTTTCCGCATCTGAACACGCCGTCGCACTGCGCCGCACGCGACGGCACACTCTGTGTCTTTGTGGAAAAGTGCCCCGACATGTCCTGTGCTTCATCGCGCGCGCGCCGCGCTGCAACCTTTCCCTTGGTCGCCTTGCCGGTTCTCGGCCTTGCCGCCTCACCTGCGTTTGCCGTCGAGGCCCGCGCCCACCTTGGTATCGACGAGGAAATCGTCGTGACCGGCCAACGCGAAAGCTCGCTGGCAGGGGCGACGGCCAGCGCCGATGCACGCCCTGGCAATGTCAGCGTCGTTCCCGCAGCCGAGTTTGAAGACCGGCTGGCCGTCACCCTGCGCGACATGCTGGGACTGACCCCGGGCGTGATCGCCCAGCCGCGCTTCGGCGAAGAGGTTCGACTGTCGATCCGCGGGTCGGGCGTGGCAAATAATTCCCATTTGCGCGGTGTTGAACTGAGCTTCGACGGGGTGGCGATCAACGGCGCGGACGGGTTTGGCGACTTTCAGGAGATCGATCCGAACTTTGTCGCCCACCTGACCGTCTTGCGCGGCGCCAACGCCTTCTCGGGCGGCAGCCCAACGCTGGGCGGAGCGATCGAGATGAGCGCGATCCGCGGCGACGAGGCAGGCGAGGCAGCCATTCTGCGGATCGATGCCGGCACGGCCGGCACCGTGCGCCTGCACGCCCGCGCCGCCATCGCCAGCGAGCGAGGTGATGCACTCGCAGCGGTCACGCTTCAGCGTGCCGACGGCTGGCGCGAGAATGCCGCTCAGTCAAATGGGCGACTGCTGCTGACGGGGGGCTGGCGCTTGGGGCCGCGCGTCGACACCCGCTTCGGTCTGCTTGGAACCGACCTCAACCAGCAGATCCCCGGTGCGCTGACCATCAGCGATGCGCTGGCCACGCCGAGGCGCGCAAATCCAGGCAACGCCGCATTTGCCTTTGCGCGCGACATCAATTCATGGCGCGGCTGGACCAGCACCAGTGTCGAGAGCGACCGCCTGGGGCGACTTTTGGTGGGTACCGCCTACAGCGATCGCCAACTCTACCATCCGATTTCTGTGGTGATAGACCAGCGCCTCCATGACGGTCAGGGGTTTGCCCGCTGGGACCATGCCTCCACCTTCGCTGGCGTCGACCTCGGCTGGACGGTGGGAGTCAGGGTGCGAGATTCCCGCACCGCTGCGCGAACCTTTGCGGCTGTTCGCGATGGGCGCGCAGCGCGCGGGGCGCTGACCGCGCATAGCATCCAGCGCGCAGGGGGAATCAACCTTCTCGGAGAGGTGCGCGTGGGGATGGCGCCCGGGCTGGAGGTGCTCGCGGGTGCGGTTGCGATCGAGACCCGCCGCGAGGTCCAGAACCTCCGTAATCCCGCAGCCAGCGACAGCATGGTATACCGTCGAACCGTCCCGCGGCTTGGAGTGATCTGGACACCCGATGACGATACACGGGTTTTCGCCAATTTGTCGGGCGTCTACGAGCCACCCGGCTTCGGTCAGCTGACACAGGGCGGCTTGTCCGACTTCGTGCCGATCCAGGCCCAGCGTGGCACCAGCGCCGAGGTCGGCGCACGCACCAAAGTCGGCCCGGTGGGTCTTGATGTCACGGTGTATCGCGTGCAGCTGCGCGACGAGTTCATCGCCTTCCAGACCAGCCCGCTGATCCCGGCCGTGACCTTCAACGCCCCGCGCACCAAACGAAACGGGATCGAGGCGGGCGCACGCGCCACTCTGGCCGAGGACTTCGCTGGCGCGCGCCTCGAAGGGCGTCTGGCCTGGACGTGGAATGATTTCCGCTTCGACGCCGACCCGATCTATGGCGATAACCGCCTTGCAGGCGTGCCGGACCACACCCTGGCAGCCGAATTGGCGCTTGAGGGACAGGGCTGGCGTGTGGCACCCTCGGTGCTGGTTCAGTCGGACCTGCGGGTGGATTTTGCCAACACGCTGAAGGCGCCGGGCGCGGCGCTGTGGAATCTTTCCGCCTCGCGCGACATCACAGAACGGGCGACGATCTATGTCGATGCCCGGAACCTTTCCGACGAAGCCGCCATCTCGATGGTTTCCACAATCGCCGACGCCCGTGCACCCCGGGCCAATCTTGCGGTGGCGACGCCGGGCGACGGTCGGGCGGTGTTCGCGGGCCTTCGGCTGCGCTTCGGGGCCCGGCCGTGATGGTGCGCCTGCTGCACCGTCGCCTGGCGTGGATCGGCGGGCTGGTGGCAATCGCCTGGGCCATGACGGGCTTCCTGCACCCTGTGCTCGGCTGGACCGCCCCGCGCCCCGCCGTGCAAACCCCGCCCGTCCAGACACTGGATCTCGAAGGGGTGGTGGCGCCCGCGCCGGCACTGTCGGCAGCGGGCGTAACGAACGCGGCACTCGTGCGACTGGTGATGGTGGATGGCGCTCCGTTCTGGTTCGCCGACCTGCGGCCAGGCGAGACCGCACGCATGGTGATCGACGCGCGCACGGGTGTGCCGGCGCCCGGCATCGAGGCGCGTCACGCCGAGGTCCTGGCCCGGCACTTCGCGGGCCTACCTGACGCACCGGTGGAATCGGTCGAGCTGGTCCAGCGCTTCGACTTGTTCTACCCGACCATCAACCGCTTTCTGCCCGTATGGGAGGTACGGTTCGACGTGCCCGGTGGATTGGCGGTGTTCGTCGAGCCAGGGCTGGATCGTCTGGCCATGGTGACCGACGACCGTCGGCGCGTGCTTTTGGCTGTGTTCCAGAGCGTGCACACACTCTCATTCCTGGGATCGGCTGAAACGCTGCGCCTGATCGTGCTGACCCTGCTGGTCGGCACTGTTCTGGCGACAGCCATTGCGGGGGCGCTGATGCTGTTGCGCGGCAAGGGGCGGGGGCTGGGTGCGCTCCACCGGATTGCGGGTGCGCTGGTGCTGGTGCCGATCATCATGTTTAGCCTGTCGGGCCTGCTTCACCTGTGGGTGACGACAACCCTGCGCGCCGAGCCGGCACCGCGCGCCGCGTCCTTCGCGATTGCAGCCCTGCCGGCCCTCCCCCTGGTGGAGGCAGGGCTGACCGTGAACGAACTCACCGCTACGGCAGCACCCGACGGCCAGGTGGCGTGGCGCCTGCTCATCCAGGAAACCGGACACTGGTTCGCGGCCAACCCGGCAGGAGGGGCGCCGGTCGACGACGCGGCCCGCGCACGCGCCCTAGCGGACGCTCTGCCCGAGGCAACCGTCACCCCGGTCACCCGGTTCGGGGGCGATTATGGTTTCACTGCAAGGCGCCTGCCCGTCCTGAGGGTGGAGACCGCCGATGGTCCGGTGTTCGTGGACGTCCGCGAGGGCCTGGTTGCACTTGCACCGCGCCCGGGGCCGATCGACCGCATTGAAGCGTGGGTGTTCGACACGTTGCACAAATGGGAGTTCGCCGACCCGCTCGTGGGGCGCGTCGGCCGCGACGCGGCGACGATGGCGGCGACCTTTGCCATAACAATGACCGCACTCGCAGGGCTGATGCTGGCGTTCCGCCGTCGACGCCGGCGGAGATGATTCGCGTCAGGAAAGGCTGCCAGCGACCGTTCGGAGGCACGATGACGGTGAGCGTCCGCGTAGCGGCCGGGCAGCACCCGTCTGCCGGCGCACCAAGGTGTGCGGCGGTGTGCCCCTGCGTCCCCGCTGTGACCGGCGCAGCGACGCGCCGCGCAGGACGCTGCGATCCAGGTGAGTTCATCGGGCCTTGCAGTTGCGGAATCGTCGGTCGGACGCGGATTCCCTGTCGCCAGCGCGAGCGGGAAACTCGCGAAGTGTTCAATACACCTTTGTCCTGTGTGGTCATAGCAGCCGGCCGTGGGCCTTGACCGGGCCTGTCACCCGCGGAGTGATGGGATGAAGGACATCCTTGTGCATGTGAAGGAACACGAGGCGTGGTCGAACCATATCGACCTTGCCATTGCGCTGGCGCGCCGGTTCGGGGCGCGCCTGACGGGCATCCTGCCCCACGAACAGCTGGCGCTTGTGAAACTGATGGCCGATGGACCGGGCGGCGGGGCCGAGTTCATCCCCGAACTGCAGGCCCGCGCTGACCGTGCGGCGGCCGCGCTGGGCGCGCGTTTTGCCGACACGCTGCGCGCGGGAACTGTCGAAGGGGACCTGGTGACCGCCGAGGGGCGCGCGCACCAGGTCCTGACCCTGGCCGGTCGTTTCCACGACCTGATCGTGGTCGAGCAGACCAATCTGCACGAGGACGACATCAACTGGTCCAGCGCCGAGGAAGCCGCGGTGCTCAGCGGCCGCCCCACACTGGTTGCTCCGCGCGAGGTGATCTCGGACGGCGCCTTCCGGCGCATCCTGGTGGCATGGAATGGCGGACGCGAGGCGACGCGCGCCCTGCACGCCGCGCGCCCCTTCCTCGCCGACGCCGAGGAGGTGCTGGTGCTGGAAGGCCCCTCGCGCGAGATGGCCGCCTCGGTCACCCGTGCGCCGCCGGGGGACGTCATGGACTGGCTGCGGCGCCATACCCGCGCGGTCCGGCGCGTCGCCAGCGACATCGCCGATCGCGATGCGGCCGACGCCATCCTGCAGATGGCATCGACGCACCGCTGTGACCTGGTCGTGATGGGCGCCTATGGCCGGCGCGGGCTGGCGAGGCTGGTGCTGGGGGGCGCGACGTCAAAGGTGCTTCGCGCCGCGCGCCTGCCGGTGCTGGCCGCCCACTGAGCCGCAGGGGGTCAGCTGGCGGGCGACCAGTCGCCCGCCATGGCGCGTGCCTCGTCCTCGGCGCTCAGCGGCTCACCGGCCCCCAGCGCCGAGAGTGCGGCCTCCAGCGCCATGCCACCGGCGCCCGACGCCTGGGTGAACCCTTCGCCCGAGGCGGCGGGGGCCCCGGCGATCATCACCTCGATGCCCCACTGGCCGTCCGACTTGCAGGCAATGCCCGAAAAGGCGTCGCCCCGCTTGGACCACTGGAACTCGCGACAGAAGCGCCCATCGGCGGCCCGGAAACTGAGCACGGGCTGCAGCGTGCCGCCCGACACCGCCAGCGGGCTGGAGCTGGGCGCATCCTCGAGCGCCGCGGCCACCTGCAGCAGGGGCACGGTCTCACCAGCAGGCGCGCCCGGCGCGGGCACCAGCCCCTGCCCGGCGAAAAGACCGCCCGCAGCGCCGATGACCAGCGCCAGGCCCGCCGCGATCGGCGTGGCCCAACGCGCGGCACGCTCGGATGCCGGTCGGGCCGGTGCCGTGCGGGCCGGTGCGCCGTCGGCCGGACGCGGACGCAGGCGGAAGGCGGTGACATTGCCGTCCTGACGGGGGGCGGCGGCCTGGGCCTCGCGGGCCGCGAAACCGGCCTCGATCGCCGCCAGGTGCCGCTCGGGCACGGGTTGGTCCAGCGGGGCGTCGAAGGCATGGGCGATCGCCGCATTGGCGGCGGCCAGCGCTTCGAGCCTGCCGGCCAGGTCGGTGTCGCGCTCGAGGTCACGCTCGATCGCCGCGCAGGTGTCGTCGTAAAGCTCGCCATCCAGGAAGGCGTTCAGCTGTTCGTCGGTCCAGGTCGGAAGGGGGGCGGTCATCGTGCGGTCGCTCCCTGGGTTTCGAGGCGCGCGGCCAACGCCTTGCGGGCACGCGACAGCCGGCTCATCACGGTGCCGATCGGAATGGAGAGGGTGTCGGCAGCCTCCTGGTAGGACAGGCCCTCGATGCCGACCAGCACCAGCACGCTGCGCTGCTCGTCGGGCAGGGTGTCCATCGCCTCGCGGGTGCGGGCCAGGTCGAGCCGGGCCTGCACCGCGCGCTCGGCATCACCGCCCGCCAGGCCGGCCACGTCGTCGATGTCCACGACGGTTCCGCGGCGCTTTTTGGCGCGGATGTCATCGACATGGGCGTTGTGCAGGATCCGGAACACCCACGAATCGAGGCGTGTGCCGGGCTGCCACTGGTCGAGTCTCATGATGGCACGCTCCAGGGCGACCTGGACCAGATCGTCGGCGTCGCCGGGATGGCCGCACAGGGCATAGGCAAAGCGGCGGAGCCGCGGCACAAGTGCCGTAAGGGCCTCACGGGGCGACGCAGATCCTCTGGCGTCGGTCATACTGGCGTCACAACGTGCATCGGCGGCAACATATTCCCTGAAGATGACAGGCACAGCCCTTGAAATGCGGATTTCTGCACAGCGCCGGGAATGTCATCGCAAAACGGTCGTTGTGATCCATGTAACCAATGCGCGCGGCGGGCCCCCTGGCCGGCCGTCGACGCCGCCAAGACGGAGCAGACCCATGTCCGATCCCCGCCGAAGGGCCATCGTGCCGGCCATGCTGGCGCTGATGATCGCCACCAGCGGCCTTGCCGGCCTGCCGACCGACGGGTCGGGCGGATGGCCCGCGGCCGCCTTCGCGGACGAGCCCGACGACGATGACGAGGAGGACCCCGAGGAGGATGACCCGGGCGGCGATGATGTCGGCGGCGACGATGTCGGCAATGACGGAAGTGACCCGGACGAGCGGCCGGACGACGATCCGGGCGGCGACGACGATGGCGGCACCATGGGTGGTGGCGGCGACGACGACGGCGGCGACGACGATGGCGGTGATGATGGCGGCACCGGTGGTGGCGGCGGCAGCACCGGTGGCGGCGATGACGATGACGATGACGACGATGACGATGGCGGCACGGCGCCCGGCACCGGCGGTGGTGGCACCGCAGGCGGTGGCGGCGACGATGATGACGACGATGACGATGGGCCCGCGCCCGGCACCGGCGGCAGTGGCGGTTCGGGCGGCAGCGGTCGCTCGGGCGGCAATGACGACGACGCGCCGGGCGGCGCGGGCGTGCGCGGGGTCAGCACGGACGACACGGCCGTGCGCGACGGTGACCGCGATCGTGGCAGCGCGGCCGACCTGCCCGACGATGTCGAGCTGGACAATGAGGGCCGGTGGGTCCGCGCGGGCGAGATCCTGGCGTTGGAGGCCGATGCCGGCACCATCGCCAATGCCCGTGCGCGCGGCTTTACGGTGGTCGAGCGGGTCGAACTTCAGGCGATCGGCCTGTCGGTGGTGCGCCTGCGCGCGCCGGCGGGCCGGCCGCTGCGGGCATCGCTGAGCGCGCTGCGCGAGGGCGACCCCGACGCCGCGTTCGACTTCAACCATCTGTATTTCGGCGCCCAGGAGCGTTCGGGTCAGCGCAGCCGTGGCTCGGCAGCAACCCCGGCACGTCCGGCAGCGCGCCCGGTCGCCCCCGCGCGTACGGCCATACCGGCGGCGCCGGCCGGGCCGGTGGTCGGGCTGATCGACAGCGCGGTGGTGTATCAGCACCCCTCGCTGCGCACCATTCCGGTGCAGAGCCGCGACTTTGCCCGCGCGGGCGGCAGCCGGCCGAACGCCCATGGCACGGCGGTGGCCTCGCTGCTGGCCGGGCAGGACCTGCCGCGCTTCCGCGGCGCCGCGCCGGGGGCACGCATCGTGGCGGCCACCGTGGTCAATGGCGACACCCGCGGCGAGATCGCGGCCGCGGACTCGATCGTGCGCGCGCTGGACTGGATGGCGGCCTCGGGCGTGCCGGTGATCAACATCTCGCTGGCCGGCCCGCCCAACGCCCTGCTGGAGCAGGCGATCGAGCGGGTCAGCGCGCGCGGCATCATCGTGGTCGCCGCGGTCGGCAATGACGGCCCCCTGGCCCCGCCGGCCTTCCCGGCCGCCTATGCGCCGGTGGTCGCGGTCACAGCCGTCGACAGCGAAGGGCGCATCTATCGGCGCGCCATCCGCGGCACCCATGTCGATCTGGCGGCCCCCGGGGTGGGCGTGGTGGCGGCGGACGGCTCGGGACGGTATGTCCCGATGACCGGCACCTCGTTTGCCGCGCCGACCATTGCGGGACTTCTGGCCGAGCGTCACCGGCGGCCCGACCCGGCCTCGGCGGCAGCGGCGATCGAGGCCGTGCTGGGCGGCGCCCGGGATGCCGGCGTGCGCGGGCGCGACCCGGTGTTCGGCGTCGGCGTGGTCTCGCGCCCGGAGGGCCAGTGACATGCGGATCGCCCTCCTGCTTGCACCTCTGGCCCTGGCGGCGGCGCTGACCCTGGGGCCGGCCGCCCCCGCCGGCGCGAACCCCGCGGCCCTGCCGCGCTATGAGGCCGGCCAGACCTTCGTGTTCGACAATGGCCGGGTCGAGCGCGTGCACGCGGTGTCCGGCAGCCGCATCACCTGGGCGGCCCGCAGCGGCCGCACCTATGAGCGCTCGGTCAATCCCATCGTGCCGATCCTGAACTGGAGCTTTCGCGGCCAGCAGGGTGCGCGGACCGTCCAGGGCGATCCGGACCGGCTGTGGCCGCTGCGCCCGGGGGCCAGCGCCCAGTTCCGCACCGTCAACGTCACCCGTGACGAGCGCGGCCGCCAGCGGCGCAGCATGCACCTGTGGACCTGCCGCGTCCGCCCCGCCGAAACGGTGGCGCTGCGGGTGGGCGCGGTGCAGGCGGTGCCGATCGTGTGCGACCGCTACAGCCCCTCGACCATGCGCGTGCTCGAGCGGATCACCTGGCACTGGTCGGACGAGATCGGCCACTATGTGCGGCGCGAGGCACGCGACATGCGCGACGGCGTGACCGAGGTGCTGACCCTGCACACCACGCTCTCTCCGCGCGAAGCCAACCCCCTGCGCATCGAAGCCGTCGCCCGCGCCGCCGCCGACGACCGCCAGGCGAGGGGGTGACGCCGGCAGCGGGCGGCGGTCAGCGGGCGGCGGTCAGGGGTCGGCAGCGAACCCACGCCGCCGACAGGCGGACGAATCCCCATAAAACCGTTGTCAATACTCAAAACCCCCGCTACCCCATCCGATGGCGTAACGGGGGGAGGATATGCGGAGTTACTGCGGAAGAGAGGTGTTTGCGGGACAGGGATACGATGTCCGGCCAACACGAAAACGTCTGTGCGCGCCGAAGAAGGTGCCCGTATTTAAGCGCAAACGGCTGCGTGTGGCCAAGGAACCACGCGGGCTATCTCGACTGGTCGATCGTTTCCTCGCCTATCGCGCAGGCGTTCGCGACGCCAAACGAAATGAACCCTCTGACAAAACTCCATTTCAGACGGTCAGGGAGCTCGACATCCTTCAAGAACGAACTGCTCTCGTAAAACCGGTCGAGAACAGTGCGATCCGTATCCGGAACGAACTAAGGGATGCCCTTTCTCGAGCGCAACCGCTCCCAATCACGAACCGCGCTACACAAACAGCGAGCAATTCAAGCACCGATAAAGACACCTCCTCAATCGAGTCGAAGTATGACGCCGCCGTAGCAAGCCTCCGGCATAGCTTTCATGACCGGACAGAACGCGCACGAAAGGATTTTGAAAACACCGAGCACGAATACAATAACTTTAGACACATACACGGACTTCTAGATCGAGAACCACAGTACGCCCGCGATTGGTCGAAACCACTTTTCGTATTGATAGGATTGTTCGTACTTGAGGGGCTCTTGAACGCGACGTTTTTCGCCGGTGCATCCGACATGGGAATGCTCGGAGGCGCAATAGTTGCATTCGTACTTGCATTCATTAATATAACGATCGGATTCACGATAGGACTCGTGTCCCTAAGATTGCTAAGCCATACTGTCGCCTGGCGTCGCCTATTCGCACGATTTACGCTCGGTATTGGAGTTATTGCCCTCATCGTTTTGAACTTCACCGTAGCACACTATCGCGAGTATGCCGAACGGCAGTTTATTAGCGGTCAGTCAGAAACAAACTTTGGCACGAATAACACTAGTATTGAATCTGTATCCATGGGCTCCGTCCTCTCACATATGATAGAAAATCCGTTTTATCTTGGCTCAATCATGAGCTATCTTCTTCTAGTGATCGGACTACTTATTGGAATACTGTCTATGGTCGAGGGGTACAGAGGCCTTTTCGGCAACGGTTTTTTCGATAAGTATTGGGGTTACGCAAACGTCCATCGCCGGTATCAAAAGGCGAAGAACACGCTTGATCAGCTGAATCGTCTGCGCGCGCAGGCCGAACAGAAATGGGCGCTCAATGCTCAAAGTTGGGTAACAGCAAATGTTCAGATGCATAAAATGTGGCAAATCTATATTTCGTCTTTGGTTCAAGAGCTGCGAAAGCGTAGCGATGGTGCTCAGCGGTTTGAAGAGGACGTAACTCCATACTACGTCATGCTAATGAAAAAATATCAAGAGGGAAACAAGTTCCGTCGCTTTAAACGTGGACCCTCGGACCCGCCCTCATATTTTGATTCCCAGCTCCAATACGGATCATACCCATTCCTGAGCACTGTCGGTGTTGATATTGATGATCTGATGCAGGAGTACGAGCGGGTAATGCGTTTAATATCTGAGAATCTTGAGTGGCTTGATTCAATCGAGCCGTTTCAGCCCGCATCAACGCGGGAAATTTAGTCTCATAGATAGGTTTCGTGAAATGCGTTTTATATATTTGACGCTGGTTTTTGCTCTTCTTGTAGGAGTCGGCGGGATATTCTATCTCTGGGCAGAGTTACGGCCGCCGTCACGGGATCCAGTTACGGGCTGCCTTGCAAACGGCGCCCTACCGGCACATGCTGTGGTCCTGATCGATCAATCTGACCCATTCAGCCCGACCGACTTGGACTGGGTGACAGACGAGATGCGACGTACCGCCAGCACGCTGCCACGTTACGGAAAGCTTTCGGTACTTGGCCTTACGGAATCGGCGCGCCTGTTCGCCGGCCACAGTCGTATCAAACCCCTAGCCGGGGTCGTGGATCGCGCTGATTCCTCGGCGGCGACATTTGGACTGTGCTCGCCAGGCACTTCTGATCAATTGTCGCAGTTCGAGCGCCTTTCGCGCAACCTTTCGCAAGTGGATCGAGAGTTTAAATAAAGTTTCCTTGATAGCTCGATTGAAACAGCGAACAAATTGATGATTGATGCAAACGCTCCAAGATCGCCCATTGCTGAAGCGCTTTTCGAAATATCTCGGCGCGCTGATTTCAGATACGATCAGGCGAAAAGAGAGATTATTGTGTTTTCCGATATGGTCCAAAACTCTGAGTTGTTTTCGTTCTTTGAGCGCGGTGTAAATTGGAACGAATTTGAATTGGCTACACCAGCGTTCTCACGGAAATATTTAGAGGGCGTCAACATTCGTATTCGTCTAATCGAAAGGCCAAACTTGCGGTTCTCCCGGGTCGAGTTGATGAATTTTTGGGAGCAATTTGCCGCGCAAACGGGAGCATCGATCGAGTGGATCTAGCGTCTGGGCCCGGAGTACGTCCAAGCGAGTGAAAGAAAGTTGGACGGCGATCAGGGATCGGTGGGTTTCAAGGCGGGTGGTTCGGGGGTGACGCCGGCGCCCACCATCAGCCAGCACACCGCTCCGGCCAGGAAGGCGCCTGCGCCCAGCCACAGCGCCAGGCCATAGTCGCCAGTGGCATCGAAGGTGCGCCCGAAGAGCATGGCGCCCGCAGCCGTGCCCACGACGGTCGCCGCCACCAGGGCACCCATCACGGCGCTGAACGCGGTCAGGCCAAAGCGGCGGGCGACGATATAGGGCCCGATGTCGCCCTCGGCCCCCTGGCTGAGGCCTGCCGCGACGATGCCGCCCACCGCCAGGCCCAGCACCGCCGCTGACGCCGCCGCATCCGCCCCATCGGCTGCGGCGAGGGCCAGGGCGACGCACCCCAGCGCCGGCAGGGCCATGCTGACAAACGCCACCCGGTGAGCGGCGAAATGGTCGAGGCACACCCCCACCGCCATGCGGCCCACGAACACCGACGCGCCGAAGGCCGACATGGTGTTGGTCAGCGCCTGGCCCGAAAGGCCCGCATCCGCCAGCACCGCGGCCATCTGGTTCATGATGCCGCCCGAGGGGATGTTCACCAGGAACATGCCCAGCACGGCGAAATGGAAGGCCGGACTCCGCGCCGCTGCCGCCAGCCCCGCCGTGGCTGCGCCCGCCTGCAGCCGCGCACCCGAGCCTCGCGCCGCCAGCCGCCCCGGCAGCAGCACAAGCCCCGCCAGCCCGCCTGCCACCGCCAGGGCCCCCAGGGCCAGCCACGCTGCGCGCCAGCCTTGGGCCTCGATCACCGACTTCAGGAAGGGCGGGCCCAGCACCGCCGCGACGCTGACAAAACTCAGCGCGACTGCCAGCGCCACGCCGCGGTGACGATGAAAGCCGGCCACCACGGGCCGGGTCCAGGTCACGCTGCCTGCCGCAATCCCCGACAGCACCAGCAGGAAATACAGGGCATAGAAGGTCGGCAGGCGCCCGTCCTGGTGGGCCATGCCGACACAGGCCAGGGCGAACCCCGCCGTTCCCAGCACGATGGTGGGCCGCACCCCGATGCGGTCGGCCAGCCGCCCCACCACAGGCGCGCACAGCCCCGCCGCCAGGGTGGCAAAGGCCGACTGGGCGATGTCGCCCCGGCTCCAGCCGAATTCGGCGGTGTAGGGCGCAATGAACAGGCTGGTCAGATAGGCAAACAGCGACAGTCCTGTCGCCACGCCCAGCCCGCACGCCACGACCGCCCGCCAGCCGTCGCGCCACTCGGCGTCCGCCCCCTGCGCCTGGTCCGGTCCGGTCTGCGTGTCGGCCGCGCTGCTCACCCCGGTACCTCCCGGGCGCATCGGACCGCGAAACCGCCATCGGCGCAAGTACCCGGCACCACCGGCACCGCCGTCCCGCCGGCCATCCCGCCGGC
>DBAV01000164.1:14065-16073 GCA_002291875.1 Hyphomonadaceae bacterium UBA1001
TCCCGCCGGCCATCCCGCCGGCGCGGCGCGTTGCCCGACTGCCGCGCCGGGTCTAGAGCACGGCCCAGGAGCCGCCACCATGACCACCGACGACCGTTTCGGCACAGCCCCCGACGCCGCCGCGCTGGAACGCGGGACCACGCTGGCCCCGCGCTTTGACGCGGCCGCGCTGGTGGCGGCGGTGGCGACGCACGCCGACACCGGCGAGGTGCTGATGCTGGCATGGATGAATGCCGAGGCGCTGGCGCGCACCATCGACACGCGCCAGGCGCACTATTGGTCCCGTTCGCGCGCGGAACTCTGGCACAAGGGGGCCACTTCGGGGCAGGTGCAGGACGTGGTCGAGTTGCGCATCGACTGCGACCAGGACGCGGTGTGGCTGAAGGTGCGCCCGCGCGGGGATGGCGGGGCATGCCATGTCGGCTTCCGCAGCTGCTTCTACCGCCGCATCGAGGGGGCCGGTGGCACCGCGCGCCTGGTCGAAGATGCGGCCTGAACGCGCAAGCCATTGCCGCACGCGCCCGGCGATGCCATGTCTGACGGCATGATCCGACGCTCGACACTGGTGCTGATGCGGGTGGGCTTTGCCCTGGCCGTGCTGCTGGCGACCGGGGTGGCGCTGGCGCTCGACCGGTCCTTTCCGCCGCCCGAGCCGGTGCCGCCGGGCCATGCCACCGCGGTGTTTGCCGGCGGGTGCTTCTGGTGCCTGGAAAAGGACATGGAGGCGGTGCCCGGCGTGGTGTCGGCCCAGTCGGGCTATCTGGGCGGCACGGTGCCGCGGCCCGACTATGACCGGCTGTCGGGCGGTGGCACCGGCCATTTCGAGGCCGTGCGCGTGGTGTACGACCCCGCCATCATCAGCCACCGCGCCTTGGTGGACCGCTTTTTCCGCCTGGTCGATCCCACCGATCCGGGCGGGCAGTTCTGTGACCGGGGCGAGAGCTATCGCACCGCTGTGTGGGCCACCGACGCGGCCGAGGCGCGCACCATCGACGCGGCCCGCGCCGCCGCCCAGGCCGTCCTTGGCGCCTCGCGGCCGATCGTCACCCCGACCCTGCCGCCGGCGACCTTCTGGCCGGCCGAGACCTTCCACCAGGACTATGCCCGCAAGAACCCGGTGCGCTACCGCTTTTACCGCACGACCTGCGGCCGCGACGCGCGCCTGAGGGAATTGTGGGGCGCCGCACCGCACTGAGCGCAGGCCCGACCCCAGCGCGGCCCCGCCCCCCGCTTGCCGCCGCGCCGGCCCTCGTCCAAGCTGAAAACCATCGGGGACAGGGGGACACCATGACGGGCACGACGGTATTGGTGACGGGGGGCTCGGGCTATATCGCCGGCTTCGTGATCCAGGACCTGCTGGTGCAGGGCCATCATGTGCGTGCGACCCTGCGCTCGAAGGCGCGCGCGGACGAGGTCCGCGACTGGCTGGGCGGGGTGGCGCACGATCCGGGGCGGCTGTCCTTTGTCGAGGCGGACCTGTCGTCCGATGCCGGCTGGGCCGAGGCGGTGGACGGTGCCAGCTTCGTCCAGCACGTCGCATCGCCCATCCCCACCGTGAACCCCCGCGACGAGGACGAACTGATCCGCCCTGCCCGCGACGGCACGCTGCGGGTGCTGCGCGCCGCCCGCAACGCCGGCGTGCGGCGTGTGGTCATCACCTCGTCGATTGCGGCCATCGCCTATGGCCACGGCTCGCGCGAAATTCCCTTCACCGAGGCCGACTGGACCGACATCACCCGCACCGACGACAGTTCGGCCTATGAGCGCTCGAAGACGATCGCCGAGAGGGCCGCGTGGGACTGGCACACGCGCGAGGGCGGGGCGCTGGAACTGGCCACGGTCAATCCGGGCGCGGTGCTGGGCCCGGTGCTGGGGCGCGATTTTTCCGCATCGCTGGCCATCGTGGTCAAGCTGATGGACGGCAGCGCGCCGGCCATTCCGCGCTATGGCTGGCCGATCGTGGACGTGCGCGATGTCGCCGACCTGCATCTGCGCGCGATGACCGACC
>DBAV01000126.1 GCA_002291875.1 Hyphomonadaceae bacterium UBA1001
GCCGCAGCCCACTTCCAGCACGCGCTTGCCGCGCCAGCGTTCGAACTGCGCGAAGCCCGGGATATGCGGCTCCACGAAGTATTTGCGCTGTTCAACATCATCGAAATACTGGCGCGTGCCCACCTCCGCCGTCGAATGGCGGATATTGCAGGGGCGGCGGTTCCAATAGGCCTGCACGTCGTCGATCGTCGCGCTCATCTGTGTCTGTCCTTGTCTGCGGGGTCTAGGGCGTGTTGCGCTCCAGCTCCTCCAGCCAGGCATCGGGCCGGCTGTCGGAGGGCGCGCGCCAATCGCCGCGCGGGGAGAGCGAACCACCCGAACTGATCTTGGGGCCGTTGGGCACGGCGCTGCGCTTGAACTGGCTGGTCTCGAAGAAGCGGCGCAGGAACAGGCGCAGCCAGTGCTTGATGGCGGGCAGGTCGTATTGGTGGCGCGCCTCGCCCTCGATGCCGCGCGGCCAGGCGCCGCGCGCGACATCACCCCAGGCGGACAGCGCGAGGAACGCAACCTTCGACGGCCGGAAGCCCCAGCGCAGGATGTGGTAGAGGTGGAAATCCTGCAGCTCGTAAGGGCCGATGCGCGCCTGGGTGGACTGCACCGCGCCCGAGGCATCGGGCGGCACCAGCTCCGGGCTGATCTCGGTGGCCAGGATCGTCTCGAGCGTGGCGCAGACATCGGGGCCATATTGCGCGGTGGCGATCGCCCAGCGGATCATGTGCTGGATCAACGTCTTGGGCAGCGATGCGTTGACGTTATAGTGCGACATGTGGTCGCCCACGCCATAGGTGCACCAGCCGAGCGCGAGCTCCGACAAGTCACCGGTGCCCACCACCAGGCCACCGCTGTGGTTGGCCAGGCGGAACAGGTAGTCGGTGCGGATGCCGGCCTGCACATTCTCGAAGGTGATGTCGTATTGCGGCGGGCCGGGGTGGCCCAGATCATGCAGCAGCTGCGTGCAGAGCGGGCGGATATCCACCTCCCGCGCATCCACGCCCAGGCCGCGCATCAGCGCCCAGGCCGCGGATTTCGTGCCATCGGAGGTGGCGAAGCCCGGCATGGTGACCGCGATGATGTTGGAGCGCGGCAGGCCCAGCCGGTCCATGGTGCGGGCGGCGACGATCAGCGCCTGGGTGGAATCAAGCCCGCCGGAGACGCCGATCACCAGCTTCTGCAGGCCCGTCGATGCCAGCCGTGTCAGCAGGCCGGTGACCTGGATGTTCCAGGTCTCATAGCAATCCTGGTCGAGCCGTTCGGGCGCGTCGGGCACATAGGGAAAGCGCGGAATGGCGCGGGCCAGCGGCAGCGGCGCGGCGGGCGCGTCGAAGCGGAAATGGATGCGCCGGAAGGTCGCGGGATGCGCCATCGCGGCATCGCGGAAGGTGCCGACGCGGCGGCGTTCGGCGACCAGGCGCTCGACATCGATATCCACGAACAGCCGTTGCGCGGTGTCGGCGAAGCGCGCGCTTTCGCCCAGCGGCGCGCCATATTCGAAGGCGGTCAGCTGGCCATCCCAGGCCAGGTCGGTGGTGGATTCCCCGGCACCGGCCGCGCAGTACAGATAGGCCGCGATGCAGCGGCGGGACTGCGCATCGCACAGCACGCGCCGGTCCTCGGCCTTGCCCACGGTGATCGGGCTGCCCGACATGTTGCACAGCACCGTGGCACCGGCGAGCGCACCGGCGGTCGAGGGCGGCATGGGCGCCCAGAGATCCTCGCAGATCTCCACATGGGCGACGAAGTCGGGCAGGTCCTCGGCGGCGAAAAGCAGGTCGGTGCCGAAGGGGGCGTCCTGCCCGGCCAGGCGGATGGACGCGGCCGGCGTGGCGGCGGCCGGCGCGATCTGCCGCTTCTCGTAGAATTCGCGGTAATTGGGCAGGTAGGATTTCGGCACCACGCCCAGGATTCGCCCGCGCTGGATGGCCACCGCGCAGTTGAACAGCGAATGGCCATGGCGCAGCGGCGCGCCCAGCAGCAGCAGCGGCCGATGCGCGCGCGAGGCTTCGACGATGCCGCCGATGGCCGCCTCGGCCGCGTCCAGCATGGCCGATTGCAGCAGCAGATCCTCGGTGGAATAGCCGGTCAGGCCGAGTTCGGGCAGCAGCAGCAGCGCAGCGCCCGCGGCGTCGGCGCGCGCCAGTTCCTCGATGGCCGCTTGGGCATTGGCGGCCGGATGGGCCAGCGCCAGCACCGGGACCGCCATCGCCGCGCGCACGAAGCCGTGGCGATAGAGGTTGTCGAAGGGCAGGGTGTTCATAGCCGTGGGTTCAGCCAGCATTGCACGCCATCACCGAACATGATGCGTCCGAAGGGCGTCGTCTGCGCCCGGCCCATCCGGTAGTCGACCAGGTTCCGCCAGCCCAGCTTGCGGAACAGCGCCCGCAGGCTGTGTTCGATCGCCACGCCATGCGTCCCGATATAGATGCGACGGACCTTCTCGTCGATGACGCGCGCGGCGGCCTCGCAGACCTCCGCCTCCGCGCCCTGGATGTCGATGTCGATCAGATCGACCATCGGCACGTCGTGCAGAAGGGTGGTGAGCGACCAGGCCGGCACCTCGATGCTGGCCAGCCCGGTCGTGGCATCGGTGACGATGGACTGGCCGTACCAGGCATCGGCATTGCCGATGGCGAAGCGCACCTTGCCATCCCGTCCGGCCACGGCGCCCTGGACCAGGCGATGGGCGGCGGGGTCCAGCCCGTTGTTGCGCAGATGCTGCGCCATCCAGTCGAAATGCGTCGGTTCGGCCTCCACGCCGATGAAATGCGGCGTCAGGTCATCGCGGCGCAGCTGCCGGATCAGGCCCAGCGCATCCATCATCCAGCGGCCATAGCCGGCGCCGAGTTCGACCATGGTGAAGCGTCCGCGCGCCTGGGCGATCGCCTCGGCGGCGCAGATCCATTCGAAATATTCCTCCGACACCTCGGGGAGCGGGGGCTCGGCCATGCCTGGCGGGGGTAGCGCGAAACCCTTGATGAAGCGTGCATCGGTGCGCGTGCCGACCCAGTTGACCGAAAACCCCGAGGGGTTCAGCCCGCGCCACGGGATCACCGCGGCCAGCGCGGGGTGGTGCGGGATGTCGGGTGGCAGCGGCATGCTGACGGGCGCGGCCATGGCATCGAGCGACCAGGGCCGTGCCTCCCCCTGGGCCTGCTGCAGGCTGAGCCGGTGCAGGATCATGTCGATTTCGCTGTCGCCGCCGCTGCCGTCGCGCAGCACGACATGCGCCACCGGCAGGTCCAGGTCGCAATGGCTCTCGAATTCCGGTCCGGCGCGGCCGTCGTGCCGGAACTGGTGCAGCACCGCGCCGGCCTCGCTGTACAGGGCGACCAGCAGGCTGCCGCGGTTGACGGTGATGGAGCCGCGCACGCCGATCCGTCCAGGCCCGGAAACCGGCGCCTCCAGCTCCAGGAAGACCTGCCATTGCCGCACCGCCCCGGTGATCTCCAGCCCGCCATCCTCGGTGGCAAAGGCCGCGAGGTCGGGGGCCGGGAAGGTCGCGGTGGAGGGGTCGATGTCGTGCCAGGCGCCGGGCGAGAACGGCATTCGGCCTGCTATTCGGCCGCCTGCGACAGGGCGTGCCCCCGCCGAGCCGGGATCGCCGCCTGCCCGGGATTGACCAGCGTGGCCTGCGGCCCCAGGCGCTGCGCATCGACGATGCGCCAGGGGTCCACCACCAGCACCGGCCTGTCGCCCAGCGTGGCGGCATCGAGTGCTGCGAATTCCGGCCAGGGCGTCATCACCACCACCACCGCGGCGCGTGCCACGGCCGCGGCCAGGGTTTCGGCCGGGATCACCTTGTCGCCCAGCACCGCCAGCGCATTGGCCTGGGCCTGCGGGTCGAACACGGTCACGCTGTAGCCGGCATCGGCCAGGCCCAGGCTGACCGCGACACCCTGGCTTTCCTCCACGACCGGCGTCGCCGGCTTGTAGGACAGGCCGAGCACCGCGACCTCCGCGCTGCTGTCATGGAACAGGCCCACCACATCCAGGATGCGCTGCACCTGGCGGTGGTTGACCTTGTCGGTCGCCTCCGCCAGGTCGCAGACCACGCCCAGCTTGCGGCCGAGCGCCGCGAAGGCCTTGTTGTCGCGCGGGAAGCAGGGGCCGCCATAGCCGATGGCGGGGCGGATATACTTCATGCCGATCCGGCTGTCCGAGCCGATCGCCTGGGTCACCACATTGGCATCCGCGCCGGGCAGCCGGTCGCAGAGCTCGCCCAGCATGTTCGCGTAGCTGATCTTGGTGGTGACGAAGGTGTTGACCGCGATCTTGGCCAGTTCGGCATTGACGAAGTTCATCCGCCGGAACACCGGCGCCACGTCGATGGAGTGGCGATAGACATCCGACAGCAGGCAGCCGGCCTTGTCGTCGGATTCGCCGATCAGCAGGAAATCCGGGTGCAGCATGTCGCGCACCACGGTGCCGAGGGCGATGAATTCCGGATTGTAGCACAGCCCGAGTTCAGCCCCGACCTTGCGGCCGGAAGCCTCCTCCAGGGCGGTGCGGATTTCGCCGCCGGTGGAGCCCGGCATCACCGTGGAGGTCACGACCACCAGATGGTAGCCCTGCTTGCCGCGCAGCGCCTGGCCGATGGCGCGCACCGCATTGACCACGAAGCGGTTGGAGAACAGCCCGAGGCTGTTGCTGGGCGTGGGCACGATGATGAAGCTGATGTCGGTGGCCAGCACCGCTTCGGCCATGTCGGTGGTGGCGCGCAGCCGGGCGCGGCCGCGGTCGATGTGGTCCTGCAGCTGCGGTTCATCGACCGGCGCGCGGCCGGCGTTCAGCGCATCCACGAAATGGCGGTTGAGGTCCACGCCCGCCACCTCGAACCCCTTGGTGGCGAAGACCGCCGCCATGGGGGAGCCGAGCTTGCCCAGCCCGATGACGGAAAGCCGCGGCTTGTCGCGCCCCCATGTGGCGCTGGCTGTGTAGGTGTCCGGCATGGTCAGAACCTGTTCGGTTGGCCCGGCGGCGCGGGCGGGTTTGGCGCTGGGGCGGGCGCCCTCAGCGGAAGGCGATCTTGCGGGGGTTGTTCTCGTAGATGGAGATGATCTCGGCGGTGCGCAGCTTGTCGCTGTTGTTGACGACCAGCGCGCCGCGGCCCTGCGCCGAGAGCCTGGCGATCGAGGCGAGTTCGCCCGGCGTGAGCTTCCCGGCATCCAGTTCCAGCGTCGGGCCGGCCGAGGCGATCGAGCCGATCTCGGGCGCGCCATGGCCGCTCATGTTCACCATGGTCACGCTGCCGGAGGCGCCGGCGGCGGCCTCGGCGATGTATTTCAGGTGCGGCGCGGAATAGCTGGCGCCGTCGATCACCAATGCCGCGCCGGTGCGGGCGATCTGCGCCAGTTCGGCGGCGTTGCGGGTCTTGATCATCATCACCTCGTCCTCGGTTGGTGGGGCCTCGGGCGATATCGCGCCCATGGCCGCCGTTGATCGGCCTGGCGCCGCGCGGCGGGGCCGTTCGCGCGGCGTCAGCATGGCTCGTGCAGGCTCTGCGCCAGCAGGGTGGCACGTGGCGCATGCAGCCGCGGCTTCCAGGCCGGGATGGCATCGGGCGTGTCACGCGCTGCGGCGAATGTCTTGGTCAGCGTTTCGGACTCGGGTCCCTTGGTTATTCCTAAAACTCGAAGCAATAACAAGTGTAGACCGGCTTCACCAAAGCTGTCAATCAGCAGAGGCTGCAATCTTGGTGCTGTCTCATCATTGTCAATATTGTAGCGGCTGGAATAACATCGAACGCCATCGCGCTCCCACTGTAATCGATATTCAAATGTTGGGAGATTCAATTCCATAAGATCGGGCGCGTTCTGGCTGCGCACCAGGAAGGGCTTGCGGCTGGCCGGGTCGATCGTGCGGAAGCCGCAATCCGCCTTGGCGTCCCGCCCCAGGCTGCGCAGCGCCGCTGGCAGGTCGGCCAGGGCATCGCCCTGCCACAGCGCCGCATTGAAATAGGAGCACAGGGTCAACATCGGCCCTGGCCCGGGCAGCCGCACGACATTCATCACATGCGTCAGGTAATCCTCGGCCCAGCCGCAATCGACGGCATAGGCGTCAAACCCGAACAGCCGGTAGATCTCGACCATGGCATTGGCGGTGCCGCCGCAGAACACCCCGGCCTGCTGCGTCAGCAACAGCCGCAGCGCCTCACCGGCCTCATAGGTGAAGGGCCAGAATTCCGGGTCGTGGTCCAGCACGCACCAGTGATGCGCCCGCGGGATGTGCCGGTAGCCCCAGTCGCACAGCGCCAGCGCCAGCGCCGCGTCCGGTTGGTCGGCATCGACCGTCGCCGGAAGGCCCGCGCGCACATGCTGCCGCAGCCAGCCGCGCAACGCGGGCCCCTTGTGCGACACATCGAGGCGCAGTTGATGCACCCGAAGCTCCGCCGGCTGGCCTTCGGGGCTGTTGCGGAAGCGCAGCGTGACCTCGGCCGGCGGCTCGCGCAGCGGCAGGGAGAGCAGCTGCGGGCCGATGCGGCTGCGCAGCCCGGCATAGGCGTATTCGACATCCCCATCCGGAGAGGTCACGGTCACCATCGCATCCACATGCGACACCGTCAGCACCAGGTGCAGCGTGGCATCGGCGCCGTTCGCCGGGATTGCGCAGGGCAGGATGCCGCCCAGGACATTGGCCCCGGGCTCCGGGCGCACCACCGCGAAACCATCCACGAAATGCACCGTGCCGCGGGCGGTCAGCATGCCGGTCAGCGGCAGTTCCAGGACGCGCTCCGCCAGGTCCAGCGATGCTGGAACCGATGTCGCGGCCTGGGCCGATGGTGGCACGGGAAACTCCATCGCGGCCCTGTCAGGCCGCCTTGCGCGGGGCGGCGTTGCGCATCACCTGCTGTTCGATCCAGGGATAGGTCTGTTCCAGGCCCTGGCGCAGGCCCTGGCCCGGCGCCCAGCCCAGCCGCTGCCTGATCAGCGCATTGTCCGAATTGCGGCCGCGCACGCCCTGCGGCCCCGGCACATGCCGCAGCTCCAGCGCCTTGCCGGCGATGTCGGCGACCATCAGCGCCAGCCCGTTGATCGTCACCATCTCCTCCGAGCCGATGTTCACCGGGCCTTCGAAATCCGACCGGTACAGCCGCATCGTGCCTTCCAGGCATTCATCGATGTAGAGGAAGCTGCGGGTCTGCTGGCCATCGCCCCAGATCTCGATCTGCCCGCCCTGCGGGGCCTGCGCCACCTTGCGGCACATCGCCGCCGGCGCCTTCTCACGCCCGCCATCCCAGGTGCCTTGCGGGCCGAAGATGTTGTGGTACCGCGCGATGCGGTTGCGCATGCCGTGATTGCGGTTGTAGGCGAGATAGAGCCGTTCGCTGAACAGCTTCTCCCAGCCGTATTCACTGTCGGGCGCGGCCGGATAGGCGCTGTCCTCGGAGCATTTGGGGTTGTCCGGATCCTCCTGGTTGTAGGCCGGGTACATGCAGGCCGAGGAGGAGTAGAACACGCCCTTGATGGTCCGCTTGTGGCAGGCATCCAGCACGTTCAGGTTGATGGTGGCGGAGTTGTGCATCACCTCGGCGTCGTGGTCGCCGCTGAAGATGTAGCCCGCCCCGCCCATGTCGGCGGCCAGCTGGTACACCTCGTCGAAGCGGCGGTCGATCACCGCGCGGCACAGCGCCTGGTCGCGCAGATCCCCGATCACGAAGTCATCGGCCTCGGTCTCGGCGTATTCATGCGCCTTGATGTCCACGCCGCGGACCCAGAAGCCCTCGCGCTTGAGGCGCCTGACCAGGTGGCCGCCGATGAAGCCGCCCGCGCCGCAGACCAGTGCCGTCTTCATGATCGGGTTTCCCTGCTGTCGCCGTTCAGCTCTTGGCGGGCGTGGCGGAGGGCGAGGCCGCGCCCTTCAGCGCCGCCGAGACGCGGGCCAGCATGTCGAAGATCTCCTCGCGGCTGTACTGGCCCATGGTCTTCTTCTCGGCCTTCATGATCTCGCCCACGATACGGAACGCGGCGTATTCATGGCTCCAGTTGTACTCTTCCATCGGTGCTTCTCCTCAAGCTCGATCAAGGGTTTCAGGCAGCCCGCACCGCGTCGGGCTGCGGCAGCTGGCGGATGCGCGAGGGCTGTTCGCTGCGCAGGTTGTCTGACCACCAGCGCACGAATTCGGCAAGGCTCTGGCGTGTGACATCGCCGCTCTTGCGGAAGGTCAGCAGCAGGTTGCCGGCCAGGGCCTCGCCCTCGCCGAAGACGAAGCTCGGCACCTTGTCGCTGAAGCTGTGGCCCGGCCAATGGCGTTCCAGCGCGGCGGGGTCGATGCGGTCGACCGGGCCGTCCAGCATCTCCAGCCCCAGCAGGTCGAGCCAGCGGCGGCGGAATGTCTCGCTGGCCAGATAGCCGCGCGGGATCGAATTGGCATCCGCCACGCCGTCGATCCGGCCCAGGCAGGTGATGAAGGCATGCCCCCCCGGCCGCAGCGCCGTGGCCACCAGGCCCAGCAGCCGGCCGAGGCCGCGCAGGCCGCCGATGAACAGTCCGTTCTGCATCAGCACCACGCCGTCGAAGGTGCCGCGCGGCAGGTCCATCCGGTCGGCCCAGGCGATGCCGCGCGGCGGGCGCCCGGCCCATTTCGGCAGGCGGTCGCGCCAGTCATTCAGCGGTGCCGCATCATCCGTCAGGGTCAGCGGGTCCAGCGCCGTCACCTGCGCGCCGA
>DBAV01000236.1 GCA_002291875.1 Hyphomonadaceae bacterium UBA1001
TGCCTCTCTCCCACCCCTCGCTTCGCTCGAGCCTTTCAGGCCTTTTACGCCTGAATTCGATCCCCCGGATCGAATTCTCGCTCCGCGACCGGCTCCAAAGCCTCCCTCACCGGGAGGGTGGTGGCGCGGCCGGGGGCGACAGGTCGAAGGCAATCGGGGACGGTGCCGCCGGAGCCCGGGCTACCAGGCCCGGCGCAACACATTAAATTTCGGCAATGTGGGAATAAACATCACGCCGCCGTGAACCCGATCGGGCCGAAAGAACGCCTGCATTTCCGGGCGATCGGAGGGACCGGCGCGGGTGGGGGTGCGGGGCGCTCCACCCGAAAAAGAAAGCCTTGCTTAACTTAGTTTAAGGTCGGGCCCGCGCGCCCCCTCCAAGCAGACAGATGGGCGGACACCCCCTCCGGGCTCCGCCGCCATCGCAACTGGAGAGGGCAATGAAAAAACTCCTCATGATGGGAACGGCACTCGCCGTCCTCGCCGCGACCCCCGCGGCGATGGCCGACGGTGATCTGTTCGCCACTACGCTCCTGAACAAGGACATCTTCGTCACCGAGAACATTCGCTTCGAAGTCGACGTAGAACTCGATGTCGATGTGAATATCGGTGCGACAAAGTTCGCGCAGTCGATCGCGCTCGCCAACCAGGTGAACGCCGGCAACAGCGCCTGCCAGAACTGCGCCGAGAAGGAAGACATCATCACCGGGTCCGGCAACAACAACACCGGCGTGATCTCGATCAACCAGGCCGCCGGCAACATGAACAACTCCGGCACCCTGATTTCGGCCGCGATCGACGCGCTGGTTCCCGGTTCGCCCCCGGGCGATGACGGCGACCCGGACAGCAATCCTGAATTCGGCTTTGCGGAAGCCAAGGCCGGTGCCGACCAGCGCAACGGTCTGACCGAAGGCTTCGGCGGAGGCGAGGGTGGTTTTGGGCGTGAGAACGGTAACACCGTTGACACCGTCAACATCCTCTACCGTGACGCGATCATCGCTGCTTCGCTGAAAGACAACGAGGGTCTGGTGTATGCCAACCAGGCGACTGGCAACATGGCCAACCAGGTCAATGTGCTGTCGCTGGCCTTCTCGCTGGCGGAGAACGGCGTCGCCCTGGCCGAAGCCGATCTGGGCCAGGTCAACATCGGCAACGATGTCGAAGACGGTTCCAATTCCGAAGATGGCAACTTCGGAATCGAAAAGCTTGCGTCGGTCACCGGCTCGCTGAACGGCAACATCGGCATCTTCGGTGTGAACCAATCGGTCGGCAACATGTCGAACCAGGCCAACGTGGTTTCGGTCGCCGCCGTCGGCGCCGGCCTGCCCACATTCTGATCGCCTCCAGACCCTGAAGGAACTCAGTCATGAAAAACCTGATCAAAGCGGGTGTCGCGATCGGTGCACTTGCACTGGCGACCGGAACCGCGACCGCTGACCACTTCCTGCTCTGGGATGTGGACAAGACCGCGAACTACAATGTCCGCTACGATGTGTTCAAGGACATCGACGTCGAAGTCGACGTCCGCCTCGACCTCGACCTCCAGTCCTCGGCCTCGGCCCAGGCGCTGGTGAACTCGCGTGTCGAACGCAATGATGTCGACAACCTTGGCGGCGAGGACGACGGTGAAACCTTTGATGGCGAAGGCACCAGCGGCCCGACCCAGCGCACCGCGCGGGTGTTTGATTCGCTGAAGGACAATACCGGCATTGGCCAGTTCAACCAGGACGCCGGCCAGGTGTCGAACCAGGGCAACGTTGCCTCGGTCGGCCTCAACCAGGGCAACGCTTTTGCGTCTACCCTGGCCGAAGCCTATGTGTCGCAAGAAGCGCGCGATAACGATATCCGGAACATCGAAAACGAAGTTCCCACCCGCTCGACCCCCAATCTGGTGGCCGACATCGGGGGTTCGCTGCTCGACAACACCGGTGTGTTCCACGTCAACCAGAACGCCGGCAGTGCCAACCAGCAGCACAACGTGCTGTCGGCGGCGGTCGGCACCGCGGCCCTGGTGGCCCTGGCCGATGCGGGTCTCGCCCAGGCGACGACCGGCAACGAGATCACCGACATCAACACCGGCAAGCGTGACCTGCTGACCGGATCGGTGAACGACAATGCCGGCATCGTCAACGTGAACCAGTCGACCGGCAATGTGAACAGCCAGGCGACGGTCATCAACGTGGCGACCATCAGCTCGGCGGTCGGTCTCTGATCGGCTGACGGACTTGGGGCCCGGCACCTCGGTGTCGGGCCCCGGTTTCGAGCCGGCGCCGTTTTCGGACACATACCCGCTTCCCCGAAGGCGGCGCCGCGCACGAATCCTGCATGCCCGCTTCCCGGTGCCCCCCTGCGGGACATCGCGAAGCCCGCCCCGGAACCTGGTACCATTCGGCAGGCCCCGAGGCGGCACCCGACACCGCCCCAGGACGGACCGCCCCGCAATGACCGGGGCGGTTGCAACGCGAAGGAGAACAGGCCGATGCGGCCAGCACTGCGCGATACCCGTGTCCTGACCCTCGCGGCCCTGCTGGCGGCGCTCGCGGTCCCCGGCGCCGTGGTGACGCCCGCGGCCCTGGCCCAGGTGGCCGAAACCCCGCCCGCCGCCGAACCCCAGGCCCCGCCGCGCCCGCGCAGCGCCATCGTCGGCAATGTGGTGATCGGGGCGGACGGTTCGCGCGCCGCGTCGATCTTTGACGCGGGCAATGATTTCGCGGGCATCGCCGGCATCAACCAGGAGGCTGGCAGCCTGAACAGCCAGGCCAATGCGGTGGCCCTGGCGGTCGCCACCCAAGACGGCAGCCTGGCCTTCGCCATGGTCGGCGCCCAGCCCGCCGCGATCAGCGGCAACCGCGTCACCGATGGCGGCGCCGCCCAGTCCAACAGCATGACCAATGCGTTCAACGGCTCGTCGGGCCTGGTCCAGGTCAACCAGACCAGCGGCATGCTGAACGCCCAGACCAATATCGCGGCCATCGCGTTCGGCGGCTCGGGCGGGGCGATCACCCTGACCGACGAGGCGCTGATGCTGGCCGCTCCGCCGCCGACCGACAACGAGGTTTCGATGGCCGAAGCCACCCGTCCGCGCACCAACGTGCTGGAGAATTCATTCTCGGACTTTTCCGGCGTGGCCCAGGTCAACCAGACGACCGGCAACCTCAACCGCGTGACCAATGTCGTCACCTTCACCGGAGCCAGCTTCCGATGAATGTCCGCGCTGCCCTTGCCCGCCTCACAAGCGCCGCCCTGGCGATCACCATTGCGCTGGGCTCGGCGCCAGCCCTTGCCGCGCCGGGCAAGGGCGTGCCCGACATGCCGCGCCGCGCCGCCGCCGAACGCGCGCAGGCGGCCGAAGCGCGCCGCACCGAACCGGCCGGCGTGCGCCCGATCGCCTTCACCCGCCTGCCCGACCGGACGGTGACGGTGGCGCCGGTGCGCTCGTTCGCCGAGATGCGCTTTGATCGGGTGGTGCGCCAGGCCTATGACCTGTCCTGCGGGGCGGCGGCGCTGGCCACGCTGATGAAGTATTACTGGGGCCGCACCGGCACGGCCGAGCGCCAGATCATCGACGCGGTGATCGCCGCCGCGCCCGAGGCCGAGCGCGAGCAGATCGCGCGCGCTGGCTTTTCGATGCTGGAGCTCAAGCGCCATGCCGAGCGCGAGGGCTTTGTTGCCGGCGGCTTTCGCCTGCCCGACGTCAACCAGCTCAGCGCCCTGCGCGCGCCCGCCATCACCCTGATCAACACCCGCGGCTACAACCACTTCGTGGTGATCCGCGGTGTCGTGAACGGCCGGGTGCTGATCGCCGATCCGGCCTTTGGCAACCGGGCCGTGCCGCTGAACCAGTTCGCCCGCGAGTGGAACGAGACGATCCTGGTGATCGTCGATCCGCGCGCACAGGGCGACGCCACCTTCATGATCGACCCCGGCCGCGAGTCGCGGGGCGACATTCTGCAGGCCTCGATGAACCGCGGCCTGCAGATGCGAGACCCCAACATCAACCTGCTGTCCGGGACCTGGACCACGCTGAACGGCGTGCAGTTCAGCTCGTTCGGCGAGTACTGACGCCCGCAGGGCGCAAGAACCAAGGGAGGGACCACCCATGGGCGGAACGACGAAGCAGGGGCGCTCGCTGCGCGGGCGCATGGTGCGCCTGCTGGGCGGGGTGGCGCTGGCGGGGGCCATGCTGGCCGGCACGGCGGCCCGGGCGGATGATTTCGACCTGATGGCGGCGGCCTTCGACACCGCCGCGATGGACACCAGCCATGTCCGCAGCATCGACGATTCCGAGATGGGCGACCTGCGCGGCGGCTTCCGCACCCTGGCCTTCGGGCTGGCGTTCTTTGTCGACGCCACGCGGGTGGATCCGAACGCCAGCGACCTGCCGCCCGGCACCGTCATCACCCAGACCGACGGCCCCAACACGGTGCAGATCAGCGCCCAGTTCGGCGGCAGCTTCGGCTTTACCAATTCGAACGGCGTGCTGCAGCTGACGGCGGTGAACGGCAACAACAACGTCATCAACAACACCGTCGCCATCAATATCGCGGTGCTGGACGATCCCGCCGACATCGGCACGATCTTTCCGCTGTTCGGCCCGATGAACTGAACTGCACACGGTTCGCGTGATCGGGTGTGGCGTCAACCGGACGTTCGCCTTCGTGGGGTAAGAGCGTGTCGTGTCCGGACGGTTCGGGCAAGGTCGAAGGCCGGCGCGGCCATCATCCGGGGACGGATCGGGGCGCGCCAGTCCAGCGGGGATGCAAAGCGCCATGAAGACTGACATCCGGCCGATGCTGATGCGCGGGGCAGGCGCGCTGGCACTGGCGCTGGCGGTGACCGGCGCTGCCCATGCCCAGGACATTTCCAACACCGAGCTGAAGGCCCAGATCGACGCCCTGCGCGCCGTCGTGGTCGAGCAGCAGAACGCGATCCGCCAGCAACAGCAGCGCATCGACGTGCAGCAGCGCCAGATCGACGCCCAGGCGCGCGTGCTGCAGGCCCAGGGCCAGGCCCTGTCGCGACTGCCCGCGCCCGGCTTGCCCGCCACCCCACACGGCGGCCCG
>DBAV01000192.1 GCA_002291875.1 Hyphomonadaceae bacterium UBA1001
CCGATCTCGCAATGGCGGCAGGGCCTGCGCCAACCCCAGCCGCGCCACCGCCTTGTCGAACCGCTGCGCGATCAGGCCCGCAAACAGCCCCTCGCCCCGCATCCGCTTGCCCCATTCGGCATCGTAATCCTTGCCGCCCCGCGCCTCGCGCCGAACCACGACATCCAGCCGCTCGCCGACCCGAAGCGGTGGTCGGCCCTGGGGCGTCGCCAGCAGGGCGGAGGGGCCCCGCCCGGCATTGAGCTGCACGAATGCACCGCCCAGCACCGGGTCCAGCGTACGCACGATGGCCTTGTGTCGGGCCTCGAGGATGGCGCGGGTGTCGGCCTCGTGATCGCGCGTCAGCCACAGGGTGCACACCCGGCCCCGGCCATCCAGGCCCGCCGTCCAGGCCTGCCCGATATGGCGCAACACGACCGGGCGCAGCCCACTCATGCCACCGCGATCCCCGCGCCGCGCAGCATCGGGCGCACAATGTGCAGGGGCAGGCCGACGACGGTGGAATGGGTGCCGGTCATCGACAGCACGAAGGCCTCGGCATGACCCTGGATGGCATAGCCGCCGGCCTTGCCGATGCCTTCGCCGCCCGCGGCATAGGCGGCGATGGTGGCCGCATCCAGCCGCGCGAACTTCAGGCGGGTGGCGGCCATCCGCACGGCCAGGTGGCCGTCAGGGCGCCCCAGTCCTACCGCTGTCAGCACCCGATGCGCCCGGCCCGAAAGCAGGGTCAGGCAGCGCGCGACCTCGGCCGCGTCATTCGCCTTGGGCAGGATGCGGCGCCCCACCGCCACCAGCGTATCAGCGGCCAGTACCACCGCGTCCGGGCGCAGGCGCATGGCCGCGCGGGCCTTTTCGGCGGCGAGGCGCCGCACGGCGGCCGTCGGGGTTTCGTGCGCGCCCTCGGTTTCGTCGATATCGGTGGCCAGCACCTCGTCGGGCACCAGTCCGATCCGTGCCAGCAGTTCCAGCCGGCGCGGGCTGGCACTGGCCAGGACGAGAGGCGGTCTCACTTGTGCCGGAAGGTGATCCGGCCCTTGGTCAGGTCGTAGGGCGTCATCTCGAGGGTGACGCGGTCGCCTGCCAGAACGCGGATGCGGTTCTTGCGCATCTTGCCCGCCAACTGGGCGATCACCTCGTGCTCGTTCTCGAGTCGGACGCGGAAGGTGGCGTTGGGTAGCAGCTCGATGACCACTCCGTAGAATTCCAGCAGTTCTTCCTTGGGCATCACTTCTTCCATGAAAGCGGCAACAGGGCGCGGCCTATAGCCCACGTGGGGCGATTAAGTCGACGGGGCGATGAAGCGGCGGGCAATGCGCGCGTCCAGCGCGTCGCGCACGGTGCGATAGGTCTCGAGCCGGCGGGCGCGCGTACCGTCGTCCTCGGTCGGGTCCAGGGTGGGCCAGTACTCGACCTCTGCGGCTGAAGTCCGCATGCGGTCCAGCACATAATGGTGGGCTTCGGGGGTGAGGGTGATGACAACGTCGAAATTGTCGTCGTCAAGGTCGGCAAAGGCGGTCGGGCGGTGATCGTCGATCGCCACGCCAAGCTCGTCCATGACCTCGACCGCCAGCGGATCGACCGCCTCACCCGGGCGCACGCCGCATGAGCGAACCCATACGGTGCGCCCGAATCGCCGCGCAAGCAGGCCCGCTGCCATCGGCGAACGCACCGCGTTCAGATTGCACACGAACAGCACGGAGCCAGGCGGGCCGCTCACCCCGGGGTCCGCACCTGCAGCGCGCACAGCAGCGTAAACAGCCGCCGTGCGGTGTCAAAGTCGACCTCGATCTTGCCGGCCAGCCGCTCGCGCAGCAGGTCCGAGCCTTCGTTGTGCAGGCCGCGCCGGCCCATGTCGATGGATTCGATCTGGGCGGGGGCGGCGGTGCGGATGGCCTGGTGATAGCTCTCGCAGATCATCAGGTAATCGCGCACGACACGGCGCAGCGGGGCCAGCGACAGCATGAAGGTGCGCACGCTGGCGCCATCGGCAGCCCGGACATCGAACACCAGGCGCTGTTCGGCGGTCGAAAGCACCAGTGCATAGGGCCCGGCGTCCATCTCGACGACGCCGAACACGTTTTCCTCCAGGAGGTCGAAGATGGCGACGCGGCGCTCGTGCTCGACATCGGCACTGGCGGCCGTCATCGAGGCCTCGTCCAGCGTGACGGCGACCAGCCGGTCGCGCTCGGAACGCGGCGGCGGCTGGCTCACGGCCCCTCCAGGCGCACGCGCAGCGACCCCGCATGGGCGGGCAGGCCCTCATGGTCGGCGATGACCGCTGCGGCGGGACCGATGGCCGCCAGGGCGGCGGCGTCGGCGGCCACCAGGGTTGTGCGCTTCTGAAAGCTGCGCGCCGACAGCCCCGAGGCAAACCGAGCGCGCGTCTGGGTCGGAAGGACGTGGTTGGGCCCGGCGATATAGTCGCCCAGCGCCTCGGCGGCATGCACGCCGACAAAGATCGCCCCTGCATGGCGTATGCGTTCCGCGAGGCGCCACGCGCGATCAGGTGCAAGCGCCAACTGGAGGTGCTCGGGCGCCAGCGTGTCGGCCAGCTCGGCCGCCTCGTCCAGCCCGCGCGTCACGATGACCGCGCCGTGTGCCTGCCACGCCGCGCGCGCCGGCGCACCCGCATCCCCGGCCGCCAGGATTGCCTCGACCGCCGCCAGGACCGCACAGGCATGAGCGGGGTCGTCGGTGAACAACAGGCTCTGCGCCAGTTCGTCGTGTTCGGCCTGCGCCAGCAGGTCATAGGCGATCCAGCGCGGCGGGGTGGCGGGGTCGGCGATGATGACCACTTCGGAGGGTCCGGCGACCGAATCGATGCCGACATGGCCGAAGACCTGGCGCTTGGCCTCGGCGACATGGGCGCTGCCTGGGCCGACAACGATGTCGACCGGGGCGATGGGGTCTGCGCCATAGGCCAGTGCCGCGATCGCCTGCGCACCGCCGATCGCCCAGATCTCGGTGACGCCTGCCAGATGCGCCGCGCCCAGGATTGCAGGGTTGTCACGGGCGCGGCGCGGCGGGGTGACCATGACCCGCCGCCCCACCCCGGCGACCTGGGCGGGAAGCGCGTTCATCAGCACCGAACTGGGATAGGCGGCCTTTCCGCCGGGTGCATAAAGTCCCGCCGCATCGACCGCGCGCCAGCGCCAGCCCACCCCGACCCCCGCATCGTCGGTCCAGAAGCGGTCGGGCTCGAGTTCGGCCTCGTGGAAGGCGCGAATGCGTGCCGCGGCCAGCTCCAGTGCCCCGCGCAGGGCGGCGGGAAGGGCGTCGAGGGCCGCGCGGGTGTCCGCGTCGCCCCGGCGCGCGTTCTGCGGCGTTATTTGCACACCATCGAAACGGGCGGTCGCGTCGGCCACCGCCGAAAATCCGCGCCGCCGCACGTCCTCGAGCAGGGCCGCGACGTCCTCGGCGATGCGCCCCCCGGTGGCGCCGCGAGCTTCGGCCAGGGACCGGAAGGCGGCGGCAAAGCCCGCCTCGCGGGTGTCCAGGATGCGGCTCATTGCGCGCCTCCCGCACGCCCCGATTGGCCCTGGGGGCCTGCGCCGGCATCATGATCGGGCCGCGCGCGCGCCGGCCAGGTCTGGCCCAGATCCACCAAGACCACATCCAGGCACTCGACCTCGAGGCGCAGGGCGCCACCGCCGGCCAGGTCCAGATAGAGCGTGCCGCCCGGCGGCTCGGCATGGGGCTCGAAGCGCAGGGCCAGCACCTGCCCGACAGCGTCGGGAAAGCGGCGCGGGTCGGCAAGCCCGCGCTGGGACAGTGACTGCACCGTCTCGATCCCGAGGACCGCCCGCGCGCGCAGATTGCGCCCGCCCGCACTGGTGACCTCCCAGCGAAAGCGGTTGACCGCCAGCGCCAGGCGACGGGCGCGGCGGTCGTGTTCGAGGTCGCCCAGTCGGAACACCGCGTCCTGCAACGCGGCCGACAGGATGGGCAGGTCGTCAGGCGTCTCGGCGCGAAGCCGCAGCGGCGGATCAACGCTCATGCGGCCGCCTCGCGCTGCCGACGGACCGAGGCGCCGACCCCCGAAAGCTTGTGCTCCAGCCGCTCGAAGCCGCGGTCGAGGTGATAGACCCGTGCGATGCTGGTGGTGCCCTCGGCGGCCAGGGCCGCAATCACCAGGCTGACCGAGGCGCGCAGGTCGGTCGCCATGACCTGGGCCCCGCGCAGGCGCGCCACCCCCCGCACCACCGCCTCATTGCCCCGCACCGAGATGTCCGCCCCCAGCCGCGAGAGTTCCGGGGCGTGCATGAAGCGGTTCTCGAAGATGTTCTCGCGGATGGTGGACTGGCCCTCGGCCAGGGTCATCAGCGCCATGAACTGGGCCTGCAGGTCGGTGGGAAAGCCGGGGAAGGGCTGGGTCTGGATATCGACCGGCCTGGGGCGCTGACCCGAGCCGACGACCCGCAGGCCGCCCTCAACCTCGCTGACGGCAACGCCCGCCGCCGTCAGTGCCTCGGCGAGGGCCGCCAGGGGTGCCAGCCCGATGCCCTTCAGCACCACATCGCCGCCGGCCGCCGCTACCGCGATGGCATAGGTGCCCGCCTCGATACGGTCGGGCATCACCGCATGGGTGGCACCGCTCAGCGCAGGCACGCCGTCGATCACGATGGTACCCGTGCCCGCGCCTTCAATGCGCGCGCCCATGGCGGTCAGGCAGGCCGCGAGGTCGGCGATCTCGGGCTCCTGGGCGGCATTCTCGAGGACGGTACGGCCCTCGGCCAGGACCGCTGCCAGCATTGCGTGTTCGGTGGCGCCGACCGAGGCAAACGGAAAATTGATCTGGGCGCCCTGCAGGCCGCGCAGGGCCGCGGCCTTCACATAGCCGTCCTCGATGTGGATGTCGGCGCCCATCGCCTCGAACGCCTTGAGGTGCAGGTCGACCGGGCGCGCGCCGATGGCACAACCGCCCGGCAGCGAAACGGTGGCATGGCCCACCCGCGCCAGGAGCGGCCCCAGCACGTTGAAGGTCGCACGCATCTTGCGCACCAGTTCATAGGGCGCGATCGTCGAGGTGACCTCGGGGGCGTGGAAATGCACCTCCGACGACCCCTCCGGCCAGAACACCTGAACCCCGAGCCGGCGCAGCAGGTCGGCCATGAACAGCGTGTCGGCAAGGCGCGGCACGTTGCGCAGGTGCAGCGGACCCTCGGTCAGCAGCGCGGCCGCCATCAGCTTCAGTGCCGAGTTCTTGGCACCGCTGACGGGGATGGTGCCCTGAAGGCGGTGACCGCCCTGGATGATGATGCTGTCCATGTCGAAGCGGTGGTCCTGGAGCGGGTGGGAGCGCGCGCGGCCGGGCCGCGCGACCGTCTAGGGCGGACCGCGGACGGGTTGCAAGACGGCCCGGCCCGGCACGGTGTTGACCGCATGTTGAACGCGGGTGACGGTTCAACCCATGGGGGAATCGGTGCCCCGAAAAGCGTTGCGCCACTGCAACACCGGCGCCTCCGTTTGGCGGCGGACCGCGCAAGGCGTGCGGTTAGGTGGCTGGCAATGCAAAAAATATGCGTGTAGGGCACGAACCGATCGCAGGTTGTCTGCGTTCCTGCCGCCGCATTCCCGCGCCGCTCGTGGCGTGGAATCGGCTCCAAAAGAGGGGATGGGAGATGAAAAAGGCTCTCCAGGGTGCCACGGCTCTTGCCGCGGTGTTTCTCGCTGCCCCCTTCGCCGCGACGGCGGAGGAAGGCTGGTATGGTCGGATCGACGCCGGTTACGGCTTTGATGGCGGCCTCGACATCGGTTCGACCCAGGTCGGCGTTCCGATCGGCCCGACGACCGGCACGCCGGCCCGCTTCGGCGGCGATCTCGAGTTCGATGCGGACTGGATGGGTTCGGTCGGCCTCGGTTACGGTTTCTCGAACGGCTTCCGTCTCGAGGGCGAAATCGCCAACCGCTTCAACAACATCACCGCTTCGCCGACCGCTGACCGTGGCGGCGACGCCCGTGCGTGGAGCGCGATGCTGAACGGCCTGTACGACTTCAACCGCGAAGGCCGCGTGCAGCCCTATATCGGCGTCGGCGCCGGCGTGGCGCGCATCGACGCCGCGGCAGCCCGCAACCAGGGCCTGACGGGCGGTGCGCAGTTCGACGACAGCGACACCGGCTTTGCGTGGCAGGGCCTGGCCGGCATCGGCTTCCAGCTGACCGAACAGCTGACCGCCGACATCGGCTATCGCTACATGCGCACCTCGAACCTCGAGTTCAATGGTCGGCGTACCCGTCTGGCGGCGATCTCGCCGACGACTTCGGCGGCCGCCACCCCGGCAGCCGGCGCGCGCGGCTTCACGGGTGACTACACCCACCAGGCCGTGACCGTGGGCCTGCGCTGGCAGTTCGCGGCTCCGCCGCCGCCGCCTAGAT
>DBAV01000248.1 GCA_002291875.1 Hyphomonadaceae bacterium UBA1001
CTCGTCCTCGACCCGGTCGAACACCATCAGGTCGTCCTCTTCCATGTCCGGTTCCGGCATGGGCGGAGGCGCGGGCTCGGGCGCGACCGCAGGCTGGGTGAGCTCCAGCGCGGGCTTGGCCGGCTGGTCGTCGTCCGAGATGATCCGACGGATCGATGCGAGGATTTCCTCCATCGACGGTTCGGGTTGCGGATCCTGGACGCTCATGCCCTGCCCTTCGATTCTGTGCCCACCAAACTCCCTACGCCAGGGAGGCGGCGGGCGCACGTCCCGTCGCGCGCACTTTTGTCACCGTTCTCCACCGGAAGGCTTGGGACGGGTCCCAAAGCCCCACAGATCGTCGCGCACGGCGTCACGATGCTGCAGGGGATCGTATAAGGAAATGTTAACGCCGAGCGTTTCCAGATCCAGCGCCCCCATCGCCGCCAGCAGCTGGTGGCTGGCGACATAGGCGTTCCGCTCGGCCGCGATCAGCGCCAGATTGGCCTCCAGCAATTCCTGTTCGGCGTCCAGCACGTCCAGGGTGGTGCGCAGCCCCACGGCCAGTTCCTCGTTTGCCCCTTCCAGCGCAATTTCAGCGGCAGCGACCTGCTGGCGCGAGGCCTCGATCACCCGCCGCGCGGCCTCGACCTCGCCCCAGAGGCGCGCGACCGCCTGGGTCACGGCCCGCCGGGCATCCTCTTCCAAAAGCCGCGCCCGGTCCGTCTCGATGCGGGCCTGGCGGACCCGCGAGCGCGCCAGCCCCTGCTCGTAGAGCGGAACGCGCAGCGTCGCGAAGGCCTGCGCGCTGTCGGTCGTGGTGGTGGTGCCAAAGCCGGGCTCATCGCGCGAGGCACGCGCGGTCACGTCCACGCGCGGCAGCAGGTCTGAAACCGCAACCCGCGCGGATGCATCGGCCGAGCGCACGGCCGCGGCCGCACGGTCGATCTCGGGGTTGCGATCCAGCCCGATCTCGACGGCCCGGGTCAGATTGGGCGGAAGGCCCGGTGCAGGCGGAACCGGGGCCAGCTCGCCCGGCGCCTGGCCCACCACGCGGACATAGGCAGCCCGGCTGCCATCCAGCGTTGCCCGGGCAGTGGCCAGACCCGCCTCGGCCTGCGCGAGGCGGCTCTCGGCCTGGGCAACGTCGGTGCGCGTGATCTCGCCAACTTCGAAGCGGATGCGCGCGCCCTCCAGCTGACGGCGCAGCCGGTCGACATTGACCACCCGCGCATTGACGATCTCGAGGTCGCGCCGCACGTCGACAAAGGCTTGAACGGTGGCCAGCAGGACCGATTGCTCGGTGGCGGTCAGCTGGGCGGCGGCGGCGTCCACCTGGGCCTCGGCCTGGCGCTCGAGCGCCGGAACCCGCCCACCCGTGAACACGGGCTGGTTGGCGGACAGCGCGACAGAACGGGGCGCCCCATCATTCTCGTTGCGGCCGAAAAGGGTTTCACTGCCGGTCCAGCGCACGCCGGCATCGGCCTGCAGCGATGCGGACGGAAGCCGCCCCGCGCGCGCCTGGGCGATCCCCTCGTCCGTGGCTCGCACGCGCGCGCGCTCGGCCAGCAATTGGGGATTGTTCGCATAGGCAAGTGCGATGGCATCGGCCAGCGTCTCGGACCAGGCGACCGGCAGCACGACGCCCAGCGCCCCCAGCGCCAGGGCCGCTTTTCCCGCCTTTGCCAAGCCCCGCGACCGTTCAGCCATTTGCCTGCCTCCGCTCGCGTCCCCGTCGGCCCCGTGATGGCCGCGCCCGCCCGATCCGCCGCACTGCCCGCGGCCGCGCACGCCGATGCATAAGGACGCAGAATGTTCAGAAGGTGAAGCCGGCGGGTTTTTCCAGCCCCGGCAGCACGGGGATGCCGGCGTCGAACACCTCGCGGAAGGCCAGGCCCGCGCCCGAGCGGGCATAGCGCCGCGCGCGACCCGCTGGCCCGTCGCGCACGATCACGCCCATGCGCCCTCCGTCTGCCAGGGCCTCACCCCACGCATCGGGGACGATTTCAGTCGCTCCGTCCAGCACGATCACATCGAATGGCCCGCCATCCAGCGCGGCATCGAGGGCGGCGATGTGGATGCTGGCCCCCTCGATACCGGCAGCCGTCAGCGCCTGCCGCCCGGCCTGCGCCAGGCTCTCCAAGGGTTCGAAACCCAGGCAGGTGCCCGCCATGCGTGCCATCACGGCGGTCGCGTAACCGGTGCCCGCCGCAATCACCGCTGTCCGCTCGCCCGGCAGGACGTTCAGCGTGTCCACCAGCTTGGCCAGGTCGCGCACCCGCATCAGCACCCGGCCGGGCACCCCCAGCGGGATGTCGGCTTCGGCATAGGCCAGCGGGCGTTGGGCCTCGGGAACGAACAGCTCGCGCGGGAGGGTGCGCAGGATGTGCTGGAGGCGCCGCTCGGTGACGTCATTGGTGCGCACCTGCGAATCCACCATCGCATTGCGCGCGCGCTCGAAATCCATTGCCCTCGATCCGGTCCGTCGCCGGCGTGCGATGCCGGCCCGGGCTGCGGTCTAGTGCCCTGCCCCCCGCCGGGCAACAGCAAGGGCCTGCAATTCGCCCCTGTGTGGCGCACCGCTCGATGATTGCCGCCCCCCACGCGATCTGTTAGGCGCCTTCGCTCACCGAGACGGATGGCCGCGTGGCGGAGTGGTGACGCAGCGGACTGCAAATCCGTGCACCCCGGTTCGATTCCGGGCGCGGCCTCCAGTCTCGGGCACTTTTTGTGGCGCGAAACCCGCGCCTGGCCGATCACTCGTCGATGCGGGCGCGGCGGTCCCCATCCACTAGGCGCAGCGTCACGCGCTGCCCCGCCTCCAGCGCCGCACCCTCGCGCACCAGCCGTCCCTCGGCGTCCAGCACCATGGCAAAGCCGCGCGCCAGGGCGCTGCGGTGCGAGAGCGTCTCCAGCAGGCGTCCCGCCGCCTCAAGCCTGGCCCCACGCCGCTCGAGCAGCACCGTCTGTGCCCGCATCAGCCTCAGCTGCGCCTGTTGGGTGCGCTCGCCGGCGCGGCCCGCCAGTTCGCTCAACCGGTCGGCGCGCAGTCGTGCGCCCAGTGCCTCGACCCGCCCGCCAAGCGCTGCCACCCGGGCACCCAAAGCAGCCTGCGCCCTCTGACCCAGGGTGTCGGCGCGGTCGGTGCGGCGGGCCAGGCTGGAGACCAGCGTAGCGGGCTGCAGCCGCGTGGCGACCATGCCAAGGCGCGTGCCGGCGCGGTTGGTCGCATTCACCAGCGCCATCTCGAGGCTGGCGGCCAGGCGGTCGAAGCGCTGCGCGCGCTGCGCCAGCAGGGCGTCCACCCCGGGCAGGCGGGCCGCCACCGCCCGCAGAAGGTTCTGGCGCGCCTCGTGACGGGTGGCGGTCGCGCGCGCCAGCCGGCCGGCCAGTGCGTCCACCTGCGCGATAAGGTCCATGCGCACCGGCACGGCCTGTTCGGCTGCCCCGGTCGGGGTGGGCGCACGCAGGTCGGCGGCGTGATCGATCAGCGTGGTGTCGGTTTCGTGCCCGATCGCCGAGATCACCGGTAGGGTGCACGCCGCTACGGCCCGCACCACGATCTCCTCGTTGAAGGCCATCAGGTCCTCGACCGAGCCGCCGCCGCGCGCGACGATCACCACATCGGGGCGCGGCACCGGACCACCCGGCACGATTGCATCAAAACCGGCCACGGCCGCGGCAACCTCCTGGGCGGCGCGCTCGCCCTGGACGACCACCGGCCACACCAGCACGCGAACCGGGAAACGGTCGGTCAGCCGATGCAGGATGTCGCGGATCACCGCGCCCGTGGGCGAGGTGACGACCCCGATCACGGCGGGCAGCAGGGGGATGGGCTTCTTGCGCTCGGCGGCAAAAAGGCCCTCGGCGGCCAGGCGCTTGCGGCGTTCCTCGATCTGGGCCAGCAGCGCGCCCTGTCCGGCGATGGCCATGCGCTCGACGATCAGCTGATAGCTCGACCGTCCGGGATAGGTGGACACCCGTCCCTCGCAGACCACCTCCAGCCCCTCCTCGGGCCTGAAGCGCAGTGTCTGGGCCGTGCCCTTCCACATCACGGTCTGCAGCACGGTGTCGGCGTCTTTCAGGTCGGCATAGACATGTCCCGACTTGGCCACCGTCACGCGCCCCAGTTCGCCGCGGACCCGCACGAAGCCATAGGCGTCCTCCAGTGTCCGCTTCAGCCGGCGCGCCAGTTCGCCGACGGTGATCTCGGGGGCGTTGCTCAGCGGCAGCTGGGGGTCCGATTCGGGCATGACGGTCCGGAAAGTCCTTGCTTGGCGTGGCGCGGCCCTGTCGCCGCCACTCGCGCCTGAGGCGAATGCGGCTTGCGGCACGTCCGGTGCACTCTATGCCTGTTCGCCGCCTGCGATGCACAGGCGTCGTGCAGGCGGATTTCAACCCCGGAGGATGTGCCATGGCACGCAGCGCAGCCACCAGCCGTTCGACCCGGTCCAGCAAGACGCCGCGCAAGGCTGCCGCCGGCCCGTCGCCGCCGCGGGCCTCCGAAAAGCTGTCCGACGAGGCCTATGCGGCCCGGCTCGAGGCACTGCAGATCAACCTCGTCACCGCCCAGCGCAGCTGGATAACCGATGGCCGGCGGATCGCCATTGTCCTCGAGGGCCGCGACGCGGCCGGCAAGGACGGGCTGATCAAGGCGATGACAGCCAACATGAGCGCCCGCGCAACCCGCGTGGTCGCCCTGCCAAAGCCGTCCGACCGCGACCGGGCATCGTGGTATTTCCAGCGCTATGTCGCCCACTTGCCGGCTGCAGGCGAGGTCGTGATCTTCAACCGGTCCTGGTACAACCGCGCCGGGGTGGAACCAGTGATGGGGTTCTGCTCGGCAGAAGAACACGAGGCGTTCCTGGCTACGGTCGGCGAATTCGAGGACATGCTGGCCAAGGGCGGCATCCAGCTGTTCAAGTATTATCTCGACATTTCGCGCGCCGAACAGAAGGAGCGCCTCGAAGCGCGGCGCGCCGATCCGCTGAAGTTCTGGAAGGTGGGCCCGATCGACGAGGCGGCCATGGCGCGCTTTGACGACTATACCGCGCGTCGCGACGAGATGTTCTCGCGCACCCATACCCAGCAGGGTCCGTGGACCGTGGTGCGGGCCAACCGCAAGAAGCCGGCACGCCTTGCGGCCATCGCCGACCTGCTTTCGCGCTCGGCCGCCCCCGAGGCACTGGGCGCAGCCGCGGCCGAGGAGCTCCGCCCCGACCTCGTGTTCGGTTTCGATGCGCAGGCGCTGGGGGATGGGCGGCTCGAACGCTGACGCGGCGCGGGCACACTTCAAACATTACCATTTCACAATCTCGTCAGACGTGGTTGATGGCGGGACGCGCCCGTCGGCGCGACGCAGGGAAGGGACACAACAATGAAACGTATTCTTTGGACCACCGCGGCCGCGGCGGCGCTGACGGTCGTCTGCACCGGCACCGCCTTCGCCCAGGGCGGCTCGACGATCCGCCTGGGTCAGGACCGCCAGGGCCAGATTACCGAACGCACGCGCGAAGTGTTCGGCGAGATGCGCGGCGTGGTCTACACCCTGCGCGGAACCCCGGGCGAGCGGGTGCGCCTGCTGGTGCGCGCGGCCCCCCCCACCGGCGAGGATGGCATCGCCCTCGACCCGCGGGTGACGGCCGCCGCCGATCTGCGCAGCTGCTTTGACGACAACGGGTTGATCTATGGGGACATGGGCCCTGCCTGCCCGTCCGACGATGACAGCGGCGGTGGCGAACAGGGCCTCGACTCGCTGCTGCGGACCACCATCCCCGACAATGGCAGGTTGCAGATCTATGTCTCGCAGGTCGGCGAATCGCTGGGCGCCTTCACCCTGTCGGCCACCCCGCCCCTGCCGCCCGAAGCGTTCAGCGTGCGCGAGATCGCACGCGGGGGCGCGCCGGGCGAAGGCGTGCTGGGCGAGGTTTCGCGCCTCGACGATGCGGGCCGTCCAAACCAAGTCTGGAGGATTTCGGGCCGGCCGGGCGAGACAATACGTATCCGCGTCAGTTCAGAGATGATGGATCCGCTGCTCGAGATCGGCACGCTGAACGGGGAATCCTTCACCGCCACCTCCAGCGACGACGACAGCGGCCCCGGACTGAATGCCCAGATTTCCACCACCATCGGCTCGTCCGGGCATGTGTTCGCCCGCGTCGTGCCGGTCGGGGTGGACGCGACAATGCCGCTGCAGGTCGATGCACCCTACCGGATCGAGGTGCTGCCGCCGCAGCGCGCCGACGCGTTGACCCCGCGCACCCTGGGTGTGGGGGCCAGCATCCGCGGAACGCTGACCACCAGTGACGCCGAAAACGAGGAAGGCGGTCCGGTCCAGTATTTCCGCGTCACCGGACGGCCTGGCCAGCGCGTGGCCGTGCACCTCGAGTCGGACGACTTCGACGCCCTGCTGGGCTTTGGGACGATGGGCGAGGAAGGCTTTGCGGTCGACACCATGAATGACGACTTCGAAGAGGGGACGCTGAACTCGCGCCTCGTGGTCACCATCGACGAGGACGGCGCCGGTCTGGTGTCCGTCCAGGCGCTGGACAACAGCACGGGCGATTTCACCGTGCGCGCGGTGGGCGTCTCGCGCGGGCCGGCTGCCACGGCCAACTGATCGGCACCCACCTGCAAACGATGACCCCGGCGCGTTCCCCGCGCCGGGGTTTTTCGTGGCCGCTCAGCCGATCGCGCGGGTGGCCGGATAGGGAATGGCAAAGCCGCCCCCGCGCAGCGCCGCCTGCACCCCGCGCAGCAGGTCGAACCGCACCGCAAAATAGTCGCCCGCCTTCACCCACACCCGCACGCCGACGATGAAGGCCGTGTCGGTGACATCGACCACATCCACAAAGGGTGCCTCGGGGGCGGGCAGGATACGCCCGTCGGCGGCGACCACGGCTCGGATCGCGGCCAGTGCGCGGACCGGATCATCCTCCAGCGCCACGCGGACGTTCACATCCACACGCCGCTCGGCATGGCTGGAGAAATTGGTGATGGTCTGTCCCCACACCTGGCCGTTGGGGATGATGATCTTGACGTTGTCGGCGGTGGCCAGTTCGGTGGTGAACAGCGTCAGGTCCTTTACCACGCCCGACTTGCCGCCAATGTCCACCGCATCCCCCACCCGATAGGGGCGGAAGAAGATCAGCATCACCCCGGCCGCCAGATGGCCCAGCGTGCCCTGCAGCGCCAGGCCGATCGCCAGGGACGCCGCGCCCAGCACCGCCACCAATGAGGTCGTCTCGACCCCCAGCCGCGACAGCACCGCCACGCCGACCACCGCCAGGATGGCATAGCGCACCAGCGACGAGAAAAACCCAACCAGCGTCGCATCGACCCGGCCCGTGCGCGTCAGGCCGCGCCGCACCGCCCCCGCCACCAACCCCGAAATCCAGATGCCCGCGATGACGATGACGATGGCAATCGCCGCATTGGTGGCAAAGGCCGTCGCCATGCCGCCGGCCATCCGCACTGCTTCGGGCGAAAGACCGGGGGCCAGCGCGGCCAGCAGTTCGGCCCCCGCGGACGCGGGATCAGCCGACGGAACGGGCGCTGCGGGGGGCGGCGGGGTCGTGGTCAATGCGCTCTCCGGTGTAGCGGGGGATGGGACGGCGCGCGGGCACCGCTTGCCCCCGCTGTGGCGCAGGCCGTAACAGGATGCTAGCGCGTGCGGATGACGGTTCTGCCAGACACCCGCATCAAGGCCCTCGCCGACACCGGTGCCATCACCACTGCCGCCCCCTTCACCGAGGGCCAGGTTCAGCCTGCCAGCCTCGATCTGCGCCTGGGCACGGTCGCCTACCGCCTGCGCGCCAGCTTCCTGCCCGGCGCGGATTCAACCGTTGCACGCCGGCTGTCGAATGGCGGGCTGGTGCTGCACCGCATCGACCTCAGCGACGGGGCGGTGCTGGAACAAGGCTGTGTCTATCTGATCCCGCTGATGGAACAGCTGGCCCTGCCCGCCGACGTGTCGGCCGCCGGCAACCCCAAGAGTTCGACCGGGCGCATCGACGTCTTCGTGCGCATCATCGCCGACCGTTCGGCGGCCTTTGATGCCGTGCCCGCAGGCTATGCCGGCCCGCTCTATGCCGAGGTCGCCCCGCGGTCTTTCCCCATCCTGGCGCGCGCGGGCGATGCGCTGTGCCAGATGCGCTTCCGCGAGGGGGCGGCGGTGCTGCCGCGCGTGCTCGACCTGACCGTGGACCTGTCGGACACGCTGACGCCCGAGGGCATTGTCGGCTATCGCGCGCGCCGCCACACCCATCTGATCGACCTTCGCCGCATTGGCGGGCACGATCCCACCCGCTTCTGGGAGCCGCTGCGCGCCGAGGACGGGCGCCTGGTGCTGGACCCGGGCGAGTTTTACATCCTGGCCTCCGCCGAGGCAGTGGTGATCGGCGAGGACGAGGCCGCCGAAATGGCCCCCCAGGTCGTCGACATGGGCGAGTTCCGCGCCCACTATGCCGGCTTCTTTGACCCCGGCTTTGGCACGCCCGCGGCGGGGGGCATCGGGGGGCGCGGGGTGCTCGAGGTGCGCGGGCGCGACATCCCCTTCATCCTGGAACATGGCCAACGCGCCGCGCGCCTGCTCTACGAGCCCCTCACCGCCCGCCCCGAGCGCCTCTACGGCCAGACCGGCACGAACAACTATCTCGGCCAGCGGCTGAAGCTCTCCAAGCACTTCGCCCCCTGGCCCCCCGCCTGACGCGTCCGACGCGCCTGCGGGGCTTGGGCTGTTGGCCCTGCAAAGGACCCCGCCTTGAGGCGCGGGCTCCGCCGGCACCCCTGCGCCTTTATCGGGATCATTGCCGCGCAACCCCAAGGAGCCCGGGCTTCCAGGCCCGGAGAACACCCGCGCGACCAGCGCGGCGGGCCATCGGCCTGCCACAAGGCCGCGCCTGGAAGCGCGGGCTTCGGCGGGCCCCTGCTCGCGACACCGCAATCGTTGCCGTGCACCACTGCGGAGCCCGGGCTTCCAGGCCCGGATTACACCCGCGCGGTCCGCCCCGGCGCGTCAGTCCTTGGCGCGCTCGACATAGCGGTTGTCCTCGGTGTTGACGACCACCCGCGTGCCGGCCTGGATGTGGGGCGGCACCATCGTCTTCAGCCCGTTCGAGAGCTTTGCGGGTTTGTAGGACGAGGAGGCCGTCTGGCCCTTCACCACCGGCTCGGTTTCGGTGATCTCGAGCGTGACCCGCGTCGGCAGGGTGGCCGCCAGCGCGACGCCCTCGAACACGGTCAGCCACACTTCCATGTTTTCCTGAAGATAGGCCGCCTGCTCGCCCAGCACGTCGTGCGGCACCTCGAGCTGCTCGAATGTTTCGGGGTTCATGAAGACGTGGTTGGACCCGTCATCATACAGGAAGTTGTGCTTGAGCTCTTCGACAAAGGCCTTCTCGACGCTGTCGGTGGTCTTGTAGCGTTCGGTCACCTTGATGCCGTCGACGATGCGGCGCATCTCGACCTGGGTCACTGGGGTACCCTTGCCCGGGTGGATGTTCTGCGTGGTCAGGATGACATAGAGCTTGCCGTCCTCGTATTCGACGACATTGCCCTTGCGCAGGCTGGAAGCGATGACCTTGACCACGGATTGCCTTTCGGGATTTGGCGCCCGCCTGTCCAGCGCCGGGCGCCGGAACCGTGACGGGTGCAAGGGAAGGAACGTCAGGGGCGGCGACATACACGCCCGGGCGCCGGACGCAAAGGCTGAGGCGGCATGAGCAGCCCCTGGTGGGACCGCACGGTGCACGCCGACCGGGCACCGCGCCTGCGCGCACGCAACGCCATGCGCGCCGCGCTGAGGGCCTGGTTCGGTGCGGCAGGCTTTACCGAAACCGAATGCCGCGCCCTGGTGCAGTCGCCCGGCAATGAGACGCACCTGCATCCGCTGTCCACCACGCTGCATGGCGTGGACGGCACGCCCCAGGGCACGGCGTTCCTGCACACCAGTCCCGAATTCGCGATGAAAAAGCTGATCGCGGCGGGCGAAGATCGGCTTTTCGAGTTTGCGCGCGTGTGGCGCGACCGCGAGGCAGGCGCACTGCACGCGCGCGAGTTCACGATGCTGGAATGGTATCGCACCCATGCCAGCCTCGAGGCGCTGATGGCCGATGCCGCCACCATCGTCGCCGTGGCGGCCCGGGCGGCAGGATCCACCGTCCTGTCGCATCGCGGACAGACCTGCGATCCGTTTGCCACGCCCGAGCGACTGACAGTGACGCAAGCCTTTGCCATCCATGCCGGGGTGGAACTTGATGCAACGCTCTGCCCCGACGGCACGCCGAGGGCTGACGCCCTTCGTGCGCAGGCGCGCGCAACCGGCGTGAGCTGCCGCGACGATGACAGCTGGTCGGACGTGTTCTCGCGCATCCTGGTGTCGCGGGTCGAGCCGGCCCTCGGCAAGGGGCGGCTGACCATTTTACACGACTATCCCGCGCCCGAGGCCGCACTGGCCCGGCGCAGGCCGGACGATCCGCGCTTTGCCCTGCGGTTCGAGCTCTATGCCTGCGGGGTCGAGCTGGCGAACTGTTTCGACGAGCTGACCGATCCGGCCGAGCAGCGCGCGCGTTTCGAGGCCGACATGGACCTCAAGGCGCAGCTGTATGGCTATCGTGTGCCGCTGGACGAGGACCTCTTGGCGGCGCTGCCCGCCATGCCGCCCACGGTGGGGGGTGCGCTGGGTTTCGACCGGCTGGTGCTGCTGGTGCTGGGCGCGCCCTCGATCGCGGACGTGACCTGGACCCCCTGATCGGCCGTCGGCCCCGTTTCCACACCCATTGCAATCGCCCCTTAAGGGATTTGCACTACAGTGGCACCCTCAAATCCTGCGGGGCAATCGTGAACGTCCGGACCTTGCTTTCGTCCAGCGACCAGGACCTGGCCGAACTGCTGGAACAGGATCTCGACCAGAATGATTTTCTGGTCTGGTCCAGCGTGCCGGCGGCGCTGTTGCTGTGGTTGCTCGGGCAACCCTTTGCGGGGCTGGCATTCATCGCCCTCTATGTGCCGTTCCTGCTGTTTGCCCAGCACCGGTCGAGGCGTGCCGTCGAGCAGTGGCGCCGCAACCGGACGCTGCCGCACGGCACACTGGTCAGCGAAACGGTCGCCAACCTGGTGCTGACGGGCTTCTGGTGCGCACTCGCGCTCTATCTGGCCTGGCTGGGCACGGTCGAGGCGACCTTTGCGGCCGTCGGCACCATCCTGTGCACGGCGCTGTTCAATGCGCTGATGTCACGGCGCGCCCGTCCGGTGGTGGTTGCGAACTTTGCCATCCTGCTGGCCACCATGGTGGTCATGGGCATCATGACCTCGCTGGCGACCAGTTCGCCGGTGCCGGTGGTGATCAGCCTCGCCATTGCCGGCATCGTTGCCAGCCTGGTGTTTTCGGTCGAAGGCCAGCGCGCTGCGCTGAAACTGGCACAGGACGAGCTGGTCGGCGCCATGGGCCGCATGGCGGCCGAGCGCGAACGCTGGGAGCGCATCATCGGCCTCGCGCGGGGCGGGGTGAACGATTTCAACCTGACCACAGGCGAGCACGTGGCGGTGGCAGGCGACTATGCCGCCATCACCGGCGTCACGGGGGCCGAGCTGGCCACCAATCCGTTCGCCGTGCTGGACCGGGTGCCTACCGAAGAGCGAGCGATGCTGCGGGCGCTGCTGACGCAGGCCGCCGATGGCGAGCACACCGCCAGCGTCCACCACCGCTATCTGCATCCCGACGGCCGGATGCGGCATTTCCGGACGACCATCTGCCGCTGGGTCGGCACCGATGGCGAGCATCTGCTGGGCCTGATCTTCGACGTCACCGCCGAGCGCGAGGCGCTGGAGGCGCTCGAGCGCAGCGAGGCCGACTGGGCCAACCTGTTCGAGAACAGCCCGATCGCCTGCAATGTCTGGAACGGTGCCGGGATGGAAGCGGAACTCAATCGGCTGTGGGCGGAGGGGGGCCATGCGATCGGCTCGAAACTTCTGGGCACGCCGAAAGGACTGAAGATGCTCGAGGAGGTCACGTCGGGCGGGGTGACTTCGAACCGTGCCGCGCGTGCGCTGTTCCGGTTCGAGGAAGGCAAGGGGTTCGACCACCGGCTGCACACGCCCCGCCAGCATCTGGCAGACCTTGCCGCCCTGCTCGACCGGTGGACGCCCGGCAGCCCGGTGGGGCCCGTTGAGACCGTGATCCGCACCAGCACGGGCGAGCGGCGTGACGTCATCCATGAAATCCGCGCCATTGGCCCGGCCCATTCGCCCTGGAACCGCGTCATCAGCTCGTACATCGACATCACCGACAAGAAGCGCGCCGACAGGGCCCTGTCCGCCGCCAAGGAGGAGGCCGAACAGGCCAACCGGGCCAAATCCGAATTCCTGGCCACCATGAGCCATGAAATCCGCACCCCGATGAACGCCATCCTGGGCATGGCCGAGCTGATCGCCCGCACCGAACTGTCGGACGAGGCGCAAGCGCATGTCGAAACCCTGCGCGAGTCGGGCCGGCTGTTGCTGACCGTGCTGAACGACCTGCTCGACCTGTCCAAGATCGAGGCGGGACGGCTGGAGATCGAAACGATTGCCTATGCGCCGGCCGACCTGATGCGGCAGGTGGCGGCCCTGTGGGGCCCGCGTGCGGCCGAGAAGGGTCTGGGCTTCACCGCGCAGGTCGGGCAGGCCGTGCCCGGCTGGCTGGAGGGCGACCCGACGCGACTGCAGCAGGTCCTGTTCAACCTGATCTCGAACGCGGTGAAATTCACCGAAGCCGGCAGCGTGTCGGTCGAGGTCGGCGTCCGACCCGACGCGGAGGGTGCGCAGATGCTGGCCTTCACGGTCCGCGATGACGGCATCGGTATGGACGCGGACACGCTTTCGCGCCTGTTCCGGCCCTTCACCCAAGCCGACGCCTCGACCTCTCGGCGGTTCGGCGGAACCGGCCTGGGCCTGACCATCTCGCAGCGTATCGTGCACCTGATGGGCGGCAGCATCGAGGTGACTTCCCAGCCCGGCCTCGGCACCAACTTCACCGTCCTGCTGCCATGCCGGGTCGCCGCGCCCGCAAGGACCCCGACCATCGACGCCCAGCCCGCGTCGGGTGATCGCACCGACGATGCGCTCGACATCCTGGTAGCCGAGGATCACCCGGTGAACCAGAAGATCATCGAGGCCTTCCTGGCGCCCTTCGGGCACCGTGTCCGCGTGGTCGAGAACGGGGCGGACGCGCTCGAGGCCGCCCGGGCCATGCGCTTCGACCTGATCCTGATGGACGTGCAGATGCCTGTCATGGACGGTCTGACCGCCACCGCGGAAATCCGCGCCTCGGGCGGACCGAACCATGCGACACCGATCGTGGGCCTGACTGCAGACGCCTTTTCCGAGCAGCGCCGCCGGGGTCTCGAGGCCGGCATGGACGACTATGTGACCAAGCCGATCGACCCGCGCGTGCTGGTCGAGGCGATCGCAAGGGCGGTAGCCCGCGCCCGCTCGGCCGCCTGAGGCGGCGCGCCGGGGCAGGCATTCACCGGCGGCCCAAAGTGCTCTAGATCGGCTCATGGACGCAACGGACACCCCCATCCCACCGCCCGCGGTCAGGGGCCCGCCGGCCGGTTCGCGCTTGTTGCCGCGCTCGCTGCGCGCACGCCTGATCCTGGCCGCCCTGGCGTGGTCGCTGCCGCTGCTGATCCTGACGGGCTGGGGGCTCTCGGCCCTCTATCGGCAAAGCGTGGTGGCCCAGCTGGACCGCGATCTGGCGGTGACCGCCGATTCCCTGCTGGCTGAACTCGAAGCCGACGATGCAGGGGCGATCACCCTGGCCGAGGCCCCCAATGACGGACGCTTTCAGCGCACCCTGTCGGGACGTTATTGGGAGATTGTGCGGCTCGGACCGGGTGGGGCAGAAGCCTCGCTGTTCCGCTCGCGCTCGCTGTGGGATGCCAGCCTTGCAGGCGATGCGCGGCGCCTGGCGGCGCTGGGTGCGCGCGAACCCGGCCAGCCCGAATTCTGGGACCAGGCCGGCGGGCCGGACGGCGAGCCGCTGCGCATGTATGGCCGCACGGTGCGCCCGCCCGGTGCGGCAGCCAAGGTCGGCCTGCTGGTGGCCGCAGACCCGCGCCCGGTGCTGGAGGGCGCAGCCCAGTTCTCGGCCACGCTCTATGCGGCGCTGGTGCTGCTGGCGCTGGGTCTGGCAGCGGCCGTGGCCCTGCAGGTGGGCGTGGCCCTGAGGCCGCTCGATGGGGTGCGCACCGACATCGCCGCGGTCCGGCGCGGGCGCGCGGCGCGGCTCGAGGGGCCCTACCCTCAGGAAATCGAACCGCTGACGGTCGAGCTGAATGCGCTTCTCGAGCACAACCGCGAAATCGTCGAGCGCGCCCGCACCCAGGTCGGCAATCTGGCCCACGCGCTGAAGACGCCGATCGCGGTCATGCTGAACGAGGCGCGAGACGGCGAAACCTCGGCGCTGCCGTCCCTTGTCGAGCGCCAGACCCTGTCGATGACCCGCTCGGTCGATGCCTATCTGGCCCGCGCGCGGGCGGCTGCCATGGCCGAGGGGCTGGGGGCACGCGCCGAGGTCCGCCCCGTGCTGGACGACATCACCCGCATGCTCCAGCGCCTGCACGCCCGGGACGGCGTCGAGATCCGGCTGAACTGGGAGCCCGGGCCCGAGCCGGTGTTCCGCGGCGAGCGCCAGGACCTCGAGGACATGGTGGGCAATCTGATCGAGAACGCCTGCAAGTATGGCGGCGGCGAGGTGCATGTGGCCGTCGGCGCCCGCGACGGGCTGGTGCGGGTCAGGGTCGAGGATGATGGTCCCGGCCTCAGCCCCGATGCCCGTGTGGCAGCGCTCAAGCGCGGCGTGCGCCTTGACGAGCAGAGCCGCCCCGGCCATGGGCTGGGGCTGGCCATGGTCGTGGACCTGGCGCGCCTCTACAAGGGCGACCTCGAACTGGGCGAGAGCCTGCTGGGCGGCCTCGAGGCGGTCCTCACCCTGCCTGCGACCGACTGAGGCGCCCGCGCGCGTGTCTCAATCCGGCAGGCGTGCGGCGGCCGCCTTCAGGGCCGCATGGTCGATCGCGGTATAGCGCTGGGTCGTCGACAGGCTGGCATGGCCCAGCAATTCCTGGATGGCCCGCAGGTCGGCGCCCGAGGCCAGGAGGTGGGTGGCGAACGCATGCCGCAATGCGTGGGGCGTGGCGCTGGCGGGAAGGCCAAGGCGCGTACGCGCGCGCTCCATGCGCAGCTGAACCAGGCGTGGTGACAGCGGTCCGCCGCGCACGCCGCGGAACAGGGCAAGCTCGCGCTCGGGCTGAAACGGGCATTGGCGGACATAGTCATGGATCGCTGCACCCACGACCGGCAGCAGCGGCACCATCCGTTCGCGCCCGCCCTTGCCCAGAACCCGCAGCGATCGGCCCAGTGGCAGGTCCTGGCCCCGCAGGCCCAGTGCCTCGGAAATCCGCAGGCCCGCCCCCCACAGCAGCGTCAGGACCGCCGCATCGCGTGCGCGCACCCAGGCGGGGTCATCGGGCCCGTCAATCCCTTCGGCCACATCGTGCAACACCTCGGCGGCCATGGCCTCTGCAAGGGGGCGCGGCAGGCCGGGCCGAACCCGCGGTCCGCGGACCAGCGCCAGGCGTGGCAATGCCACTCCCTCGCGGCGATCCAGCCAGCGCAGGAAAGTGCGCACCGCGGCCAGCGCGCGCGCTGCGGTGCGGTCGCTGAGGATGGGGGGGCCGGCCCTGCGACGCGCCAGCCATGCCCGCAGGTCCTGCGGCTCGAGCCGCGACAGCACGGCGCGGGTGGCAGGCTCTCCCAGATGGCCGGCCAGAAACCCCAGAAAGTCCGCCACGTCGCGCCGATAGGCCTCGACAGTCAGGGGGCGCGCACGCCGCTCGTGCGACAGCCAATCCAGAAACCGCTGCAGCAACGCGTCATCCATCGCGGCACTGTCGCACGCACCCCTTGCCACATGGTTGCGCCCCGGAGCGCCGCACTCCAGTGCGGCCGAGCCCGTGCCGGTCAGCAGACCGGCGTTCCGGTATCAGCCTGCCAGCGCTGCGCGAACGGCCGCCACAGCGGCCTCGCACGCCCCGGCATCGGGCCCGCCGCCCTGGGCCAGGTCGGCACGTCCGCCGCCCCCCTGCCCGCCGAGCGCCGCCACCCCAGCCTTCACCAGGTCCACCGCAGACAGGCGCCCCACAAGGTCATCCGTCACACCCACCGCAATCGCGGCCTTGCCGCCGTCGGCTGTGACATACACCACCACGCCCGACCCGACCTGCACCTTGCCCTCATCGATCAGGCGGCGCAGGTCCTTTGCCGGAACGTCCGACAGCACGCGCGAAAGGAAGTGAACGCCGGCCACGGTTTCGGGACCGCTGGCCGCGCCCGTCGCAGGCCCCGCCATTGCCAGCCGCGTTCGGGCGTCCGCCAGGTCGCGTTCAAACCGGCGGCGTTCGTCGGCGATCTGGGCGACGCGTTCGGCGAGGGCGGGGATCGGGGTGCGCAATTGCTCGGACAGAGCGCGCGCGACATGCGCCTGGCCCTTCAGAAAGGCCAGTGCCGCCGCGCCGGTGGTGGCCTCGATCCGCCTGATGCCTGCCGCGACACCTGATTCGGACAGGATGGCGAACAGGGCGATGTCGCCCGTGCGCGCAACGTGCGTGCCCCCGCACAGCTCGACCGAATAGGGTTTGGCCGAGTCCTCGAGGCCGCTTCCCAGGGTCAGAACGCGCACCCGCTCGCCATACTTTTCGCCGAACAGCGCCATGGCGCCTGCCGCGATCGCCTCCTCGGGCGAGGTCTCGATGATGCGGGCCTCGGCGTTCTGCCGGATGACCGCATTCACTTCGGCCTCGACGCGCTCGATGGCCTCGGGCGTCATCGGCTGACCATGGCTGAAGTCAAAGCGCAGGCGGTCGGCTTCGACCAGCGAGCCCTTCTGCGTCACCCCCGGTCCCAGCACATTGCGCAGCGCCGCATGCAGCAGGTGCGTCGCGGAATGATTGGCCCGGATGCGCGCGCGACGACCGGCGTCGATGTCCAGTGTCGCCATGTCGCCCACGGCGATCTTGCCCGCATCCAGCGTGCCCAGATGCCCGTGAAGTGCGCCCGCCTGCTTGCGGGTATCGCGGACCGTGAAGGCTGCACCATGGGCAAAGCGGATCGCACCGTGATCGCCCGCCTGGCCGCCACTCTCGGCGTAAAAGGGGGTGCGGTCGAACACCAGTTCCGCCTCGGCACCCGCGGACAGCCGGTCGACCGTCTCGCCATTCTGGACAATGGCGATCAGGCGCGCCTCGCCATATTCGGCGCCATAGCCCAGAAAGTCGGTGGCCCCGTGGGTGTCCTTGAGCCGCAGCCAGACCGCGCCCGAAGCCGCCTCGCCCGAGCCGGCCCAGCTTTCGCGGCCCTGCTCGCGCTGGCGCTCCATCGCGGTCTCAAAGCCCTCCTGGTCCACGGTGATCCCGCGCGCGCGCAGGATGTCGGCGGTCAGGTCGACCGGAAAGCCATAGGTGTCATAGAGCGTGAACGCCGTTTCGCCCGAAAGGCTGTCGCCCGCGCGCATCTGGCTGGTTGCATCGGCCAGCAGGTCAAGGCCCCGCGAGAGGGTGCGGCGAAAGCGTTCCTCTTCCTGCTCGAGGGTGGACTGGATCAGCGGCTGGGCGCGGCGCAGTTCCGGGTAGGCGTCGCCCATGGCATCGGCCAGGCTCGGGGCCAGCCGGTGCATCAATGGTTCGCGCGCGCCCAGTCCGTGCGCGTGGCGCATCGCGCGGCGCATGATCCGGCGCAGGACGCTGCCACGTCCCTCGTTCGACGGCAGCACCCCGTCGGCGATCAGGAAGGACGAGGCGCGCAGGTGATCGGCGATGACGCGGTGGCTTGCGGCCTGCTCGCCATCGGCCTTGACCCCGGTCAGCGCCTCGGACGCACCGATCAGGGCGCGGAAGACGTCGATGTCATAGTTCGAGTGCACGCCCTGCAGGATCGCGGCAATCCGCTCGAGGCCCATGCCGGTGTCGATCGAGGGCTTTGGCAGCGGCACGCGGGTGCCATCCGCAGCCTGGTCGAACTGCATGAAGACCAGGTTCCAGATCTCGATGAACCGGTCGCCGTCCTCGTCCGGACTGCCGGGAGGCCCGCCGGCCAGAGCCGGACCGTGGTCATAGAAGATCTCGGTACAGGGCCCGCAGGGGCCGGTGTCCCCCATCGACCAGAAATTGTCGCTGGTCGCGATGCGGATGATGCGTTCGTCGGGCAGGCCCGCAATCTTGCGCCACAGGGCGGCGGCCTCGTCATCGGTGTGATAGACGGTAACCAGCAGCCGTTCGGGGGCAAGGCCATAGCCCCTGGTGATCAGCTGCCAGGCGTGCTCGATCGCCCCTTCCTTGAAATAGTCGCCGAACGAGAAATTGCCCAGCATTTCGAAGAAGGTGTGGTGACGGGCGGTATAGCCGACATTGTCCAGGTCATTGTGCTTGCCGCCGGCGCGAACACACTTCTGGCTGGTGGCGGCGCGCGGCGATGGCGGAGTCTCGAGGCCGGTGAACATGTTCTTGAACGGGACCATGCCGGCGTTCGTGAACATCAGGGTCGGATCGGACTGCGGCACGAGCGGCGCCGATGCCGGGGTGGCGTGACCACGCTGGCGGAAGAAATCGAGGAATTCGGCGCGGATCTCGGCAACCGAGGGGCCATTGTGCGCGGTGCTGCGGGACGTGGTCATCGAAGGCTTTCGGAAAAGCACGCCTGGGCGGCGGTTCTGGAACGCCCTCGGATATAGCGGCGCCCCCGACCTACGCCAAGACGCACGCGGCCGGGACGGGGTCGCCCCTCCCGGCCGCTGAAAGCCTGGATGCTCGTTCCCGTCAGCTGACGGGGGTCGCCATTGGGGCAGGGCCGGCCTCGGCAGTTGCCGACCGGTTCGGCGCCAGCACCAGCGAGAGCGGATTGGGCTTGAGGTCATTCATGGCGCCAGTGGCAGCGTCGACCCCGGCTCCGATGAAACCGCCCAGGATCACGTTTCCGGCCATGCCTGCGACGCCATCTCCGGACACCTGCGGAACAAGTGTTGCGGTGGCGGTGGTGTGGCCCGACAGCTCCATTTCGACCTGCCAGGTGTTCTTGCGGTTCAGGTCGAGCGCGCAAGGCGCGACACAGGACTCGGTGGCCTGCCCGGCCGCCTCGACCGTGACCGTGGCCCCGGGCGGCGTGCTGATGAAATTGACGGTGTCCGTCGTGCCCTTGGTAACGGTCGCACACGCACCCAGCGCCGCAGTGGCCGCAAACGCAGCAAAAAGACGCATTTTCGTGATGACTTCCCCCCACTCTGGAGCCGGCCACCATAGCGGCGCCCGACATTACCCCAGCGCTATTGTGGATTTGCCCGAAACGCGTCCGGACATGCAAGCGCGCACATCCCGTGGTTGTGCCGAAACGGCAGTCACGCACCAAGGCTCCAGCAGTTGATTGGCGCCCGCACAAGGGGCAGGAGCGCGGGTAACAACGGAGTGCACCTCGATGCCGATGCTGGCCCACGATCTGGAAGCCCTGATCCGCGAATCGTTCCCGGACGCCGAGATCGAAATCCAGGACTTGGCCGGCGATGGCGACCACTATCGCGCGATCATCCGTTCGGAGGCCTTTGCGGGCAAGAGCCGCGTCGCCCAGCACCAGGCGGTCTATGCCGCGCTCAAGGGGCGGATGGGGGGCGAACTGCACGCACTGGCGCTCGACACCGGCCCGAAATGAGCCTTTGCGTCGTCGCAGGACGGCCATGAGCGCGATTGTGTCCCGGCTGGGCTTTGGGGTCACGGGGCCACACGCCACTGCGCTGGTCAGCGCGCACCGGACGGCGGCACTGATCGCACAGGCTCTGGCGGGCGGGGTCACGTTGTTCGACAGCGCCCCCTTCTATGGCGGTGGTGAGGGCGAGCGGCGGCTGGGCCGGGCCATCGAGGCAGCCGCCGCGCGCGAGCGTGTGGTGCTCTCGACCAAGCTCGGAACCCGCCGTGCGAACGGCCGCGTGCACAAGGATTTTTCCCCTGCAGGGATCGGGGCGCAGCTGTCTGAGGCGCTGGGGAATCTGCGGACGGCACGCGCGGACTTGGTGTTCCTGCACGGGCCGGAACCCCACGACCTTAAGGAAGGGGCGCTTGCGACCCTCGAGCGCGAGCACGCCAAGGGGCGCATCGGCGCCATCGGGGTGGCCGGCCGCGGGCCGGAACTGGCGGCCGCGCTCGAATACGACTGCGTGGGCTGGCTGATGTGCCCTGCCCTGGTTCCTGCCCTGGCGCCGGTTCTGGACCGCGCGGCCGAGCGCGGGGTGGGCGTCATCGCCATCGAAACCATGCGGGCACGGGCGGTGGCACCGCGGATGTCGCTGCGCCCGGCCGACCTCTGGTATTCGGCGCGCGCCATCCTGCGCCCTGCCGGCACGACGGCCTGCGCGGGCGGAATCGGTGCGGCGCTGGCACTGCCGGCAGTGCAATGCGCCCTGGTCACAACGACGCGCGACGCGCACCTGACCGCCAATCTGGCCGCAGCGGGGCTTGCATGAAGCCGTGGGGCTCGCCAGAACAGGCCGGTGTCGGCGCTCTGCCCCCCAATTTCTCCGAAAGGCCCGGTGACATGACCGAACCCCCCGTTTTCGACCGCATCCGGACGCTGGTATCCGGCCATGACGTGGTGCTGTTCATGAAGGGCGACCGCCACATGCCCCGCTGCGGCTTTTCGAACACCGTGGTGCAGGTGCTGGATGTGACCGGCGTGGACTTTGTCGACGTGGACGTGCTGGCCGACGATGAAATCCGCGAGGGCATCAAGGCCTTCACCGACTGGCCGACCATCCCGCAACTCTATGTGAAGGGCGAATTCGTCGGCGGGTGCGACATCGTGCGCGAGATGTACCAGACCGGCGAACTGCGTGACCTCCTCGCCCAGAAGGGCGTGCCCCACGCCGCATGATGAGCTGGTCATCTCCGAACTTCGACAGCCGCGAGGGCACCCCGGTCTCGCTCGTGGTCCTGCACTATACGGGCATGGCCACCGCCGAGGATGCGCTGCGCCGCCTCGTTGACCCTGCTCCGGTGGCTGGTGCGTTTCCCGGCCCGTGGCAGGCCGCCGACATCGACCCCGCCACCCCGCTCGCCCGGGTCAGCTCGCACTGGGTGGTCGAGGAGAATGGCCGCCTGCACGAGCTGGTGCCTGAACAGCATCGGGCCTGGCATGCCGGGCGCGGCTCGTGGCGCGGGGCAGAGAATGTCAATGCGCGCTCGGTCGGCATCGAGATCGCCAATGGCGGCCATGACTTTGGCCTGCCGCCCTATCCCGAAGCCCAGATCGTCGCGGTCATGGGTCTGGTCCGTGACATCCTGTCCCGGCATGGCCTGGATGGGCGTGCGGTCATCGCCCACTCGGACTTGGCCCCCGGGCGCAAGGCCGACCCTGGCGAACACTTTCCATGGGCGCGGCTGGCACAAGCTGGCCTTGCCGTCCATCCGGCGGTTCCGCCCACCCCGCGCCTGCCGCTGGCGTCGGTCGGATCGCAGGGAGCCCTGGTGGCACGCCTGCGCTGGAAGCTGGCACAGATCGGCTATGGCGTCGGCGAAGGCGATGTCTTCGACGAGGAATTGTCGGTGGTGGTGCGCGCGGTGCAGCGCCGCATCCGCCCGGCCCTGATCGACGGTGCGCTGGACCTGGAAACCTCGGCCCTGATCGACGACTTCCTGGAGCGGGTGGGCACCTTCAGGTCCTGAAGACCGCGGCCCCTTTTATCCGTCATCACGGTTGCGCAACATCCACGCGCGCAGGACCGCATTCATGCGTCCCTGATACCCCTTTCCGCCGGCCCGGAACCATTCCAGTACCTCGGCGTCCACGCGGAGCGAGACAGCCAGCTTTCGGCGATCGGCGGGCGTCACCAGGCGCGCGGTGCGGAAAAACGCCTCGTCCAGTTCGGGAATGTCCGAAGTGTCGATCCGTGCATCAGGAATGTTCGCTATCTCGCGAGCCCGCTCGTTCGAGATGCCGCCGGAATGCTTCGCGTTCGGCCGTGTTCGCCTTGCGGGCGCTGATGATGCGGGTGACCCCACTTCGGTCTGTGTGCACCACGACGATGACAACGGCACAGCGGACCGTGCCGATGCTGATTTCGCGTACTTCTTCGACATGCCGATGGTCGAGGCGGGTGAGCGTAACGCCAGAGAAGATTTCCCGCGCCTCTTCGAAACGGATTCCGTGCTTTTCGAGGCTCGCTTCATTCTTGGCAGGATCCCACTCGAACGCCATTAAAAACCACATTTGTATATACAATTGCAGGCGGGGTTGCAAGGCGCCGCTGCCATCGTGGTAGCCGTGGTGTCAACCCGGCCCTTGGAACGGTCAGCGCGCAGCGGTCATTGCCGAGGCGGCCGACTGGGTCACCCGCCGTGCGAAGGTGGTGAAATCATCCAGTACGGGCGCGCGGCCCCGCAGGGGCGTGGACAGGGCCAACAGGGTGCCCGGATGATCGACCCCCGGATAGACGATGGTTTCGACCTGCCCGCCCACCGCGCGCAGGCGGCGCTCGAGACTGCGCAGGTTGCGCACATTCACCAGCGTGTCGCGATCGCCATGTATCAGCTGCACGGGCGGGTCGTCGGCGCTGGCGTGGAAGACGGGCTGGGTTTCCTCGGGGCTGGGCCAGTGGCTGAAGGTGGCCCGGCTGACCGGCCCGTCCCAGGGATAGAAGTCATAGGGGCCCGACAGGCCGCTGACGCCGCGGATGGCCGAGCGATCGACGCGCGCGCCACGCAACCAGGACGGGTCCAGCGCCAGCATCATGGCATTGTAGGCCCCTGCCGAGTGGCCCGCCAGAACGATGCGCCGGGGGTCGCCCCCGTGCGCGGCGACATTGGCCTGCACCCACGCCATCGCCAGCGCCCCGTCATGCAGGAAATCGGGATAGGGATTGTCGGGCACCAGCCGATAGTCGGGGATCACGCACACAAAGCCGCGCGAGGCGATGGCGTGCCCGACAAAGGCATAGTCCTGGCGGCGGCCGCTGTTCCACGAGCCCCCATAGAAGAACACCACCACCGGGGGCGGCTGGCGGCCGGGGTCGCGCGGCGCATAGACGTCCAGCATGCCGCGCGGGCCGTCCATGAAGGCGACATCGCGCGCCACCCGCCTTGCCCCGCCATCGCGCGGCGCCAGCGTGTTGAAGGTCGCCAGCGGCGAGCAGGCTGCGGCCAGCGACGCCAGAAGTCCCATGCCCGCCCGACGCGTCACGTCCGTCACCCTCGCCTCGCAAGTTCACCGATTGCCGACATGCTGGCTGAAATAGCGTGCGGCGTCGGGCAAACCACGCGGACTCCAGCGCGGTTCCCGGCCGGCCCTGTCACCATGGGTCGCAGGGAACCAGTTCCAGCCGGTTCGCCCCGGGCCAGTCGAAATCGGCCTTGCGGCAGGTCAGCAGGATGATCTGATAGCGCCGCGAGGCGTCCAGCAGCACGTCGTGCATCAGGGCAAGGCGTCGGTCGTCGGTGTGGCGGAACACATCGTCCAGCACCACCGGCAGCCTGCCGCCGGCGTCGGCGAACAGGTCGGCCACCGCCAGGCGTGCGACCACCCCCAGCTGCTCGCGCATGCCGCCCGAGAGGATGTCGGCTTCGAGGTCGCGCGTGTCGCGACGCATCGACTTGACCTCCAGCGCGTCGTCGAAGGTCACCTCGCCCAAGGCCGGCAGCGTGGCCAGGCGACGCGCGATGCGTTCCGCCAGCGGGCGTTTCACTTCCTCTTCGGCGGCCCTGATCGCGGCACCCAGACGCCGTTCAAGCAGGCCCAGTGCATGCACTTCGGCCTCGACGGCGTCCCGTGCGCTGCGGGCCTGCGCAAGCCTCTCCTGTGCCTCGAGGACCGCGCGCTCCGGGTCGCTGCGGACGGCGTTAGCGACCTGCCCGTTTAGGTCTGCCAGCTGGGTTTCCAGATTTGTTCTCGCGTTGCGATGGGCGTCCAGGGCGGCTTGCGCCGCCTGGGCAGCCCGTTCGGCTGCATCGCGGTCGCCCAGCATCGCCAGCCTTTGCGCAGCGTCCGCGACAGCGCGTTCGGCAGCGGCGACGAGGTCCCGTGCGGCCTCGATTTCGACCGGCGCCGGCGCCTCCGGGTTGCCGCCGGCCCTCTGGACCAGCCTGG
>DBAV01000041.1 GCA_002291875.1 Hyphomonadaceae bacterium UBA1001
TGGATCGCCACGATGTGGGGCGGGTCGATCGAGTTCAAGCTGCCCATGCTGTGGGCCGTGGGCTTCATATTCCTGTTCACCGTCGGCGGCGTCACGGGCGTGGTCCTGGCCAATGCCGGCATCGACATGGTGCTGCACGACACCTACTATGTCGTGGCGCACTTCCACTATGTGCTGTCGCTCGGGGCGTTGTTCGGGATCTTTGCGGGCTTCTATTACTGGTTCCCCAAATTCACCGGATACCACTACAACGGCTTCCTGGGCGGGCTGCACTTCTGGCTGATGTTCATCGGGGCGAACATCGTGTTCTTCCCGCAGCACTTCCTCGGCCTGCAGCAGATGCCCCGGCGCTATGTCGACTATGCTGATGCGCACGCGCTGTGGAACCTGGTGTCGTCGTATGGATACCTGGTGATCATGGCCAGCATGGTGTTCTTCTTCGCCATGGTCGTCGAGGCGTTCGTGCGTCGTCGCCGGGCCGAGGCGAACCCGTGGGGTGAAGGCGCCACCACGCTCGAGTGGACGCTGTCCTCGCCCCCGCCGTTCCACCAGTTCAACAAGCTGCCGCGCATCCAGCCGGACGCGCCGCACTGATCCCTCGGCGTGGGGGCCGCATGCCGGCCCCCATGCTCCTGCCTCACGGACCCACTGCCCGTTGATGCGGGTGTGGGCCGCCTCCGGATTTCGTCATGGCCGTGATCGAGACCACCCTTCGCGACGAGGACGCCCGCGGGGCCGGCATCGGCACCTCGGGCTGGCGCGATTATCTGGACCTGATGAAGCCGCGCGTGATGTCGCTTGTGGTGTTTACCGGCGTGGCGGGCCTCGTGGCGTCACCGGTCGAGCTGCACCCCCTGCTGGCGGCCATCGTCATCCTGGCCATCGCAGCCGGGGCCGGCGCGGCGGGCGCGCTGAACATGTGGTTCGACGCCGACATCGACGCCGGCATGAGGCGGACCCGCACCCGGCCCATTCCGGCGGGGCGGGTCGCGCGGTCCGAGGCCCTGTCGCTGGGCCTGATCGTCTCGGCCCTGTCGGTGATCCTGCTGCTGCTGGCCGGCGGCATCCTGGCCGCGGTGCTGCTGGCCTTCACCATCGTCTTCTACGCTCTGATCTACACCATGTGGCTCAAGCGCTCGAACGACCAGAACATCGTCATTGGCGGGCTGGCCGGCGCGCTGCCGCCCGCGATCGCATGGGCAGCGACCGGCGCGCCGATGACGCTGGAGCCGTGGGTCCTGGTGGCGATCATCTTCGTATGGACGCCGCCCCACTTCTGGGCCCTGTGCCTGTATCAGGCCACCGACTATGCCCGGGTGGGCGTGCCGATGCTGCCCAACACTGCCGGGCCAGGGGCCGCCCGCCAGCAGATCCTGCTGTATTCACTGGCGCTGGTGCCGCTGGGCGTCACGCCTGCACTGCTGGGCACGGGCGGGGTTGCCTATGCTGCGGTGTCGGTGCTGGGCGGCGCACTGTTCCTCTTGCTGGTGGTGCGGGTCTGGCGCTCGCGCGCGGGCGACGTTCCCGACGGCGACGGGTCGATCTATGATGCGGCAGGGGCGGCGCGCCCGGCCCGCGACCTGTTCGCGTATTCGATCCTGTATCTGGCCCTGCTGTTCGCCGCCCTGATCGCCGAACATGCGTTCGGCCTCCATGTGCCGCTGGGCTGGAGCGTGTGACATGCCCGAGGTCCGCAATGACGAGGTCGAGGCATGGGAGCCCCCCACCGAGGCCGAACGCGCCGCCAGGCGGCGACGCAATGTCGCGATCGCGCTCTCGATCGCGGGCTTCATGCTGATCGTGTTCCTCGTTACCGTCCTGCGGCTGGGCGAGTATTCGCTCGCCCGCCCGTTCTGAGGTTTCCCCGATGACCGACCCCGTGGTTGATCCCGCGCCCGTTCCGGCCGACGACCTGGCCCGGCGGAACAAGCGCACGGCGATGATCGCCGGCGGCGTGGTCGCAGGGATGCTGGGCCTCGCCTTTGCCTCGGACCCGCTCTATGACGTGTTCTGCGAGGTCACGGGCTTTGGCGGCACCACGCGGATCGCCGAGGCCGCCCCGTCGGCAGTCCTGGAACGCGAGATCGAGGTGCGCTTCGACGCCAATATCGGGCGCGATGTTCCGCTCGAATTCACCCCGCAGCAGATTTCCACCCGCCTGCGCATCGGCGAAACCGGCCTTGCGTTCTATACGGTGCGCAACCTGTCCGACCAGCCGTTCACGACAATCGCCAGCTACAATGTCACCCCCCACCAGGGCGGGCCGTTCTTCATGAAGCTCGAGTGCTTCTGCTTTCAGAACCGCACGCTGCAGCCGGGCGAGGTGATGGAGCTGCCCGTGGTGTTCTATGTCGACCCCGAGCTGGTCGACGATCCGAACGCCGCGCAGATTCAGACCATCACGCTGTCCTATACCTTCTGGGAAGCCGCGCCCGAGTTCGGCAGCGCACCCACCACCACCGCCGCCGCGGGGACGGCCGGTGTGCAGGCGCGAGGGGGCTGAAACGCATCACGGGTCTGGCGGGTGCGAACAACCCGCCGTAAAGACCCGCTGGGACATAGGGTGGTGACGTTGGACGGCGCGGCTGTCGGCGCACCGGGCAGGGGTCGGTGACGGGTTTCCGTTCGCAGGCGCCCGGCCACAGGCATCTGGAACAGACAATCTGTCGGGCAGGACCATGGGCGACGCAGCAGTCAAACCGCAACACGACTATCACCTGGTTAAGCCCAGCCCGTGGCCCTTCGTGGGGTCACTGTCGCTGTTCGTGCTGGCGCTTGGCGCAGTCATCTTCATGCGCGGCCTGACCGACCCGATCGATGGCGGCGGGCTGTGGGCCACGCTGAACAACCAGTTCCTGGTCAAGGGCGACATCTGGATCCTGCTGCTGGGCTTTGCCGGCGTGCTGTGGACGATGTTCGGATGGTGGTCCGACGTCGTGAAAGAGAGCCAGGCGGGCGATCACACCCCGGTCGTCGACTTGGGCCTGCGCTATGGGATGATCCTGTTCATCGCGTCGGAGGTGATGTTCTTCGCCGCCTGGTTCTGGATGTTCTTTGAACTGGCAATCTTCCACGAAACCCGGACCGGATGGATCGTGCCGGCCTGGACCCCGGAAATCCAGCAGGCGTGGGCCGACTGGCCGCCCCCCGGCGTCGAGACCTTCGACCCCTTCCACCTGCCGCTGGTCAACACGCTGATCCTGCTGCTGTCGGGTGTCACCGTGACCTGGGCGCACCACGCCATCCAGCATGATGACCGCAAGGGCGCCAAACTGGCGCTGATCTTCACGGTGCTGCTGGGGATGCTGTTCAGCGTCGTGCAGGTCTATGAGTACACCATCGCCGGCTTCAATTTCGGGTCGAACCCCGCCGAGGGCGTGCAGGCGAACCTCTATGGCGCCACCTTCTTCATGGCGACCGGCTTCCACGGGGCGCACGTCGTGGTCGGCACCATCTTCCTGCTGGTGTGCCTGCTGAGGCTTTACGCCGGTCAGATGAGCGCCAAGAAGCATTTCGGCTTCGAGGCGGCGGCCTGGTACTGGCACTTTGTCGACGTGGTCTGGCTGTTCCTGTTCGCCTTCGTCTATGTGGTGCCGTTCCTGGTGCTCGAGGGCTGACGAGGCCACCGGCGGCGGGCATCGGCGCGATCGCCGGTCCCGGTCCGCCGCCGGCTAGCCGGCCTTTGCCCAGACCTCGCGGTTCAGCATCGCAGGGTCCAGCGGGGCGCCGGCCTGACGCGCTGCCAGTTTGGCGATCATCAGCAGTTCCAGGTCGGCCAGGCGCACCCCCACCTGTGCGGTGGCGTGGGCCCCATCGGGGACCACGAACAGGGCCGCGTTCGCACCCGAACTAAGGTGGATCAGCGCGCACAGGCCGCCGACCTGCGGCGACTCTCCGCGGTGAAAGGCCGGGTTGGCCAGAAACGTCGCCCGCGCCGCCTCGAGGACGGCCACGGGTGAAGGCGCGGGGCCCAGGCGCTCGACCGGAAAACCCGAAGCACGCAGCGTCGCATCGGCATCGCCGACATCCAGCACGCGATCATTCAAAAGGAACAGCATCGGCTCGGAAATACCGCGTAACGGTGAATACCCAATTGACCGTCGATCGCCGTGCGCACCTTGCCCGAGCGGGCCGGGCAGGCGTAACGACCAACGCGCATGACCCAGGACACCCGCCACCTCTATCTGATCGACGCCTCGGGCTATATCTTCCGGGCCTATCACGCGCTGCCACCCCTGACCCGCGCCTCCGACGGGGCGCCGATCGGGGCGGTGTCGGGCTTTTGCAACATGCTCTGGCGGCTGCTGGAGGAGCTCAAGGGCCCCGACCGGCCTTCGCACCTGGCCTGCGTGTTCGACGCCTCGGAAGACACATTCCGCAAGGTCATCTATCCGGCCTACAAGGCCAATCGCCCGCCGCCGCCCGAAGACCTGGCACCGCAGTTTCCGCTGGTGCGCGACGCCACGCGCGCCTTCGGCGTTCCGGTCATCGAGAGCGCAGGCTTCGAGGCGGACGACCTGATCGCGACCTATGCGCGCCTTGCAGCCCGCGAGGGCTTTGCCGTCACCATCGTGTCCTCGGACAAGGACCTGATGCAGCTGATCGACGAGCGGATCGCGCTCTATGACCCCATGAAGCTCAAGCCGTTGGATCTGGATTCGGTGTTCGACAAATTCGGCGTTACGCCGGACAAGGTGGTCGAAGTCCAGGCCCTGATGGGCGACAGCGTGGACAATGTGCCCGGAGCACGTGGCATCGGACCCAAGACCGCGGCCGAGCTGATCCAGCAGTTCGGCGACATCGAAACGCTTCTGGCGCGAACGGCAGAGATCAAGCAGGCCAAGCGCCGCGAAACGCTCGAGCAGAGTGCCGAGGCCATCCGCATCTCGCGCCGGCTGGTCGAACTCAAGGACGACGTGCCGCTGCCCGAGCCGCTGGACGCACTGGCCGTCCGTGACCCCGAACCCGAGGCGGTGATTGCCTTTCTGGAAGCCATGGAGTTGCGCACCCTGACGCGCCGGGTGCGGGCCGATCTGGGCGCCGCGGCACCGGCACCGACGCCGGTGGCTGCGCCGGCCAGCGGCCTGCCGGTCGAGGATCCCGCCCTTCGGGCCCCGATCAACCATGCGCGCTATGAATGCGTGCTGTCGCTGGAACGGCTGGACGCGTGGATCGCGCGGGCGCACGAAACCGGGGTGGTGGCGGTCGATACCGAGACCGACCGGCTGCACCCGCGCGCACGGGTTGTGGGCGTGTCACTGGCGGTGGCGCCCAACGAGGCATGCTATGTGCCGCTGCGCCACATTGCCGACCTGGCCAGTGGCGAGGAAGCGGTGCGCCAGATCGAGCCGTCTGCGGCCTTCGAGCGGCTGCGGCCCCTGATGGCCGAACCTTCGGTGCTGAAGGTGCTTCAGAACGCGAAATACGACATGGGCGTCCTCTCGCGCGAGGGGATCACCATTGCCCCCTCCGACGATGTGATGCTGATCTCCTACACCCTTGGAGCGGGCCAGCACGGGCACGGCATGGACGAGCTCTCCGATCGCCACCTCGGCCACGTTCCGGTGGCGTTCAAGGATGTCGCCGGCACGGGCAAGGCCCAGATCACCTTTGACCGGGTGCCGCTGGCGGCGGCGACGCGTTATGCCGCCGAGGACGCGGACGTCACCTTGCGGCTGTGGTCCTTGCTGAAACCGCGCCTGTCGCGCGAGGGACTGGCCAGCTTCTACGATCGCACGGAACGCGGGCTGCCGGCGGTGGTGTCCGCCATGGAGCAGGAGGGCGTGGTGGTGGACCGCGCCACGCTGTCGCGCCTCTCGGGCGAATTTGCCCAGCGCATGGGCGCGCTCGAGTCCGAGGCGCACAGCCTGGCGGGGCACCCTTTCAATCTGGGCTCGCCCAAGCAGATCGGTGACATCCTGTTCGGCGAGATGGGCCTGCCGGGCGGGGAAAAGACCAAGACCGGCGCGTGGGCCACCGGCGCGGACGCGCTGGAAACGCTGGCCGCGCAGGGTCATGCGCTGCCGCGGGTGCTGCTGGACTGGCGCCAGCTGTCCAAGCTGAAGGGCACCTATACCGACGCCCTGGGTGCGGCCATCGATGCCGAGACGGGCCGCGTCCACACCTCGTTTTCGCTGGCGGCAACCACCACCGGGCGGTTTTCCTCGTCCGACCCCAACCTCCAGAACATCCCGATCCGCACCGAGGAGGGCCGACGCATCCGCGATGCCTTCGTGGCGGACTCGGGGGCGGTGCTGGTGGCGGCGGACTATTCGCAGATCGAGCTGCGCCTTCTGGCGCACATTGCCGACATTCCCGAACTGAAGGACGCCTTCCGCCGCGGCATCGACATTCACGCCATGACCGCCTCCGAGATGTTCGGCGTGCCGCTGGAGGGCATGGACCCGATGATCCGCCGTCAGGCCAAGGCGATCAATTTCGGCATCATCTATGGCATTTCGGCCTATGGGCTGGCGAACAATCTGGGCATCCCCCAGGATCAGGCCGGCGCGTACATCAAGACCTATTTCGCCCGCTTCCCCGGGATTCGCGCCTACATGGACACCATGAAGGCGCATGCGCGGGAACATGGCTTTGTCCGCACCGCATTCGGACGGCGCTGCTGGATTTCCGGCATTCGGTCCAAGACCCCCACCGAGCGCGCCTTCGCCGAACGCCAGGCCATCAATGCGCCGATCCAGGGGTCGGCGGCGGACGTGATCCGCCGCGCCATGATCCGCCTGCCCGGGGCGCTGGCCGAGGCAGGACTGCGCGCACGGATGCTGCTGCAGGTGCATGACGAACTGGTGTTCGAATGCCCCGCGCCCGAAGCCCAGGATACCATTGCCCTGGTGCGGCGGGTGATGGAGCGCGCGCCCCTGCCCGCGGTCGACCTCAGCGTGCCGCTGGTGGTCGATGCCCGTGCCGGCCACACCTGGAACGAAGCGCACTGACACCCTCCTGGTCGAAGGGTGTGCATGCCGGCCCTGTTCAGCGGGACGGGGTGATGCCCGTCGGCACGCGCTCGACGGTCAGGCCGCGCGCCTCGAGCATCACGACCACCGAATCCGGACCGGCGAAATGGGCGGCTCCGCCCGCCACGAAATCCTCGCCACTACCGGCCAGCATGGTGACGATCTGGTCCGTCCATCGGGCGTTGCGCCGGGTCAGCAGGGCGTCATAGGCGCGCGGCGCACGCACGCGCAGGTCCTCGACCATGCCTTCGGCGATGGCCTCGATGTCGCCCTCCGCCCACGCCAGGCCGATGTCGCGAAGCGCCTGCGGCCCCTTGGCCAGGTCATCCAGAGTCAGTTCAAGCTCGCGGAGCTGGTCGTCTTCGGGCACGTTGGCAAAGACAGCTATCTGTTGCTCGATGGTCTCGAGATAGCGCACATCGCGGCCGGCGGCCCGGGCCTCGCGCGCCAGCACCTGGTCGACCCCCGCCTCGGGGTCAAAGCCGGCAGCCTGGACGAACTGCATGGAAATCACCAGGCCCGCGAACCACGGGCGCATCCGCTCGAAGCCCTGGATGGGCATGCGCAAGGCGGCCGCGCGGGTTTCCAGCGCCTGCCGCGTCGCCTCGGGCAGCCGGGGCAGAAGTCCCGGTTCATCTTCCGGATAATAACCGCCTTCGGTCGCCAGGCGCTGGGCCAGCGCGCGTCCCTCAGCCGAATCGACGTCGACCTCGAACCAGATGCGGTCCGCCCCGCGCCAGGCGGCATCGACCGCGGGCGTGCGCCACACCTTGTCCTGTGGCAGGGCATGCATCGTGCCGAACAGCCAGACCACCGAGTCCGCATCGCGTACGCGCCACAGGGGCGGTGCGGCCGCCGCCGAAGCCGCCGGCGGGGCCGGTGGCACGGAAGTCGCCGGCGCACGGTCGCAGCCCGCCAGCGCCAGCAGGGCCAGCGCCCATGCCGCCAGGACGATCCGCGGCAGCGTCATGCAATGATGTCCGGGTTCAGACGGTCCTCGATCCAGCCGATCTGGTCGCGCAGCGCCAGCTTGCGTTTCTTGAGCCGGGCAATCTGAAGCTGGTCGGCGCCCCCCGCAGCCTGAAGCGCCTCGATGGCCGCATCCATCGCCCGGTGCTCCTCGCGCAGTTCCACCAGCCGCCGTTCGAGCGCGCTCCCCTCGCCCCCGCCTTCCGAGTATGGGCCCATGCGTCCTCCCGCCGGTCCGGTCACGTCCATCGCGCCCCGGGTCCGGACGCGCGACACATAGGCCCGTGCCAGCGGCGCGTCGAGATTGAACACGCGCCCCTGCTCGCCCATGTAGGCGCCAAACCGGATAGGGACTTCCATGACCACCACCACCGCCGATCCCGTCAAGTCGGGCACCGACCAGAGCTTTCGCGCCGACGTCCTCGAAGAATCGATGAAGCAGCCCGTGCTGGTCGATTTCTGGGCGCCCTGGTGCGGCCCGTGTCGCACGCTGACCCCGGTCATCGAGAAGGTGGTGCGCGGGGCGGGCGGCGCGGTGCGCCTGGTCAAGATCAACATCGACGAGAACCCCCAGATCGCCGGCCAGCTGGGCGTGCAGTCGATCCCGGCCGTCTTTGCCTTCGACCAGGGCCGTCCGGTGGATGGCTTCATGGGGGCGCTGCCCGAAAGCCAGGTCAAGATGTTCGTCGAGCGGCTCACCAAGTCGGGCGCAGCCGAGATGCAGGTTGACGAGGCGCTGTCGATCGCTCGCGAGAGCCTCGAGCTGAACGACATCGGCGGGGCGGCGCAGGCGTTTGCCGCTGTCCTGCAGATGGACCCGACGCATGTCGGGGCAATTGCGGGCCTCGCGCGCTGCTATCTGGTGTCGGGTGACGCCGAGCGCGCGCGCGAGACCCTGGCCATGGTGCCCGAGGACAAGGCCGGCGACCCCGAGGTGACCGGCGTCAAGGCGGCGCTGGAACTGGCCGACGAGGGCAAGGGCACGCGCGACCCGGCAGACCTGCGCCAGCACCTGAATGCCAATCCGCGCGACCTCGAGGCGCGTTTCGAACTGGCGCGGGCGCTGATCGGCCGTGGTGACCTGACCAATGGCGTCGAGCAGTTGCTGGAGCTGATCACCCAGAACCGCGAGTGGAACGACCAGGCGGCGCGCAAGCTGCTGCTGAAGGTGTTCGATGCCGCCGGGCCGAATGCCGAAGTGTCGAAATATGGCCGCCGGCGGCTGTCGAGCGTGCTGTTCAGCTGACCTCAGCCGGCGATGGCCGAAAGGTCGCGCTCGCCGGTGCGGATCCGAACGGCCGTCAGGAGGTCGGTGACCCAGATCTTGCCGTCCCCGATCTTGCCGGTCCGCGCGGCCGCCGCCACGGCATCGACGATCCGCTCGACCTGATCCGAGGCGGCGGCGATCTCGATCTTCATCTTGGGCAACAGCTTCACGGCGTACTCCGCGCCGCGATACACCTCGGTCTTGCCTTTCTGGCGCCCATAGCCCCGAACCTCGGTCACGGTCAGGCCGGCCACCCCCACCTCGGTGACCGCGTCGAGCACCGCGTCCAGACGGCTGGGTTTGATGACGGCGGTGATCAGTTTCATCGGTCCGCAATGCCCCCTCGGAAGATGTGGAAAGACCCATGTGCCGGGCGGGCCGGCGTTGCAAGCGATTGTTGGTCGCGGCGCGCCGGCGCGGAGGCACGGACCGGAGCACGGTTCAACAGCACCCGCCCGCCTTTGGGCGCGTCCATGTAGAGCCGCTTGATCGCCTCGACCATCACCACGCCGCCGAACTGTGACAGCAGGCGCTCGCCCGCGCCCTCGAACCCATCGGCCGCGCCGGCCAGCATCGAGAGCGGGGGGACATAGAGGGCCCTGGCCCGGGCGGTCGGCTCGAACATGCAGTCCGCCAGCAACCGCGAAATCTGTCCGCGAGACCAGGGCCGTCCGGCGCCGAAGGGCTGGTTGTCGAACAGCGACCACAGGCCGGCGCGGGCCGCCACGACGACGCACAACCGCCCCTCGGGCGCCAGCACCCGCCAGACCTCGCGCAGCAGGGCACGGGCGCCTTCGGCCTCCTCGAGGGCATGGACCAAGAGGATGCGATCGAACATCGCCTCGGGGAAAGGCAGGCGGGTTTCCTCGACCAGCACGCACTGTCCGGGTCCCTCGGGCGGCCAGTGTTCCGCCCCCTGGGCTGCCGGCATGGCGGCGACGACCCGCCGCGCGCCCGAGCGGTAATGGTCCAGCCAGGGCGTGGCATAGCCGAACCCCAGCACATCCAGACCGTCCGTATGCGGCCAGAGGGCATGAAGGCGCCGGCCGATCATCACCCGCGCCACGCCTCCCAGCGGGCTGGCGTAAAAGCGTCCGAGGTCGAAAACGTCGCAGCGCATGCCTGTGCGTTCCATCCCGCTGATGCGGCCCTTGTGTGGGCGAATTGGGCAGTCCGTGCTCGATCGTTTCGGTAAAGCGCTGATTTTCCACACCGTCTTACAAAATCTTCAGCAACTTTCACGAGGGTGTGATGGCAAGGTGTGCGTCCGGCCATCGGTCGGCAAGCATGGGGTGGAAGCAGATGCGGTTCTGGATCGTGCTCTTTTGGGCGCTCCTCCTCGCGGCGTGCGGCGGTGGCGGAGGCGGCAGCAGTTCCGGTGGCGGCAGCAGTGCGGGCGGTGGATCGCCACCCGCGGCCGCGCGTCCGACCTCCGGCGAGGCGGCCTATTTCCTGACCCAGGCCAGCTTTGGCCCGACAGACGCCAGCATCGATGACGTGGTCAATCGCGGCTATCGCGCGTGGCTGGACGAGCAGATGGCCATGCCGGTCACCGCGCCGACCCACCAGGCCCATGTCGAGGCCCGCCGCCAGCAGCGCGCCGTAGCCAACAACAATCCCGACGAGGGCTTTCGGCGCGAGGACTTCTACGAAAGCTGGTGGATGCAGTCGGTGGCCTCGAACGACCAGCTGCGTCAGCGGATCAAGTTCGCCTATTCCCAGATCTTCGTGATCTCGCTGGTCCAGGAGAACATCGATACCAGGGGTGCGGCATCCTATTACGACATGCTGGGCCGCAACGCGTTCGGCAATTTCCGCACCCTGCTGCGCGATGTCACGCTGCACCCGCAGATGGGCAAGTATCTGACCTTCCTTGCCAACCAGCGCGAGGCGACGAACGGCACGCGCACCCCGGACGAGAACTACGCCCGCGAGGTGATGCAGCTGTTCACCATCGGCCTGCACGAGCTGAACCCCGACGGCACCGAGCGCCTGGTCAACGGGCGCCCCGTGGACACCTACACGCCGGCCGACGTGTCGGGTTTGGCCAAGGTGTTCACCGGCATATCGTGGTACCATCCGGCGCCCACCAACTCGACCTTCTTCGGCGGCAACGGCGATCCGAACCGCGAAGTCACGGCGATGTCGTTCTATCCGCAATACCATTCGGTGTCGGAAAAGCGGTTCCTGGGCGCGGTGATCCCGCCCCAGACCACCCCGGATGTCTCGGCCAGCCTGAACACCGCGCTCGACACCCTGTTCAACCATCCCAATGTCGGCCCGTTCATTTCCGAACGCCTGATCCAGCAGCTGGTCACCTCGAACCCCTCTCCGGCCTATGTCGGCCGGGTGGCGGCGGTGTTTGCCAACAACGGGCAGGGTGTCCGCGGCGACATGGCGGCGGTGATCCGTGCCATCCTGCTGGACGCCGAGGCGCGCCGGATCGAGACGGCAACGGCCACTTCGGGCGGCAAGCTGCGTGAACCGGTGGTCCGCATCGCCAATTATCTGCGGGCCTTCGAGGCCACCTCCCAGACCGGCAACTGGCTGATCACCGCCACCAACAACTGGGGGCAGACCCCGCTGGCGGCCAATTCGGTGTTCAATTTCTGGCGGCCGGGCTTTGTGCCGGCGGGCACCTCGCAGCTGGGACAGCGCGACCTGCGCGCACCCGAAATGCAGATCGTCGACGAGGTCCAGACGGCCAATTACATCAACAACCTCCAGAACATCATCCAGAACGGGATCGGCTCGACGCCCCAGGGCGGCTCGCGCCGTGACGTGCAGACCCTGCACGCACGCGAAACCGTTGTCGCGAATGATCCCGAGGCCCTGGCCGACCGGATCAACCGGCTTCTGATGTATGGCCAGATGCAGCCCGGGCTGCGCGCGCGGGTGGTGGCGGCGATCAATGCGATCGCGATCCCGTCGGGCACCAATGTCACCCAGGCCCAGATCGACGCGGCGCGGCTGAACCGCGTGCGGGCCGCCGTCTTCGTGGCCATGGCCTCGCCCGATTACCTGGTTCAGCGCTGAAGGAGAGCCATCATGGCCATGGACACCCAAAGCCGCCGCCATTTCCTGAAGGTTGCCACCGCGCTGGGCACGCTGGGCGTCGCCGCACCGCTGGCGACCCAGCTGGCCGGCATGAATGTCGCCGCAGCCCAGACCGCCACCGACTATCGGGCGCTGGTGTGCATCTTCCTGTTCGGGGGCAATGACGCCCACAACACGGTGCTGGCGACCGACACCGACAGCTGGGCGCGCTACATGTCCGCCCGCAACACCGGCGCGGACCCGATTGCGCTGCTGCCGCCCGGCGCGGCGCCCACCACCACCAACATGCGTGTGCCGGGTGGTTGGGGCGGCGTGCTGCCGATCGTTCCGAACACCCCCAATCCGGTGCCTGCCGGCACCAATGCGACCACCCGGACCTTTGCGCTGCATCCGATGCTGGCCCCGCTGATGCCGATCTGGAACGCCCAGCGCCTGGCGGTGGTGGCCAATGCGGGCCCGCTGATCCAGCCCACCACCAAGGCCCAGTTCCGGGCGCGTTCGGTGCCGCTGCCGTCCAACATCGGCTCGCACAACGACCAGCAGGCCACCTGGATGGCGGGCGAACCCGAAGGGGCGCGCCGGGGCTGGGGCGGCAAGATCGCCGACCAGATGCTGTCGTCGAACGGCCAGAATGCGGTGTTCACCGCGGTCTCGCCGGCGGGCAACACGGTGTTCCTGGCGGGCAACCAGATCGTGCAGTATCAGGTTGCCAACACCATGAGCCCCGCCATCCGGATCGGCAGCGCCTACACGCCGACCTTCGGCGCGTCGGCCGCGTTCTCGACGGCCGTGCGCGACACCATCCGCGACAATGCCGGGCCCAGCTTCTTCGGCATCGACCACTCGACCGTGGTGCGCCGGTCGATGGATTCGGCCGACCTGTTGAACCAGTCCTTCACGGGCGCGGCGGTGACCGGCGTGCCGGCGCCCCCGCCCTATGTGAATCCGATCAATGGCAACACCGAGGGCAATGGCCTCGCTACCCAGCTGCAGACCATTGCGCGCATGATCGCCGCCGCGCCTGCGCTGGGCATCCGCCGCCAGGTGTTCTTTGCCTCGATCGGCGGCTGGGACACCCATGACACCCAGAACACCTCCCAGACGCCGCTGCTGGCACGGGTGGCCCACGCTATGGCCTATTTCGATGCGGTGATGGGCAATGTCGGCGGGGCGGACATGCGCAACCGCGTGACCACCTTCACCATGTCGGACTTCTCGCGCACCTTCACCACCAATGGCGACGGCACCGACCATGCGTGGGGCGGGCACTATTTCGTCATGGGCGGGGCGGTGCGCGGCCGCGACATGTATGGCCAGTATCCGACCATCGGTGTCGACCAGGGCACGTTCAACAACCCCGACCAGCAGGGCAACAACACCATCCCCACCACCTCGGTCGACCAGTATGGCGCGACGCTGGGGCGCTGGTTCGGCCTCGGCGACACCGAGCTGGCAACGGTTTTCCGCAATCTGGGCAATTACAACACCCGCACGTTGGGCTTCCTCTGACGCCTGCAACCCCGGCACACGCGCCCCTGTCCGGCGACCGCGGCGCGGTTCCGGCAGGGGTGTTCTTTTGGTGCGGGGCCTGATCGGCCCGGCGGCTCAGCCATCATCGACGCGCAGCGCGCGAACACCGGGCTTGGAAGCCCGGGCTCCGCTACGGCCCGTGTTTTCCGTGACCGGCGCCGCCGGAGCCCGCGCTTCCAAGCGCGGCCTGTCGGTATCCGCGCGATCAAGACCGGGCGCGGAGGCCCGGGCTCCGGTGCGGCCCTTTTTCTCGGTATCGGCGGCCGCCGGAGCCCGCGCTTCCAAGCGCGGCCTTTCGGCTTCCGCGCGATCAAGA
>DBAV01000119.1 GCA_002291875.1 Hyphomonadaceae bacterium UBA1001
TGCTGCGGCTGAAGGGCAAGGGGGTGGGCGGACGCGGCGACCAGCTGGTGGCGCTGCGCATCGTGCTGGTCGATCCGGCCGATCCTGACCTCAGGCGCTTTGTCGAGGGCTGGAAGGCGCGCGCGGCCACCCCGCCACGCGGCACCTGACGCGGCTCAGTCGCCCACCACCAGGACGGTGACATCGGCCAGCGGCGCGCGCGCCGCCTTCAGCGCGGCATAGTCCGGCGAGGTCCAGAACCGCTCGATGGCCGCGCGGTCGGGCCATTCGGACACCACCACCGAACACCCCTCGGGGTGCTCGCCCTCGAGCACGGTGGCCCCCGGCGCGCGCACCACATAACGCCCGCCATGGCGGGCCACCAGGGCCGCGGCCGGGACAGCATAGTCGGCCAGGAATCGCGCGCGATCGTGGACGCGGGCGGTGACGATCATGAACGCAGGCATGGCCCTGTGTCGCCTGTTTCCGGCCCCCTGGCCAGCCCCTTGCCCGAATCGGCCCCTCCGGAGCCCGCCACGCCGGAGCCCGCGCCTCCGGGCGCGGACAGGCGCGCAACAGCGGGCCCGGACGCCCGGGCTCGGCATGCAATTGGGTGCGCGTGGCGGGGGGGCTTGATTTTCGGGCGCTTTGCGCGAAAGCGGCACTGTGAACACGCCCACCCGCTATCCCGCGCTGTTTCTGTCGCACGGGCCCGCCAACCTGCCGATCCACGAGAGCCCGGCGCGCGCCTTCATGGCCCGGCTGGGCCAGCGCATCGGCCGGCCGCTGGCCATCATCGCCATGTCCGACCGCTGGAACACGCGGGGCGCGCGCTTCACCGGCGCGATGGAACCGATGACCCTGCACGACCACAAGGGGTTCGAGCCGGTGGTCTCGACCCTGTCCTGGGCGGCACCGGGGGCGCCGCGCGTGGCGCTGACGGTGGCGCGCTCGCTCGAGCTGGCAGGCTTTTCGGCGGGCCTGGACCCCGACCGCGGCCGCGACAGCGGGGTGTGGGCGCCGATGATGCTGATCGACCCGGCCGCCTCCATCCCCACCATCCAGATGTCGGTGCCGACCGAGCTGGACCTGCGCGAACTGGTGCGGCTGGGGCGGGCGCTGGCACCGATGCGACGCGAGGGGATGCTGATCCTGTGCACCGGCCAGGCCTGTGCCAATCCCGACCTGATGGCGCGGGCGCCGGACGCGCCGCCGGCACCGCATGTGCGCCCGTTCTGCAACTGGATCGACCAGCGGCTTGCCGGCCGCGACGCCGAAACGCTGATCGAGTGGGAGACGGCCGCCCCCGATGCGGCGCTGGCCTGCCCCGACCCGCGCGTGCTGCGCCCGCTGTTCGTGGCGCTGGGTGCCGGCGAGGGACGGCGGGCGATGCGTGTCCACGAGGGGACGCTGCACGCCACCCTGGGCATGGACGCCTGGGCATTCGACTGAAACCCGCGACCATGGCGCGGCGTATGCACACAAGATGCGTCGGGGGGCCGTGCTTAAGACACGTTCGCCACCTATGTGTACAAATGGGCCTGTCGCCACGGCGGGTGCAGGTCGGGAGTGCGTGCGGATGGCCGGGTCACGGTCCAAGGCGGGTGCAGGCAAATCGGGTGCCGCGGGCACCGGTGCAGAGGCGGTGACGCCCGAGGCCCGGACCCGGCCGACCCCGGCGCGCGCCGCCCGCCCAGAAGTCCCCGCCCCGCGTCGGCGCAAGCCGCTGAACGCCCCGCTGACCGAGGCTGGACGCCAGCTCCTGCTGGGCTGGAAGGCGGGCGAGCTGCCGCGCGCGCCCATGGGTTTCAGCGCCGCCCCTGCCGGCACCCAGCCCGTTCAGGCCGAGGCCGAGGTGCCGGTCCTGTTCGGCGAGGACCGCCACCTTTTGACCATTGCGCCCACCGGCGCGGGCAAGGGCCGGGGCGTCATCGTGCCGAACCTCCTGCGCTATGAGGGTTCGGTGATCGTCATCGACCCCAAGGGCGAAACCTGGCACGTCACCCGCCGCCGCCGTCGCGAGATGGGACACGAGGTGCGCGTGCTCGACCCGTTCCGGGTCGTCGGCAGCGGCACCGACAGCCTGAACCCGTTCGACCTGTTCGACCGGCCCGGCGCACTGCTGGACGCCGACGCCGAGATGATCGCCACCCTGCTGGCCGGCGAACAGGGCCAGCTGAAGGAACCGTTCTGGGACAATTGGGGGCGCTCGCTGCTGGCGGGCGTGATCGCGGCGGTGGCCGAAACCACCACCGGGGCGGGGCGCTCGTTCGCGCGGGTGCGCGAAATCCTGATGAGCGACGACGCGGCCTACAATCTGGCGGCGCTGCTGGATGCGCATCCGCGGCTGAACCGGCTTTCGCGCCAGAACATCTCGGCCTTCCTGCCGATCACCGACCAGACGCGCTCGGGCATCCTGTCCACCGCGCAGAGCTATCTGAAGGTGTTCAACTCGGATGCGGCCCTGCGCTCGCTGGTCAAGTCGACCATCAGCCTGGACGATGTGCGCGAGGGGGCCCCGGTCACCATCTATATCGTGGTGCCGCCCGAAAAGCTCGAGAGCCATGGCTCGCTGATGCGGCTGTGGGTGGGGGCGCTGCTGCTGACGGTCATGAGCCGCAAGCAGAGGCCCGAGCGGCCCACCCTGTTCCTGCTGGACGAGGCGGCGCAGCTGGGCGAGTTTCCGCCCCTGCGCCAGGCCATGACCCTGCTGCGCGGCTATGGCCTGCAGGTCTGGCCGTTCTTTCAGGACCTCAGCCAGCTTCAGTCGCTCTACAAGAACGACTGGCGCACCATCTACAACAATGCCGGCGTGTTCCAGGTGTTCGGCATCGCCAACAATCTGATGGCGCGCGAGACATCGGACCTGATCGGCGACATCGACGCGGACGCGCTGCGGGCCATGCCGCGCGACCGCCAGGCGGTGTCGGTGGCATCACAGAAGGCCTTCACCTGCCGCCTGCCCGACTATCTGTCCGACACCGCCTTCCGCGGGCACTGGGACCCCAACCCCATGTTCGCCCCGCCCGAGCGGCCCGCGACCGCCAGCACCGGCGACACCGAGGCGCACGACGCCCGCAGCGCCGAAACCCGGCCCGAGGCGCCCCCACCCAAGCCCGAAGGGTTCGCGCCCTGAGGCCCGGCAACGCCATGGGCGCGGCCGGTATCGCGGGACGACCGCGCGCGCCTTCATCACCCCGCAATCATTTCGCGGTGAGCGTGGGGTGTCCGGGCATGGTCCGGCACCGAATCGGGACCGTGGCGGCGACCTGCCGCCCGCGTCTTGCCCAGGCGCCGAATCGTGTTTCCCTGCCCCTGATCGAGGAGGCTGCCCGATGAAAAAGCTCAAGCCGATCACGCCCAAGCGGACCGCCTATGCGCTGGTCGACGCCGCACACGAGCGCGTGGTGCACCTGCTGGAACTGCATGGGCTGGAAAACCTGCCATCGGGCGAATGGTGGTTCGACGCGCTGACCGACGGTCTCGAGCCGCCGCCGCTGTCCTTCCAGCCGCCGGTCGGCCAGGCGGACGGCCGGGCGCAGTCGGTGGGCGCGGGCGCGGCCCGCCCGGCGGCCGAATGTCACCGGCTGGACCTGATCGAGCTGCAGTCGGTTCTGCTGCGGCTGCGGCGGGCCTATCGGCGCCGCAAGGGCTACAAGGTCTATGCGCTTCTCAACGAGGCCATGGATCTGGCGCGCGAACTGCGGATCGCCCCGTCGGACGCCTCGGGCGAAGAGCCGATGGGCATCGAACACGAGCTGATCGAGCAGAGCGACGACCTGTTCTCGTTCGTGCGCAGCCTGTTCCTGCTGGAACGGGCCGAACTGCCGCGCGAACTCGAGATCGCCCCGAACAGCCCCGACGGCCCGCCCGACCCGGACGACGACACCCCGTTCTGAAACGCGCGGCTGGCGGAGCCCGGTCTTCCAGGCCCGGCGTTACGCTAAACCGCGCTTGGAAGCGCGGGCTCCGGCGGGGCGGGCTTCGATGATCGAGAATGTAAAAAGAAGGCGACATCGGAGCCCGGGCTTCCAAGCCCGGACTTACGTGAAACCGCGCTCGGAAGCGCGGGCTCCGGCGGCCCGGACTTACGCGCACAACCGCGCTTGGAAGCGCGGGCTCCGGCGGCCCGGCCTTGTGCGCACAACCGCGCCTGAAAGCGCGGGGTCCGGCGGCGGCCCCGGCGATCAAGTCGGCGTGCGTTGCACACGTTGCGCGTGTGTGCTGACAGTGCGCCCAGCGGCCCCGGCACGAGGGCCGATCCAGACCACCATCGGGAGAACGCCCCCATGTCCGCAGATGCCGCCGGCCCCCCCTGGCCCGTCATGTCGATCGCCCAGGCCCACCAGATGATGTCCGTACCGGGCACCCTGCTGGAGGTCGGCGAGGCCGAGGTCCGCGGGATCACGCTGAAGGTGTGGAAGAACGCGCCGCCCTCGCTGACCTTCCTGTTCGAGGCCTCGCGCCTGCATGCCGCGCGCGATTTCCTGGTGCACGAGACCGAGCGGGCCACCTTCGACGCCCACCGGCGCGCCGTGCTGGCGCTGGCCGAGGTGCTGAAGGGCTATGGCGTGGGCAAGGGCGACCGCGTGGCCATCATCATGCGCAATGTCCCCGAGTGGAGCGTGGCGTTCTGGGCCGGCATCCTGGTCGGGGCGATCGTCACCCCGCTGAACGCGTGGTGGACGGGCGCCGAGCTGGACTACGGCCTGCGCGATTCGGGGGCCAAGGTCGCGCTGGTGGACGCCGAGCGATGGGAGCGCATCCGCGAGCATGTCGACCGCCTGCCCGACCTGAAACGCGTGCTGGTGTCGCGCACCTCCGAAGAGATCGCCGATCCGCGGGTCGATCGGCTCGAGGACATCCTCGGCTCGGTCGAACGCTGGTCCACCCTGCCCGAGCGCGACACCCCGGCCGAGGCCTTTGCGCTGCAGCCCGACGACGACTGCACCATCTTCTACACCTCCGGCACCACCGGCTCGCCAAAGGGGGCGGTGATCAGCCACCGCAACATCATCTCGAACATCCTGAACGGCGCATCGGCCCAGGCGCGCGCCTTCCTGCGCCGCGGCGAGGCCCCGCCCCAACCCGATCCCACCGGGCCACAGAAGGCGTCGCTGATCTCGGTGCCGTTCTTTCATGCGACCGGATGCTTTGCGGTGCTGGTGCCGGCCATGATGACCGGCGCCAAGCTGGTGATGCAGCGCCGGTTCGACGCCGAGGCGGCGCTGGGCCTGATCGAGCGCGAGCGCATCACCCAGATCGGCGGGGTGCCCACCATCGCCTGGCAGATCCTCGAGCACCCGCGCTTTTCCGAGTTCGACACCTCCTCGATCGAGATCGTGGCCTATGGCGGGGCGCCCTCCGCGCCCGAGCTGGTGGCGCGCATCCGCGAGCAGTTTCCCAAATCCGTGCCCGGCCAGGGCTGGGGCATGACCGAAACCTCCGCCACGGCCGTTTCGAACTTTGCCGAGGACTATGAGGCCCGCCCCGCCAGCTGCGGCGTGCCGGCCATGACCGGCGAGGTCCGCATTGTCGGCGAGGGCGGGGTCGACCTGGCCGTCGGCGAGGTGGGCGAGCTGTGGTATCGCGGCCCGATCGTGGTGCGCGGCTATTGGAACAAGCCGCAGGCCACGGCCGAAACCTTCGTCGATGGCTGGGTCAAGACCGGCGACCTGGCCAGGGTCGACGAGGAAGGCTTCATCTACATCGTCGACCGGGCCAAGGACATGCTGATCCGCGGCGGCGAGAACATCTACTGCGTCGAGGTCGAGAACGCGCTTTATGCCCATCCGGGCGTGATGGACGCCGCCGTGGTCGGCATCCCCCACCCCACCCTGGGCGAGGAGCCCGGTGCGGTGGTGCACCTCAAGCCCGACCACACCGCAACCGAAGCCGAACTGCGCGCCCACGTGGCCGAGCGGCTGGCGGCCTTCAAGGTGCCCGTGCGGGTGCTGTTCCTGCCCGAACCCCTGCCCCGCAACGCCAATGGCAAGATCCTGAAGAACGAGCTGAAAAAGCTGTTCGCCTGACACCGACCGCCGGCCCCGCCGGAGCCCGCGCTTCCAAGGGCGGTTGTTCGCGTAAGGTCGGGCCGTCGGAGCCCGCGCTTCCAAGCGCGGTTTCGCGTAAGGCCGGGCCGTCGGAGCCCGCGCTTCCAAGGGCGGTTGTTCGCGTAAGGTCGGGCCGTCGGAGCCCGCGCTTCCAAGCGCGGTTGTTCGCGTAAGGCCGGGCTTGGAAGCCCGGGCTCCGGTGTCGCCTTTGTTGCACAGCGAACACCGGGCCGCCGGAGGTCGCGCCGCCGGGCGCTGCGCGGCTACTCGACGCGGCGGACGCGGAAATTGGCGCGTTGGCCCTCGACGGTGGCGACAAAGCTGCCCAGGGCGCCCTGGGACACGGTGACCGCGCTGCCGGGGCGCGCGCCGCGCAGGCGCTCGGGCTCGAGCTGGCGCCAGACCTGGCCATTGGACATCCGAAGGGTGGCCCGGCCGTCCGGTGCGACCGAAACCGACGACAGCTCGAGGGTGACGCTCTCGACCGCGCTGCCCCCGCCCGGCAGGCGCAGCTGGGGCAGCGAAGGCAGGCTGAAGCCGAACCCCTCGCGCTGGACGCTCTCGACGCGGGCGGCATCGAGCACCGCCACCGTGCCCTGGGTCTCGGCCGCGCGCAGCCCGCCCACGGCGGCGTCGAAACAGGCCAGGCGCCGCGCATCGTCGGCCTCGTCGGCACAGGCATAGACCGCCGCCAGCGGTCCGGCGGGGGTGGATGCGGGCCCGGGCGCGGACTGGGCCGCGGCCAGCCCCGCCGCCAGCGCCCATGACGTCACGATGACACAAGCGTGCAGGGTGTTGCGCATGTCGTCCCTTTCCCATGCGAAGTGCGTGCGTTTATGGTCGCGGCCCGAATGTCCGACTGTTGAACGGGATCGCGCGCGTGAGCACACTCCGACACCAACCCCGCCATCATGGTCAAGTCCGCGGACCGCTCGTGCGGGTGTGGGCCGCGGTGACCGCGCTTTTCGCGGGGCTGGTGCTGGCCGGGTGCGGGGCGGACGCGTGGGAACGCCCGCCGGGCCTCGACATCGAGAACCGTATCCTGACCATCGGCAATTCGGCCGAGCCGCTGTCGCTGGACCCCCACAAGGCTTCGGGCTCGTGGGAGAACAACATCATCGGCAACATGTTCATGGGGCTGACGACCGAGGGCGCGCGCGGGGAGGTGCTGCCCGGCATGGCGACCAGCTGGTCGGTCAGCGAGGACGGCCTGACCTGGACCTTCATCCTGCGCCGCGGCGTGGTGTGGTCGGACGGACACCCCTTCACCGCGCACGACTTCGTCTTTGCCTTCCGGCGCCTGCTGTCGCCCGAGACGATCGCCGAGTACGCCTATATCCAGTATGTCATCGAGAATGCCGAGGCCGCCAAGAAGGGCGAGGTGCCGGTCGAGCAGATCGGCGTCTCTGCGCCCGACGACCATACACTGGTGATCCGCCTCGAGCACCCGGCGCCCTATCTGCCACAGCTGATGGAGCACTATACCGCCTATCCGATCCCGGCCCACATCGTGCGCATCCACGGCAATGACTGGATCCAGCCCGAGAACGTGGTGACCAATGGCGCGTTCCGCCTGCAGGAATACTGGGCCAACTACATGGTCCACCTGATCAAGAATCCGCGATTCTTTGACGCCCAGAATGTCTGCTTCCGCGAGCTGTTCTTCTATCCGACCGCCGACGTGAACGCCGCGATGCGCCGCATCCGCCAGGGCGAGATCGCGTGGAACGTGAACTTCCCGGGTTCGCAGCGCGATGCACTGGACCGCGACCTGCCGGGCTGGATCAATCCCGAGCCCTATCTGCTGGTGAACTATTTCTCGCCCAACATGCGCCGCCCGCCCTTCAGCGACGACAATGTGCGCCGCGCGCTGAACATGGTGATCGACCGCGAGTTCATCGTGCGCGAAATCCGGCGTACCGGCGACATCCCGGCCTATTCGATGGTGCCGCCGAACGTCGAGGGCTATCCGGGCGGCGTCGAAGCAAGCTGGCGCGCGATGCCGATGGACCAGCGCAAGGTCGAGGCCAGGCGCCTGCTCGAGGAGGCCGGGTTCGGTCTGGACAACCCTCTGACCTTTGAATTCTCGCACCGGGCCGGGGGCGACAATCCGCGCATCGCGGTGATCGTCCAGCGCGACTGGGAATCGATCGCGCCGTGGATCCGCGTCACCCTGCGTCCCGCCGACACCCAGCTGCACTATGCCAATCTGCGCGCGGCGGACCACGACATCGGTGATGGCGGGTGGATCGCCGACTTCAACGACGCCAAGAACTTCCTCAAGCTGCTTGAAACCCGCACGGGGGCCCAGAACTATTCGGGCTATTCCAACCCGGTGTATGATGCCCTGATGCTTCAGTCCGATCAGGAAAAGGACGCCGTCAGGCGCGGGCAGATCATGGCCCAGGCCGAGCAGATCATGATCGATGATGATGCGATCTTCCCGGTGTTCTTCGGCGCCTCTCGCAACATCATCGACCCGCGGATCACCGGCTTTTACAACAACATGGAAGACACCCACCGCGCGCGCTGGATGTGCGTCGAGGGCCTGCAGGGCCCCTTCATCGACGACGACCTGAAACAGGCAGCGTGGACGCCACGGAACTGATCGTCTCCGGACCAGGCCTTGCGCGCGTGCCGGTCTGGAGACCGGCGCTCAGGCCATGCTTGAGCGCTGCGCGGCAGGGCGCTAGAGGATACCGATGACCGAACTCGACGTGCGCAGGGCCCGGCCCGACCAGCTGATCCAGGGGGCCACCGGCCCCTGGGAAGTGATCATCGGCATGGAAATCCATGCCCAGGTCGCCTCGAAGGCCAAGCTGTTTTCCGGCGCGTCGGCGGCCTATGGCGGCGAGCCCAATGCCCATGTCAGCCTGGTCGACGCGGCCATGCCGGGCATGCTGCCGGTCATCAACCGCTTCTGCGTCGAACAGGCGGTGCGCACGGGCCTGGGCCTGAACGCCACCATCAATCTGTGGTCGCGTTTTGACCGCAAGAACTATTTCTATCCCGACCTGCCCCAGGGCTATCAGATCAGCCAATACAAGGACCCGGTGGTCGGCGAGGGTCAGATCGAGGTCGACCTCGAGGACGGCAGCACCTTTACCGTCCGCATCGAGCGCATCCACCTCGAGCAGGACGCCGGCAAGTCGATCCACGACCTGTCGCCCTCGGACACCTATGTCGACCTGAACCGGGCGGGGGTGGCGCTGATGGAGATCGTCTCGCGCCCCGACATCCGCTCACCGCGCGAGGCCGGGGCCTTTCTGGGCAAGCTGCGCCAGATCGTGCGCGCGCTGGGCACGTGTGACGGCAACATGGACGAGGGGTCGCTGCGGGCCGACGTGAACGTCTCGGTGCGCCGCCCGGGCGAGGCATTCGGCACGCGCTGCGAGATCAAGAACGTCAACTCGATGCGCTTTGTGACCATGGCCGCCGAATACGAGGCGCGGCGCCAGATCGACCTGATCGAGGGCGGCGGGACCGTGCGCCAGGAAACGCGCCTGTTCGACGCCGGAACGGGCGAAACCCGGGCCCTGCGGTCCAAGGAGGACGCGCCCGACTATCGCTATTTCCCCGACCCCGATTTGTTGCCCCTGGTGCTCGAGCCGCAATGGGTCGAAAGCATCCGCGCCACTTTGCCCGAACTGCCCGACCAGAAGCGGCGCCGCTATGAGGAGGCGTTCGGCCTTTCGGCCTATGACGCACGGGTGCTGAGCTCGGACGTGGCGCGCGCGGCGTATTTCGAGGCGGCGGCCCAGGGGCGCGATCCCAAGCTGACGGCCAACTGGGTGACCCAGGACCTTTCGGGCTATCTGAACAAGGCGGGGCTGGACATTACCCAGAGCCCGGTCCGAGCCGACCAGCTGGGCGGGCTTGTGGGCCTGATCGCCGATGGCACGATCTCGGGCAAGATCGCCAAGGACGTGTTCGCCCGCATGATCGAGACGGGCGAGGACGCCGCTGTGATCGTCGAGCGCGAGGGTCTGCGCCAGGTCACCGACACCGGCGCGATTGAGAAGGTCATTGATGACCTGATGGCGGCCAATCCCGACAAGGTGGCCGAAGTGCGCGAGAAGCCCAAGATGTTCGGCTGGTGGGTCGGCCAGGTGATGAAGGCATCCGGCGGCAAGGCCAACCCCGCGGCGGTGAACGACCTGCTGCGCGCCCGGCTGGGCGTCGAGGGATAGGGTCTGCGCGGCAGGAGCCCGCGCTTCCAGGCGCGGATGGGCGCCCAGGGCCGGGCCTGGAAGCCCGGGCTCCGATGTCGGTCTCTTTTCCAGTTGGCGACCGTCGAAAAGCGCCCCGCCGGAGCCCGCGCTTCCAAGCGCGCTCGCGCGTAAGGCCGGGTTTGGAAGCCCGGGCTCCGATGTTGCGCTTTTTCAGGTTCTCGACCGCCGAAGCCCGCCCCGCCGGAGCCCGCGCTTCCAAGCGCGGATGGGCGCCCGGGGCCGGGCTTGGAAGCCCGGGCGTCCGATAGGCGCACGGATCGTGCGCGACACATGACGCAGTTCCGGTGCGCAATCCGGCGTTCCGGAATCCGACTGACCCGGGGCAGCCCCCTTATGCCAGCATTGCACGCACGTCCTTGAGCAAGACGAACAGGTGCATGGGATCGGAGGGTGATGCCACGAAGTCGAACCGTTCGTAGAATGAGCGCGCCTGGTCATCCTTGGCATGGACGGCAAACGCCCGCAGGCCGGCAATTTCTGCGGCCGCCAGTGTTCGTGCAAGTGCATCCTTCAAGAGGCCAGCTCCAAGGCCCTGGCCCTGCTTTTCAGTGGCCACAGCAAGCCGCGCGAGCAGCATCAGCGGAATTGGATGACGCGGTTGACCTTTCGCGACGCGCGCAGGCGCATGGTCGGGTGCGACCTGGCCAAACACCAGCGTGTAGTATCCCACCACCCGATCGCCTTCGCACGCAACGCGGGTCTGTGCCGCGCTGGACTGCTGCGCAGCCAGTGCATGGCGGACAAGGTATCGATCGAGCGATTCACGTCCACACGTGAAATCCTCGATCCGATGCTGTGGGGTCAGCCGGTGGATGGCGTAGCGGACGCTCATGTCCCGTTCGGATCAAACGGCCCCCGCTCGGACAACAGCCGCGAAAGCCGCGGCAGCGGACGCGGGGGCGCGTCGAGGGCAGCGAGAAATGCCGACCACCGGTCGGCATCAAGCAGGAAGGTCGAGCGGTCCGGCAAGGCTTCGGCAGCGTTGGCAAGTGCGCTTTCCAGCACGAACTCGCTGACCGACCGCCCTTTCGCCATTGCGGCCGCCTGGAGCGTACGTTTCGCGGCGGGCGTCAGACGCAGGTCCAGCTTTTCCGAGCGGACGGAAGAAGGCATCGGCGACTCCTCGAACACGGAGTCACCGGATACCAGCCCTGCCAGACATTGTCACGACAATTCTTCGCCGCTTGCACGCCCGGCCGGAGCCCGCGCTTCCAAGCGCGGTTGTCCGCGCAACACCGGGCCTGGAAGCCCGGGCTCCGATGTCGCGCTTTTTTCAGGTTCTCGACCGGCGAAACACGCCCCGCCGGAGCCCGCGCTTCCAAGCGCGGTTGTTCGCGCAAGCCGGGCTTGGAAGCCCGGGCTCCGATACTGCTCAGGTTCTCGACCGGCGGAAATGCGGGCCCGGAGGCCCGCGCTCCGGGGTGCATCAGTGCCTTGGACGGGTCGCGGCGAAGGTGGCGGTGTTGCCGATCGCGGTGGCCGCACCGACAATGTCGGCGCCGACGGTGCGTGCCTCGCCCAGAGCAAAGACGCTGCCCTCGTTCACCTGGCGCACAAAGCCCGTCGCCGCGACGTCGATGCCGCAATCGGCGCAGGCAAAGCCCGAGACCGCATTGCCGATCGCCACCGAGTTCACGAGGCCGACCCCGCCCTCGCCCGCAATGCCGCGCAGGCTGGACACCGAGACCACGCCATTGCGGTTGGTCTGCTCGACATCGGTCAGCGAGGACGAGCCGATGGCCCCGCCCGTGACGGTGTTGCCGATGGCCTGCGAAGACACGGCCGTCAGCCCGCGCCAGTCGTCCAGCGTCACATAGCTTTCGGACTGGACATAGGCGGCGTTGTCCTGGGTGGCGGTGATCAGGTTGAAGCCATTGGTGGTGTGCGCACTGGCGGTGTTGCCGGTGGCCGCCGAGGCCGCCACCATGTCGCGCGAGCGGGCGGCATAGATGTCGGCCGTGGCGATCGCCTCGACACCCTCGGACCGCTGGTCGACGACCAGGCCATCCAGCGTTGCATCCGTGTTGGTCGACGACACCGCATTCACGGTGGCCGAGGCGGTGGCAACCGTGGTGCCTTCGACCACTTCGGCCTGGATGCCGGTGAAGCTGCGCACCGAATGGTTGGAATACTGGCGCACGCTGGAGTCGATGAAGGCGTTGCGGCCGTCGACATTGGCAGCATTCACGACCGCGGCCGACGCCGCCGCCGCATCGCCATTGCCGCCGCGCAGGCGCAGATCATTGCGGGCATAGACATTGGCGTGGCCGTTGGCGACCTGTTCCAGATCGGTGCGGTTGGTGCCGCAGCACGCGGCCGTCGCGGCCGCATTGCCAAAGGCCGTGGCGCTGGTGACGGTGGCCTCTGACACGGCCTCGACATCGGCGGCGACGCGCGCGCCGACCGTGCCCGACAGGTGCTGGCTGGCCTGGACCTCCAGGATGCCGCCCGACGAGGTGGCGCTGCCCGCATTGCCGACCGCACTGGCCCCGCCGGCGGCGGTGCGTGCGTCGACCACGTGCAAATTCATCCGGGCATAGACGTCACCCAGCTGCAGCTGGCCGTTCAGCACCTGCATCGGCTGGCGCTCGTCCGAATGGGCGGGGACGGCCAGCAGCGCCAGTGCGGCAGCGGACACGGTGAGCATGGATCGGGTCATGGCGGGTGTCTCCGGCGATCGGGGGATCAGAACTGGCGGCCACGCAGGTTCGATGCGCGCACGTCCTCGTCGCGCCGTTCGTTCCAGCGATTGGGTTCGGCGCGGGTCGCGGCGTTGTTGTCCTCGGTGCCATGGACCGGCACGAAGCCACCGGTGGCGCCGAAGGTGCGGCCCGATCCGATCGGGTCGCTGCCCATCGCCTCGGTGCAGACGCTGGGGCCCGACACACCATAGAGGTTCGCCATGATCTCGATGACGGCGCGCTCGACGATCGAGCGGACGGCCAGCTGGATCGGCTCCTGGGCGCGCTCGCCGATGCCGACGTCGATGACCACGTCGTCCCAGAACGAGAACACGCCGAGGCTGATCTCGCGGCCGACGATCTGCTTCTGGTAGGACACCACGTCCACGACCTCGAGGGTGCGGGTGTCCACCAGGCGCAGGTCCATGCCGACATTCATGACATAGAGCTTGGCGCCCGAGGTGCCCTTGGCATTGTCGGGATCGACGTCGCCGAAAAAGCCGTCCGCGCCGACCGACCGGATGTTGTAGTTCATCTCGGTGATGCCGCCGACCAGATAGAAGTCCGATCCGGGAACCGAACCGGCCAGGATGCGGCGGAACTCTTCGTCGCCCTCGTCACCGATCAGGCGGTTGTTGGCATAGCGCAGCTCGAGTTCGGCGACCGAGGTGTCGAAGCGTTCGACCATGCGCGCGCCGGTCTTGGCGAAGGCCGAGATCGCCATCAGCGAGGCGCCCTGGGTGATTCGGCGACCGCCTTCGGCGTCGTTCTTGCCGGTGTAGTCGATGATCCGGCCGACCGCGATGCGCGGGGTGCGCAGGCCATTGGCAAGCGCATACTGGCCGATGCAGTTCAGCGCGGCCGAATAGGGCGTGGGGTTGGCGGTGACGGGCGCACTGCCGATCGGACGGGCATAGAGGCCGGTCGAGGGGCCTGCCACCGGCGACACGCACGCGGTCAGCGCGAAGGCGCCGGCCAGGACAAGGGCCGGCAGGCGCACGGTGCGCATCAGGGCATTGCGGTGGTCAGTCATTGAGGTCGAGCTCCCCGTTGAGGACGGCGATCTGGTTGCCATTGTTGATCTGGGTCGAGTTCACGATGACCGTGTTGTTCGACCCCTGGGTGATGACATTGAGCTGGTTGCCGATGGCGGTGTTGGTGCCGACAAAGCGGCCCGTGCCGGAAAAGCCGTCGCCCCCCGACAGCATGCCATTCATGTTCCACAGGCCCGGCGGCAGGGTGGTGAGGTCGTCCCCCAGCACGATGCGGCCATCGACGATGACGCGGTTGCCATTGCGGTCGCGGGTCGAGCCCGAGATCGGCTGGTCTTCCTCGCCATAGGCCCAGCCGATCGGCCGTTCGAACTCGTGGCCGAAGGGTGGCTGGGCGGTCTGGGCAAAGGACGGCGCGGCGGCGAGGGCCGCGAAAGTCACGCAAATCAGGGCGGCGACGGGCCTGCGCATCGGGGGCTTTCCTCTGGATCCGGACAGTTCCGGAAGGGTTTGCCCGGTCTCAGCAAGCCCCGTGCCAAGAGCCTCCCCCGGCGCCCGGTCTTGCGAGCCCGGCCGTGCGGCAACAGCCTTCCCCCGGAGCCCGGGCTTTCAAGCCCGGCCGTGCGGAAACAACCGCGCTTGGAAGCGCGGGCTCCGGCGG